>NZ_JCAXDO010000099.1:0-611 GCF_059740205.1 Serratia sp. LTN-2 | reverse complement strand
CCCAGCGAGGCCGCGTTATAGTCGCCGCCCGCCAGCGCGCCGCCGTACAGCGACCAGCCGTTGCTTACCCCCCAGGAGAACTCGCCGGTGCCGAACAGCGGCCCGCGCGCATGGTGCTCAAAGTCCGCCGGCTTGCCCGCCGCCAGCTTGAAGCGCACCGAACCGGGGCGCGTCAGGTACGGAATGCTGGCGGTGTTCATGACAAACTCCTGCACGCTGCCGTCCTGCTCCTCGACCCGCACATTGAGCTCACCGCTCACCGCATCGTTGATGTCCTGGATACGGAATGGCCCTGCGGCGACCGTGGTTTCGTACAACACCCGCCCCTGCTGGCTGATGACCACCTTGGCGTTGGTCTTCGCCACGCCCACCACCTCCGGCGCATAGCCGCGCAGGTTCGGCGGCAACATGTTGTCGTCCGATACCAGGCTGGCGCCGGCAAAGCGGAAGCTGTCGAACATGCCGGAGTCCAGGTAACTCTCCCCTACCGTCAGCTTCGAGCGCAGCGCCGGCAGCGCGCGGTAGGCGTAATAGCGGCTCCAGTCCAGCCGCCTGTCGGTCGGCTGGCCGCTGCCGGTCTGGTGGCTGAGGTTGCCCTGCCAGTCGGCCCG
>NZ_JCAXDO010000098.1:0-619 GCF_059740205.1 Serratia sp. LTN-2 | reverse complement strand
TCAGGAGAATGAAGAAAAATCTGCTGATATTAATGCGATTCATTAATGTGTGACCATTCGCTGAATGGCCGGCCAGTTCGTGGTGCAATTAAATGATGGTGGCGATACAGGTGCTTTAATAATGGTGCTTGGTTTTTTATTGATTAGAGTCTGGTTGTGGTGGCGTGTTATATGAAGGCCAGAGTAAAGGAGCTTACTAATCATGATTAATATTGCCCTGCTGGGTAAGGATGCCTTTATTTCTCAGGGACTGGTTTTCTTTTTGGTTGAATATTTTCGCGGCAAGAATAAGCGGGTGGAATTTGTTAATCAAAGCTGCCTGGGCAGTGCCGACATTATTTTTTATGACGCCAGCCGGCCTATGGCTCGGCTGATTGGTGAAGCGTTGCATGCAGGCATGAAAGATTGCGTCATTTTTTCCCTGTGTGAGGGGAAAAACAGCCTGGCGACGTGGCGGCTGGGGCGATTGCAGAAAACGCTGCCCAAGCGCGGCGATCTGCAGCAGCTGCGTTTTTATTTAGATGCGTTATGGCATGAACGAGAAACATCTGGTTCAGATAAGGCGGTACTGTTCGAGGAAGAGACGCTGACGGTGCGGCAGCGGCAGATCATGCGGCTG
>NZ_JCAXDO010000097.1:0-626 GCF_059740205.1 Serratia sp. LTN-2 | reverse complement strand
ATCGACGTGTACGACTGGCCGGGACGGTTTGTTGAGACCGGGCATGCGGAGTTCTACGCCCGTATCCGTCAGGAGCGCTGGCAGGTGGAGCACCAGCAGATTCAGGCGACGGCCACGGCCGCGGGTATTGCACCGGGACACACCTTCACCCTGACTAACGCCCCGTTCTTCAGTGATAACGGTGACTATCTGGTCACGGCGGCGGGTTACCATTTCGAGGAGAACCGCTACGCGAGCGGCGAGGGTGAAACCCTTCACCGCACTGATTTCGCGGTCATCCCGGCGTCGGTGTCATACCGTCCGGCGCAGAGCACGGCGTGGCCGCGCACCTACGGCCCACAGACGGCAAAGGTTGTGGGACCAAACGGGGAGAGTATCTGGACGGACAAATATGGCCGCGTGAAGGTGAAATTCCACTGGGACCGTCTGGCGAAGGGGGATGACACCAGCTCCTGCTGGGTGCGCGTGTCGAGCGCCTGGGCGGGTCAGGGGTACGGCGGAGTGCAAATCCCGCGAGTCGGCGATGAGGTGGTGGTGGACTTTATCAACGGTGACCCGGACCGTCCGATTATCACCGGGCGGGTGTATAACGAAGCAAGCATGCCGCCGTGGGCGCTGCCGGCGGC
>NZ_JCAXDO010000096.1:0-634 GCF_059740205.1 Serratia sp. LTN-2 | reverse complement strand
CGTTCATGGTTAGGAGATTGGATCGTATCTTTTGAGAGCGACTGACCATGAACGGTAGCAAGAAATAATCCCATATGGTGCGGGCTGCCGTAGAGTAATGCGGGAAAATGCCAGTTTTGCTGAGTTTTTAAACCAAAACCCATTTTTCAGGCGCACTTATCCAGAGCTGGGCTCTGAAGCCATCGTTTTTTCGCCATCTGATGCAGCCTGTCAGAGAGCATTTTTGTGGCGTGCTCGCCCGCCATAGCACCGGCAAAACGCAACCGGCCTTTGCACAAGATACACTGGTACGGATCGGTGCCCAGGAAGCCCTTCATTAGTACTGCGAACCCGGGCCGCTTCGGTTTTTCTCGTACCGTCATTTCCAGCGCATTGTAGACCTTCGGCAGCAGCGAGCCTCGCTTGCGGTTGGCCAGAAAACCATAGTAGCGCACCATTTTAAAATGCCGCGCCGGAATATGGCTGACGTAACGCTGCAGCATCTCCTCCTGGCTGATTTTCTGCCGTTTGTGCTGCTGCGTGCGGTGGTCGTAATACTGATGGACCACGGCACCGCCGCGGTAGTGGCGCAGCTGTGAGGCCGCCACCGGCGGGCGCTTCAGATAACGGCCGAGGTATTTCACGCTGCGCCAGG
>NZ_JCAXDO010000095.1:0-647 GCF_059740205.1 Serratia sp. LTN-2 | reverse complement strand
GACCTTGCAAACGGCTATATCACAGCAGCGATTCCTGTGACAGGCGAAGGCCCTGTAGCGATCCATGCAGAAGCAGTAGATGCGCAAGGTAACGTTGATGTTGCTGATGCAGATGTAACCTTAACCATTGATACAACTCCACAAGACCTGATTACAGCAATTACGGTTCCTGAAGACTTAAATGGCGATGGTATCTTGAATGCTGCAGAACTTGGTACAGACGGTACATTCAATGCACAAGTGGCATTAGGACCGGATGCAGTTGATGGCACAGTGGTGAATGTTAACGGTACTAACTACACCGTCACAGCGGCTGACCTTGCAAACGGCTATATCACAGCAGCAATTCCTGTGACAGGCGAAGGTCCTGTAGCGATCCATGCAGAAGCAGTGGATGCACAAGGTAATGTCGATGTTGCAGATGCAGACGTGACAGTAACGGTTGATACAGTCCCTGCAGACCTGATCGGTGCGATCACGATTCCTGAAGACCTAAATGGCGACGGTATCTTGAATGCAGACGAGTTAGGCACAGACGGCAGCTTCAATGCACAAGTGGCGTTGGGACCAGATGCGCTTGACGGCACAGTGGTGAATGTCAATGGTGTGAACTACACCGTGACAGCAGCTGACCTTGCAAACGGCTA
>NZ_JCAXDO010000094.1:0-677 GCF_059740205.1 Serratia sp. LTN-2 | reverse complement strand
TCGCCGCTACTGGGGGAATCTCGGTTGATTTCTTTTCCTCGGGGTACTTAGATGTTTCAGTTCCCCCGGTTCGCCTCGTTAACCTATGTATTCAGTTAACGATAGTGTGTCGGAACACACTGGGTTTCCCCATTCGGACATCGCCGGGTCAAAGGTTCATATCACCTCGCCGGCGCTTTTCGCAGATTAGCACGTCCTTCATCGCCTCTGACTGCCAGGGCATCCACCGTGTACGCTTAGTCGCTTAACCTCACAACCCGAAGATGTTTCTTTCGATTCATCACCGGTTTGCGAAAATTTGAGAGACTCGAACACACATTAACTGTGTGTCGTTTCAATTTTCAGCTTGATCCAGATTTTTAAAGAGCAAATATCTCAAACGTCACCCGAAGATGAGTTTTGAGATATGTCGGCAGGTGACTTTCACTCACGAACCAGCAAGTGGCGTCCCCTAGGGGATTCGAACCCCTGTTACCGCCGTGAAAGGGCGGTGTCCTGGGCCTCTAGACGAAGGGGACACTGAAGTCTCAATCGCAAGACGCCTTGCTATTTACTTTTCATCAGACAATCTGTGTGAGCACTACAAAGGCAGGTTCTTTAAGGTAAGGAGGTGATCCAACCGCAGGTTCCCCTACGGTTACCTTGTTACGACTTCACCCCAGTCATGAATCACAAAG
>NZ_JCAXDO010000093.1:0-683 GCF_059740205.1 Serratia sp. LTN-2 | reverse complement strand
CCAGTGAGCGGTCAGGCAGAGCCTGGTTCAACCGTGACTGTGACTTATCCTGATGGCACCACTGCAACAGTGGTAGCTGGAACAGATGGTAGCTGGTCAGTACCAAACCCGGGTAACCTGGTGGATGGCGATACAGTGACTGCAACAGCAACTGACCCTGCAGGCAACACTTCATTGCCAGGTACAGGCACAGTTTCAGCAGACATCACAGCACCTGTGGTTGCGCTGGATGACGTGTTGACGAATGACAGCACACCAGCACTTACTGGTACAGTGAACGACCCGACAGCCACTGTAGTTGTCAATGTGGATGGCGTTGACTATCCGGCAGTGAACAATGGCGACGGCACCTGGACGCTTGCAGACAATACACTTCCAACACTCGCAGACGGTCCACACACCATTACCGTGACTGCAACAGATGCAGCAGGTAACGTAGGTAACGATACTGCAGTGGTGACCATTGATACGGTTGCACCAAATGCACCGGTGCTTGATCCGATCAATGCAACAGACCCAGTGAGCGGTCAGGCAGAGCCTGGTTCAACCGTGACTGTGACTTATCCTGATGGCACCACTGCAACAGTGGTAGCAGGCACAGATGGTAGCTGGTCAGTACCAAACCCGGGTAACCTGGTGGATGGCGATACAGTGACTGCAACAGCGACTGACCCTGCAGGCAA
>NZ_JCAXDO010000092.1:0-695 GCF_059740205.1 Serratia sp. LTN-2 | reverse complement strand
TCGATACAGCCGTCGTTGCCGGCCGGGCACGAGCCCGGGCCGCCGGAGACCATCGAGGTGTCCACGGTGGAGGTGTTACCCTTCACCGTGCCGTCGGATGCCAGCACGGAGAGCTCGATGTACTTACCCGCATCAGCTCCCGTAATGGTGTAGTCACCGGTTTTACCGCTTGCAGGCACGGTACTGCCGTTTGCCACGCTGCCTGCCGTGGAGCCTTTAGCGCCCCAGGCATACAGGGATTTGTCGGCACCCGCACCGTTTGGCGTCCAGGTGTACTCACCGTGCAGCACGCTGCCGGTGTTCAGCTCTGTACCGCGGATAACGGCCGCCACCACCGGTGTGCCGGTCTGGACCTGGCCCGGGTTGTCCGTGCCCGGATTGGTGATATCGATACAGCCGTCGTTGCCGGCCGGGCACGAGCCCGGGCCGCCGGAGACCATCGAGGTGTCCACGGTGGAGGTGTTACCCTTCACCGTGCCGTCGGATGCCAGCACGGAGAGCTCGATGTACTTACCCGCATCAGCTCCCGTAATGGTGTAGTCACCGGTTTTACCGCTTGCAGGCACGGTACTGCCGTTTGCCACGCTGCCTGCCGTGGAGCCTTTAGCGCCCCAGGCATACAGGGATTTGTCGGCACCCGCACCGTTTGGCGTCCAGGTGTACTCACCGTGCAGCACGCTGCCGGTGTTCAGCTC
>NZ_JCAXDO010000091.1:0-700 GCF_059740205.1 Serratia sp. LTN-2 | reverse complement strand
GCCTCGCCTTAGGGGTCGACTCACCCTGCCCCGATTAACGTTGGACAGGAACCCTTGGTCTTCCGGCGAGCGGGCTTTTCACCCGCTTTATCGTTACTTATGTCAGCATTCGCACTTCTGATACCTCCAGCAACCCTCACAGGCCACCTTCAACGGCTTACAGAACGCTCCCCTACCCAACAACGCCTAAGCGTCGCTGCCGCAGCTTCGGTGCATGGTTTAGCCCCGTTACATCTTCCGCGCAGGCCGACTCGACCAGTGAGCTATTACGCTTTCTTTAAATGATGGCTGCTTCTAAGCCAACATCCTGGCTGTCTATGCCTTCCCACATCGTTTCCCACTTAACCATGACTTTGGGACCTTAGCTGGCGGTCTGGGTTGTTTCCCTCTTCACGACGGACGTTAGCACCCGCCGTGTGTCTCCCGTGATAACATTCTTCGGTATTCGGAGTTTGCATCGGTTTGGTAAGCCGGGATGGCCCCCTAGCCGAAACAGTGCTCTACCCCCGAAGATGAGTTCACGAGGCGCTACCTAAATAGCTTTCGGGGAGAACCAGCTATCTCCCGGTTTGATTGGCCTTTCACCCCCAGCCACAAGTCATCCGCTAATTTTTCAACATTAGTCGGTTCGGTCCTCCAGTTAGTGTTACCCAACCTTCAACCTGCCCATGGCTAGATCACCGGGTTTCGGGTCTATACC
>NZ_JCAXDO010000090.1:0-710 GCF_059740205.1 Serratia sp. LTN-2 | reverse complement strand
TTCGGAGGGTGTGGAAGCGCAGTATTAGCAGCGGCATTTCCACAGCTGGGTGTTGGTTTTCTCGGCGTCGCGATCGCTTTCGGTCTGACCGTGGTGACGATGGCCTATGCCGTCGGGCATATTTCCGGAGGGCATTTTAACCCAGCAGTTACCGTTGGATTATTCGCCAGCGGTCGTTTCTCGGTGAAAGAAGTCCTTCCTTATGTTCTCGTACAAGTGATCGGCAGCATCGCCGCAGCATCGGTGCTGTATTTTATCGCTAGCGGTAAAGGCGGATTCGACGCCACCGCAGGTGGTTTTGCCTCCAATGGTTACGGCGAACACTCCCCGGGTGGTTACTCTCTGCAAGCCGCAATTGTGATTGAGCTGGTACTGACCACTTTCTTTGTGATCGTAATCCATGGCGTGACCGACAAGCGCGCTCCTGCGGGCTTTGCCCCGCTGGTTATCGGATTGGCGTTGGCTCTTATCCACCTGATCAGCATCCCAGTGACCAACACTTCAGTCAACCCGGCGCGCAGCACAGGCGTAGCGCTCTTTCAGGGCACTTGGGCGTTGCAGCAGTTGTGGGTATTCTGGCTTGTGCCACTGGTTGGTGGTGTTATCGGTGGGCTGCTCTATCGCTATCTGTTAGAAGATAATAAATAAGAACTCTCTCGCATAAGGTGGCACCAGAAGACATTTTATGGTGCTACCTTGTTGGCACAGTA
>NZ_JCAXDO010000009.1:175089-230779 GCF_059740205.1 Serratia sp. LTN-2 | reverse complement strand
ATCCGCTTTACTCCCTCTGCTCATATCCTGGCGCAGGCCGCGCAATGAAACATTTTCACCTTTCCGCTGAATGCTCGACATCGACCGAAAAAAACGCTATCTTCGGGCATCTAGAAGTCTAAACGTATAAATGGATGTGTGAGGATTAAGCAATGCCGATTCGTGTTCCTGATGAGTTACCTGCGGTCAGCTTCTTGCGTGATGAGAATGTCTTCGTAATGACATCCTCACGGGCAAAAACACAGGAAATCAGGCCATTGAAAGTGCTGATCCTCAATCTGATGCCAAAGAAGATCGAAACGGAAAACCAGTTTCTGCGCCTGCTCTCCAACTCGCCGCTGCAGATTGATATCCAGCTGCTGCGTATCGATAGCCGCGAGTCGAAGAACACGCCGGCTGAGCATCTGAACAATTTCTACTGCGACTTTGAGGACATCCAGAATGAGAACTTCGATGGTTTGATCGTCACCGGTGCGCCGCTGGGGCTGGTCGACTTCTGCGATGTCGCCTACTGGCCGCAGATCGAACGGGTGATCGACTGGGCCAAGAACCACGTCACCTCCACGCTGTTCGTGTGCTGGGCGGTACAAGCGGCGTTGAACATCCTGTACGGTATTCCCAAGATGACGCGCGAGGTGAAGCTCTCTGGCGTTTATCCGCACCAAACGCTGCAGCAACATGCATTGCTGACGCGCGGCTTCGACGAAAGCTTCCTGGCGCCGCACTCACGCTATGCCGATTTCCCGACCGAGGTGATTCGCCAGTATACCGATCTGGATATCCTGGCCGAATCCGAGCAGGCCGGCGCCTATCTGTTCGCCAGCAGAGATAAGCGCCTGGCGTTTGTCACCGGCCATCCGGAATATGATGCCCTGACTCTGGCCGGGGAGTATTGTCGCGACAACGATGCCGGCCTCGATCCCACCGTTCCGCTCAACTACTTTCCCGATGACAACCCTGCACTGACACCGAAAGCCACCTGGCGCAGCCATGGCCACCTGCTGTTTTCCAACTGGCTCAACTATTACGTCTACCAGATTACGCCTTACGATCTGCGCCATATGAACCCGACGCTCGACTGAATTTTTCTGCCTGCCGGCGGCTGAATCGAGGCCGCTGCGTTGACGATCCCTCGTTCGATCCTCTTTTTCTCCCCCATCTCTTCCTGAAATACCTTGTTCGACAAGGCGTTATCATGTTCCTGCATGCCTATTGGAACCGATTTCCTTACTTGGTGTTGTTGTTATTTTTCATAACTAATTGATAATAAAGTGTTAATAAAATATTTAATAATAAAATGGAAATGGTTTTTGATTTTTATTTTTTGTTGAGTATTCTTAGAGCTATCGGGATGAGATCTGACCAGTTTAGGATCGTTTCATCCGCCCTGATCCACAGTGATTTCTGATGAAAATGCGCCGGTCGCTCAGGCGCGACGATGGGAAGGAGCAAGGTCATGACGCAACAGATAGCAGGCACGGAGTTAAGGTTTACGCAGGGTTTCGCCGCTGCGGAGCGCCAGGTGTTGACAGATGAAGCGGTTGAGTTCCTGGCGGAACTGGTGGCGAAATTCACACCGCGGCGCAATGAGCTGCTGGCGGCGCGTGTCCGCTGGCAGCAAAATATCGATCGCGGCGAATTGCCTGGCTTTATTTCGGAAACCAATTCCATTCGTGGGGGCGACTGGCAGATCCGCGGCATTCCGCAAGACCTGCGCGATCGCCGGGTTGAGATCACCGGGCCGGTCGAGCGCAAAATGGTGATCAATGCGCTGAACGCCAACGTAAAAGTATTTATGGCGGACTTTGAAGACTCGCTGGCGCCAAGCTGGGACAAAGTCATCGACGGTCAAATCAACCTGCACGATGCGGTTAACGGCACCATTTCCTACACCAATGAAGCCGGCAAGATTTACCAGCTGAAACCGAACCCGGCGGTGTTGATCGCTCGCGTGCGCGGCCTGCATTTGCCGGAGAAGCACGTGCTGTGGCGCGACGAGGCCATCCCAGGCGGCCTGTTCGATTTCGCGCTGTACTTCTACCACAACTATCGCCAGCTGTTGGCCAAGGGCAGCGGCCCGTATTTCTATCTGCCGAAAACCCAGTCCTGGGAAGAAGCAGCCTGGTGGAGCGATGTCTTCAGCTTTACCGAGGATCGTTTCGATCTGCCGCGCGGCACCATCAAGGCGACGGTGCTGATCGAAACCCTGCCGGCGGTGTTCCAGATGGACGAGATCCTCTATCACCTGCGCGATCACATCGTTGGCCTGAACTGCGGCCGCTGGGATTACATCTTCAGCTACATCAAGACGCTGAAAAATCACGGCGATCGCGTGCTGCCGGATCGTCAGTCGGTGACCATGGAGAAACCCTTCCTCAGCGCCTATTCGCGTCTGTTGATCAAAACCTGTCATAAGCGCGGTGCGTTCGCCATGGGCGGCATGGCGGCGTTTATCCCGAGCAAAGACGCCGAGAAAAACGCCTGGGTGCTGAACAAGGTACGGGCGGACAAAGAGCTGGAGGCCAATAACGGCCACGACGGCACCTGGGTGGCACACCCGGGGCTGGCGGACACGGTGATGGAGGTGTTCGACAAGGCATTGGGCGATCGCCAAAACCAGCTGGACGTGCTGCGTGAGCAGGATGCGCCGATCAGCGCCGCGCAGCTGCTGGAACCTTGTGACGGCGAACGCACGGAAGCGGGAATGCGTGCCAACATTCGCGTGGCGGTGCAGTACATCGAAGCCTGGATCTCCGGCAACGGCTGCGTGCCGATCTATGGGTTGATGGAAGATGCCGCGACGGCGGAGATCTCCCGTACCTCTATCTGGCAGTGGATCCACCACGAGAAGAGCCTGAATGATGGGCGTCCGGTGACCAAGGCGCTGTTCCGCCAGATGTTGCAAGAAGAGATGTTGGTGGTGCGTGAAGAAGTGGGGGAGGCACGCTTTAACGCCGGCCGGTTCGAAGAGGCGGCGCGCCTGATGGAGCGCATCACCACGCAAGATGAATTAATCGATTTCCTGACGCTGCCCGGCTATGCGCTGCTGGCCTGAATTTTCCCAATCAACCCTACATGACTGAAAGGATAAAAATTATGTCTACCTCTCGCTCTCAACAGATCCAGCAGCTGGAACAGGAATGGAAATCGGCCCGTTGGGAAGGCATTACCCGCCCTTATAGCGCCGAAGACGTGATCAACCTGCGCGGTTCGGTCAACCCGGAATGCACCCTGGCGCAAAACGGCGCCGCTAAACTGTGGTCCTTGCTGAACGGCAAGGCGCGTAAAGGCTACGTGAACTGCCTGGGCGCGCTGACCGGCGGCCAGGCGCTGCAGCAGGCCAAAGCCGGCGTCGAGGCCATCTACCTGTCCGGTTGGCAGGTGGCGGCGGACGCCAACAGTGCGGCGGCGATGTATCCAGACCAGTCGTTGTATCCGGTGGACTCGGTGCCAAAGGTGGTCGAGCGCATCAACAACACCTTCCGCCGCGCCGATCAGATCCAATGGGCGAACCGGATTGAACCGGGCAGCAAAGGCTACACCGACTATTTCCTGCCGATCGTCGCCGATGCTGAAGCCGGCTTCGGCGGCGTGTTGAACGCCTTTGAGCTGATGAAAGCGATGATCACCGCCGGTGCTGCCGGGGTACACTTTGAAGATCAGCTGGCGGCGGTGAAGAAATGCGGCCATATGGGCGGCAAAGTGCTGGTGCCGACGCAAGAAGCGATCCAGAAGCTGGTTGCCGCACGCCTGGCGGCTGACGTGCTCGGCGTGCCGACGCTGGTGATCGCCCGCACCGACGCCGACGCGGCCGACCTGCTGACCTCTGACTGCGATCCGTATGACAGCGCCTTCGTCACCGGCGAGCGCACGGCGGAAGGTTTCTTCCGCACCCATGCCGGCGTCGAGCAGGCGATCAGCCGCGGCCTGGCTTATGCCCCTTACGCCGATATGGTGTGGTGCGAAACCTCGACGCCGGATCTGGATGCTGCCCAGCGCTTCGCCGACGCCATCCACGCCAAATACCCGGGCAAGTTGCTGGCCTACAACTGCTCGCCGTCGTTCAACTGGAAGAAGAACCTCGACGACCAGACCATCGCCCGCTTCCAGCAGGCGCTGTCGGACATGGGCTACAAGTATCAGTTCATCACGCTGGCGGGCATCCACAGCATGTGGTTCAACATGTTCGATCTGGCGCACGCCTATGCGCAGGGCGAAGGGATGAAACACTACGTCGAGAAGGTGCAGCAGGCGGAGTTCGCCGCAGTGGATCGCGGCTACACCTTTGCCTCGCACCAGCAAGAGGTGGGCACCGGCTACTTCGACAAGGTCACCACCATCATTCAGGGCGGCGCCTCTTCGGTGACCGCACTGACCGGTTCGACGGAAGAACAGCAGTTCTGACGCGGCAAGCTTGAAGACGTTTCACCCGGAGCCTGCATGCGCAGGCTCCTTTTTCTGGCGGGGGTAAGGATGGCGGCAAAACTGGAGTTGTTGATCGCACAGACGATCCTGCAAGGCTTCGATGCGCAGTATGGCCGCTTTCTGGAGGTGACCGCCGGCGCGCAGCAGCGCTTCGAGCAGGCGGACTGGCCGGCGGTACAGCAGGCGATGAAAAAGCGCATCCATCTGTACGACCATCATGTCGGCCTGGTGGTGGAGCAGCTCAAATGCATCACCGGGCAGAAATACTTCGACGCCGACTTCCCCAGCCGGGTCAAAGCGGTCTATATCGATCTGCTGCCGGACTATCCGCGTTTCGAGATAGCCGAAAGCTTTTTTAACTCGGTCTACTGCCGGCTGTTCAAGCATCGCGATCTGACGCCGGACAAGCTGTTCGTGTTCAGTTCGCAGCCGGAACGGCGCTTTCGCGACATTCCGCGTCCGCTGGCGCGCGATTTCACTCCCCATGGCGATCTGCTGGCGATGCTGCGCAGCCTGCTGAGCGATCTGCCGCTGCGGCTGCCGTGGGAGGATTTGACGCGCGATATCCGCTATATCACGCAAGCGCTGCAACGCACCTTCAGCGCACAGCAGCTGGCGGGCGCGACCTTTCAGATCGCCAACGAACTGTTTTACCGCAACAAGGCCGCCTGGCTGGTTGGCAAGCTGCGCCTGGTCGACGGCGTTTACCCGTTCCTGTTGCCGATCCACCACAGCGAATCGGGCGCGCTGTTTATCGACGCCTGCCTGACCGGCAAGGCGGAGGCCAGCATCGTTTTCGGCTTCGCCCGCTCTTATTTTATGGTCTACGCGCCGCTGCCGGCGGCGATGTTGGAATGGCTGCGCGAGATCCTGCCGGGCAAGACCACCGCCGAGCTGTACATGGCGATCGGCTGCCAGAAGCACGGCAAAACCGAATGCTATCGCGAATACCTGACCTTTATGGCGCAGTCGCAGGAGCAGTTCATCATCGCGCCGGGGGTGAAGGGCATGGTGATGCTGGTGTTCACTCTGCCGTCCTTCGATCGGGTGTTCAAAGTGATCAAAGACGAATTCGCCCCGCAAAAAGAGGTGACGCAGGCGCAGGTGATGGCTTGCTATCAGCTGGTGAAAGAGCACGATCGCGTCGGGCGCATGGCGGATACCCAGGAGTACGAGAATTTTGTCGTCGACAAGGCGCGCCTCAGCCCGGAACTGCTGGAAGAGCTGCGGCGCGAAGTGCCGGGCAAGCTGGAAGATCTCGGCGATCGCATCGTGATCAAACATCTGTATATGGAACGCCGCATGACGCCGCTGAACCTGTATCTGGAGCAGGCCAACGATCAGCAGATGCGCGATGCGATCGAAGAGTACGGCAACGCCATCAAGCAGCTGGCCGCCGCCAATATCTTCCCCGGCGACATGCTGTTCAAGAATTTCGGCGTGACGCGCCACGGGCGAGTGGTGTTCTACGACTACGACGAGATTTGCTACATGACCGAGGTCAACTTCCGCGACATTCCGCCGCCGCGCTATCCGGAGGATGAGCTGGCCAGCGAGCCGTGGTACAGCATCGCGCCCAACGACGTATTTCCGGAGGAGTTCCGCCATTTCCTGTGCGGCGATCGGCGCATCCGGCAGGTGTTTGAAGAGCTGCACAGCGATCTGTTTACCGCGGAGTATTGGCGCGGGTTGCAGCAGCGTATCCGCGAGGGGCACGTGGAGGATGTGTTCGCTTACCGCAAGAAACAGCGGTTCAGCCAGCGCAGCGGGGCGGCGCTGCCGGCCGCCACCGCTGCGATGTAAATCAGGCCTGGGCGCCCGCCACGGCGGCGCGCGCCAGTTCGGTGATGCGCGCGTAGTCGCCGCTTTCCAGCGCGTCCGCCGGCACCAGCCAGGAGCCGCCGATGCACAGCACGCTTTTCAGCGCCAGGTAACTGCGGTAGTTGTCCGGCGAGATACCGCCGGTCGGGCAGAAGCGCACCTGCGGGAACGGGCCGCCGATCGCCTGCAGCGCTTTTACACCGCCGTTGGCTTCCGCCGGGAAGAATTTAAACTCGCGCAGGCCGTAATCCATGCCCTGCATCAGTTCGGAAACGGAGCTGATGCCTGGAATCAACGGGATTGAACCGGCGGTGGCCGCTTTCAGCAACTCGTCGGTCAGTCCCGGGCTGATGGCGAACTGGGCGCCGGCCTCGGTCACTTCACGCAGCTGCTGCGGATTAATCACCGTACCGGCACCGATGATCGCTTCCGGCACCTCTTGGGCGATGGCGCGAATGGCGTCCATGGCGCAGGCGGTGCGCAGCGTCACCTCCAGCACCCGCACGCCGCCGGCGACCAGCGCTTTCGCCAACGGTACCGCATGTTCCAGCTTGTTGATAACGATGACCGGCACCACCGGCCCCGCCGTCAGGATCTGTTCGGCGCTTGTTTTCCACTTGTTCATGATGACGCTCTCCTCTGTGGCCGCCGCCAGGCGGCGATGCGGCCAGGCTATCGATTAAAATTTGATGCAGCAGGCACCCTGTTCGGCGCCGGACAGCTGGCTGCGCAGCGCGGCGAACAGCTCGCGGCCGCAGCCGATGTGTTCCGCGCTCAGATCGGGTTGGCAAGGCGTGCGCCGGGCCAGCTCCTCGGCGTCGACCAGCACCTGCAGCTCGCCGCTGCGGCCGTTGACGCGGATCGGATCGCCGTCGCGCACTTTCGCCAGCAGGCCGCCGGTATAGGCTTCCGGAGTGACGTGGATGGCGGAAGGTACCTTGCCGGAGGCGCCGGACAGGCGACCGTCGGTCACCAGCGCCACTTTGAAGCCGCGATCCATCAGCACGCCCAGCGGCGGCATCAGTTTGTGCAGTTCGGGCATGCCGTTGGCCTGCGGCCCCTGGAAGCGCACCACCACCACGCAATCGCGATCCAGCTTGCCGGCTTCGAACGCCGGCACGATGTCGTGCTGGCTGTCGAACACCACCGCCGGCGCTTCGATGATCTGGTTGTCGGCGGGCACCGCCGAGGTTTTCATCACCGCACGGCCCAGATTGCCGGCCATCACCTTGGTGCCGCCGTGATGTTCGAATGGCTGAGCGACGCTGGCGATTACCTTGGCGTCGAGCGAGCCGGCCACGCCTTCGCGCCACGCCAGCTGGCCATTATCCAGCCAGGGTTCCTGGGTGTAGCGGCGCAGGCCGAAACCGGCCACGGTGTGCACCTCTTCGTGCAGCAGGCCGTGTTGCAGCAGCTCGCGCACCACCAGCGGCACGCCGCCGGCGGCCTGGAACTGGTTGATGTCGGCCGGGCCGTTCGGGTAGATGCGGCACAGCAGCGGCACCGCTTCCGACAGCTCGGAGAAATCGTCCCAGGTGATGATGATGCCCGCCGCCCGCGCCATCGCCACCAGATGCATGGTCAGGTTGGTGGAGCCGCCGGTGGCCAGCAGCGAGACGATGCCGTTCACCACCACTTTCTCGTCCACCAGGCGGCCGATCGGCAGGTAGTTGCCGGCGGTGTTGGTCAGCCGGGTCACCTGGCGCGCGGCGGCGTCGTTCAGCGCGTCGCGCAGCGGCGTGTCCGGATGCACGAAGGAAGCGCCTGGCAGATGCAGACCCATCACTTCCATCACCATCTGATTGGTGTTGGCGGTGCCGTAGAAGGTGCAGGTGCCGATACCGTGATAAGAGGCGGCCTCGGCTTCCAGCAACGCCAGGCGGTCGGCCTTGCCCTCGGCGTACAGCTGGCGCACGCGCACCTTTTCCTTGTTCGGCAAACCGCTGCTCATCGGGCCGGCCGGCACGAACAGCGCGGGCAGGTGGCCGAAGGAGAGGGCGGCCATCACCAACCCCGGCACGATCTTGTCGCAAATACCGAGGAACAGCGCGCCGTCGAACATGTTGTGCGACAGGCCGACGGCGGCCGACATGGCGATCACGTCACGGCTCATCAGCGACAGCTCCATACCGTCCTGCCCCTGGGTCACGCCGTCGCACATCGCCGGCACGCCGCCGGCCACCTGGCCCACGGCACCCACCGTCTTCAGCGCCTGCTTCAGCCGCTCTGGGTAGTGTTCGTAGGGCTGGTGGGCCGACAGCATGTCGTTGTAGGCGGTGATGATGGCGATATCGCTGCGCACCATGTTTTTCAGCGCCGTCTTGTCATCGGGCTGACAGGCGGCGAAGCCGTGGGCCAGGTTGCCGCAGGCCAGCTGCGCGCGGTGGACGGTTTGGGAGCGGGCCGCCTCGATGCGCGCCAGATAGGCGGCGCGGCTGGCCTCGGAACGGTGGATGATGCGCTGTGTGACACGGGACAAGGTTGGGTTAATCATGCCTTCCTCACATTGCTGTTGTTATAGTCGCCGCCTGTGGCGGTGCCCCCGGTGGTGATTTGCAGCCCTGGTGTGCAAGGCCGGGGGCGATTTGGGCGTTAAAACATCGTGAATGCAATCATGCCGATGGCGCCGCCGACGCTGCCCAGAATCGTTTCCATTACCGTCCAGGTTTTCAGCGTTTGCAGTTCGTTGGCGCCGGTGAATTTGCCGAACAGCCAGAAACCGGCGTCGTTGACGTGGCTCAGCACGATGGAGCCGCCGGCGATGCAGATAGCCAGCGCGGCCAGTTGCCCGCCGTTCAGCCCGAGCTGGCTGGTGACCGGCAGCACCAGGCCTACGGTGGTCAGGCAGGCGACGGTGGCCGAGCCCTGGATCACCCGAACCATGGCGGAGAGCGCAAAGGCGGCCACGGCGATCGGCAGGCCGGCGCCGATCATGGCGTCACCCAACGCCGGCCCGACGCCGGAATCCACCAGGATCTGTTTGAACACCCCGCCGGCGCCGGTCATCAGCAAGATGATCCCGGCCGGTTGCACCGCGGCGGAGCAGATGGCCAGCGTCTGTTCGTTGCTCATGCCGCGTGGCTTCGCCAGGCCGTAAATCACGATCAGGCAGGCCAGCAGGATGGCGGTGAACGGGTGGCCGATAAACTCCAGCCACTGCTGCAGCTGTGAACCCGGAGTGACCAGCCGCGCGCCAATGGTTTTCATGCCGACCAGCACCAGCGGGCACAGCACCAGCGCCAGGCTGAAGCCGAACGACGGCAGATTGCCCTTGGTCAGCGTCGGCTCATTCTCTTCCGGCGGCATTGGCCAGTTGACGAAGCGGCTGATAAAGCTGCCGTACAGCGGGCCGGCGATCAGCATGCCGATCACCGCCGCCACCAGGCCGATGGCGATCATCCAGCCGAAGTCGGCCTTCATCTGCGAAGCCAGCAGCATCGGCACCGGTCCCGGCAGCAGGAAGGAGGCGGCGGCGGCCACGCCGGCGAACAGCGGGATCGCCAGCTTGACGATATTGCCGTCGGTGCGGCGCGCCACGGCGAACACGATGCCGATCAACAGCACCACCGCCACGTCGAAGAACAGCGGCAGCGCGCAGATCAGGCCGGCGATACCGAGCGCATAGTGCGCCTTGCTTTGTCCGAATCGTTTCAGCAATTGCGCCGCAATTTGATCGAGCGCGCCGACCTCATGCAGGATCTTGCCGAACATCGCCCCCAGCGCCACCACGATCGCCAGGAAGCCCAGCGTGTCGCCCATGCCTTTTTGCATGGTGTCGGCGATATGGTCCAGCGGCATGCCGGAGAAAATGCCGGCGGCGATGGACACCAGCATCAGCGCGACGAAGGCGTGCATGCGCGCCTTCATCACCAGGAATAACAGCAGTAAAACCGAGCCGACTGCGGTACCGACCAGCGTCAGGGTACTCACGCGCACACGTCCTGTGGCAGGAAGCTCTGGATATGGCGCACGGTATCGGCGATCACCGCGTCCAGCGGCTGATTGATGTCGATCGCCATCACGTCGTTTTCGTCGGCGCCCGGCTGCTCGAGTGCGGCGAACTGGGTGACCAGCATCTGCGGCTTGAAGAAGTGGCCGTTACGTGCCGCCAGACGGGATTCGATCACCGGGAACTCGCCGTGCAGATAGATGAACGACAGGTTGCCGTTGCCGGCGCGCAGGCGGTCGCGATACTGCTTTTTCAGCGCCGAGCAGACGATGATCGACACGCTGTTGGTGCGCTGCATGGCGAAGGCGGCGTCGTTGAGCGCGGCCAGCCACGGGGCGCGATCGTCGTCGTTCAACGCTTCGCCGGCGGCCATCTTCAGGATATTGCTGCGCGGATGCAGGAAGTCGCCGTCGAGGAAGCCGGCGGAGAGTTGGCGGGCCGCGGCGGCGGCGACGGCGGACTTGCCGCTGCCGGAAACGCCCATAACGACGTAAATGCGATTTTGATTGTTGGTCATGGCTTGGCTCCAAAACACCGGGTGACGTTACCTTCGTTCAGTTTGATTGTTACCGGTAACATGTTATCGGTAACATTGTCGAAGGAAGTTTGAGCGGTTGCAATGGGCTTTCGCCGTGAGGATCGTTAACTGTGATCGGCTTCAAGCTTTTTTCCTGTGGGCTAAACAGGATACCAACAGCCATTTACATGCTGACAACAGAGCAAGGAAGGGGAGCGGAGGCGCACTGCGGCGCCCCGCGGATGGGCTGGATTAGCGTACGCCGCCGTAGGCCAGGCTGATCTCTTTCGCTGCGTGGATCACCAGCGCGCCCAGCTCGATCACGCGATCGTCGGTGATGCGCGATACCGGGCCGGAGATAGAAATGGCGGCGAAGGCTTCGCGGTGCTCGTCAAAGATGCAGGCCGCCACGCAACGCAGGCCGAGCGCGTGCTCTTCGTCGTCAAAGGAAAAGCCCTGCTTGCGGATCTGCGCCAGTCCCTCTTTCAGGTTGTGCGGCGTCAGGGTGTGCGGCGTGTAGGTGTGCATGCCTTTCTTGTGCAGCAGCTTGGTCACCTGATCGTCCGGCAGGGTGGCGAGGAAGGCTTTGCCGGCGCCGGAGGCGTGCATCGGCAGTTTGCCGCCGATCGGCGCCGACATGCGCATCAGCGCCGTACACTGTACCTGATCGATGATGATCGCCTGGTACTCGCTGGTATCCAGCACCGCCAGGTTGACCGTTTCACCCGACTCTTCCATCAGTCGGCGCAGCGTCGGATGCACCATCGCCAGCAGGTTGCGGCTTTGCAGAAAGCTGCTGCCGACCACAAAAGCGTGCGAGCCGATGGTCCACAGACCGAGATCGCCGACCTGGCGCACGAATCCCTGCTGCTGCATGGTGGTGAGCAGACGGTGAGTGGTGGAGTTCGGCAGGCCGGCCTGCTGGGCCAGATCGGTCAGCGCCACGTTGCCCTGGGCTTCCGAAATGTATTCCAACAGCTTCAGGCCACGGGTCAACGATTGTACCTGGCCGGTCGCCGCACTGGCGGCCGGGGCTGCTGCGCGGGGCTTCTTGCCGCGTTTGGCGGGAGCAGGGGTGGCCATGGGTGATATTCCTTTTTCCGTATGATGGAATTCATTTTCGTTTTTTGTCGATGAATTGCAAGCCGCCGCCAGCTCATCGGAGGTGTTGGCGCACAACCTGAAAAACTCTCAATTGTCGTCTCCCCCTTTGTCCCTACAAGCTGTGCTAGGATGACCCGTTGGTTTTTGCGGCAGTTGAGCGATGGGCTGGATGGCAATGGAAGGGGTTACAGTGACGAATCGAGTAGAACAACTGCGCCGCCAGTTAGCGCAGCGCATTTTAGTGTTGGACGGCGGCATGGGCACCATGATCCAGAGCTACCGTCTGGATGAGCGCGATTTCCGCGGTGAGCGTTTCGCCGACTGGGGCAGCGATCTGAAAGGCAATAACGATCTGCTGGTGCTGACCAAGCCGGAAGTGATCACCGCCATTCATTACGCCTACCTCGAGGCGGGCGCCGATATCCTTGAAACCAATACCTTCAACTCCACCCCCATCGCCATGGCCGACTACCACATGGAGTCGCTGTCCGCCGAGATTAACTACCAGGCCGCCTGCCTGGCGCGCGCCTGTGCCGACGAATGGACGGCGCGCACGCCGGAAAAACCGCGCTATGTCGCCGGCGTGTTGGGGCCGACCAACCGCACCGCATCCATCTCGCCGAACGTCAACGATCCGGCGTTCCGCAACATCTCGTTCGACGAGCTGGTGGCGGCTTATCGCGAATCGACCCGCGCGCTGGTGGAGGGCGGCGTCGATCTGATCATGATCGAAACCATCTTCGATACCCTGAATGCCAAGGCCGCCGCCTTTGCGGTGGAAACCGAATTCGAAGCGCTGGGGGTGGAACTGCCAATCATGATCTCCGGCACCATCACCGACGCTTCCGGCCGCACCCTGTCCGGCCAAACCACCGAGGCGTTTTACAACTCGCTGCGTCACGTCAAGCCGCTGACCTTCGGCCTGAACTGTGCCCTGGGGCCGGATGAACTGCGTCAGTACGTCGCCGAGCTGGCGCGCATCTCGGAGACCTACGTCACCGCGCACCCGAACGCCGGTTTGCCGAACGCCTTCGGCGAGTACGATCTGGATGCGGCCGAGATGGCGCGCCAGGTCGGGGAGTGGGCGCAGGCCGGCTTCCTCAATATCATCGGCGGCTGCTGCGGCACCACGCCGGAACACATCGCCGCGATGGCCAAGGTGGTTGAGGGCGTGCCGCCGCGCCGGCTGCCGGAGATCCCGGTCGCCTGCCGTCTGGCCGGTCTTGAGCCGTTGACCATCGACGCCAACACCCTGTTCGTCAACGTCGGCGAGCGCACCAACGTCACCGGCTCGGCGCGTTTCAAACGCCTGATCAAAGAAGAGAAATACAACGAAGCGCTCGACGTGGCGCGCCAGCAGGTGGAGAGCGGCGCGCAGATCATCGACATCAACATGGACGAGGGGATGCTCGACGCCGAGGCGGCGATGGTGCGCTTCCTCAATCTGATCGCCGGCGAGCCGGATATCGCTCGGGTGCCGATCATGATCGACTCCTCCAAATGGTCCGTTATCGAGAAAGGTCTGAAGTGCATTCAGGGCAAGGGCATCGTCAACTCGATCTCGATGAAGGAGGGCGAGGAGGCCTTTATCCACCACGCCAGGCTGGTGCGCCGCTACGGCGCCGCGGTGGTGGTGATGGCGTTCGACGAAGTGGGCCAGGCGGATACCCGCGAGCGCAAGTTCGAGATTTGCCGCCGCGCCTATAAAATTTTGACCGAACGCGTCGGCTTCCCGCCGGAAGACATCATTTTCGACCCGAACATCTTCGCCGTCGCCACCGGCATCGAAGAGCACAACAACTACGCCGTCGACTTTATCGAAGCCTGCGCCGACATCAAAACCCACCTGCCGCACGCGATGATCTCCGGCGGGGTGTCCAACGTGTCGTTCTCGTTCCGCGGCAACGATCCGGTGCGCGAGGCGATCCACGCGGTGTTCCTGTATCACGCCATTCGCAACGGCATGGACATGGGCATCGTCAACGCCGGGCAGCTGGCGATTTATGACGATCTGCCCGGCGAGCTGCGCGAGGCGGTAGAAGACGTGATCCTCAACCGCCGCGAGGACGGCACCGAACGCCTGCTGGAGCTGGCGGAAAAGTACCGCGGCAGCAAAGACGGCGAAGCGGCGGTGCAGCAGGCGGAGTGGCGCGGCTGGCCGGTGGAAAAGCGGCTGGAGTATTCGCTGGTGAAGGGCATCACCGAGTTTATCGAACTGGACACCGAAGAAGCGCGGCAGCAGGCCGAACGCCCGATCGAAGTGATCGAAGGGCCGCTGATGGCGGGGATGAACGTGGTCGGCGATCTGTTCGGCGAGGGCAAGATGTTCCTGCCGCAGGTGGTGAAATCCGCCCGCGTGATGAAGCAGGCGGTGGCTTACCTGGAACCGTACATCGAAGCCAGCAAGCAGCAGGGCACCTCCGCAGGGAAAATCCTGCTGGCGACGGTGAAGGGCGACGTGCACGACATCGGCAAGAACATCGTCGGGGTGGTGTTGCAGTGCAATAACTATGAAATCGTCGATTTGGGCGTGATGGTGCCGACGGAGAAAATCCTGCGCACCGCGCGCGAAGAGAAGGTGGATATCATCGGCCTGTCGGGGCTGATCACGCCGTCGCTGGACGAGATGGTCAACGTGGCCAAAGAGATGGAGCGCCAGGGTTTTACCCTGCCGCTGCTGATCGGTGGCGCCACCACCTCCAAGGCGCACACCGCGGTGAAAATTGAACAGAACTACAGCGGCCCGACCACCTACGTGCAGAACGCCTCGCGCACCGTGGGCGTGGTGTCGGCACTGCTGTCCGCCACCCAGCGCGACGAGTTTGTGGCGCGCACTCGCAAAGAGTACGAAACGGTGCGCATTCAGCACGCGCGCAAAAAACCGCGCACGCCGCCGGTCGATCTGCAGAAGGCGCGCGCCAACGCCATGGCGCTGGATTGGGCCGATTATCAGCCGCCGGCGCCACGGCAATTGGGCGTGTTCCCGGTGGCGGCCGGCATCGAGACGCTGCGCCACTATATCGACTGGACGCCGTTCTTCATGACCTGGTCGCTGGCGGGCAAATATCCGCGCATCCTGGAGGATGAGGTGGTGGGGGAAGAGGCTAAACGCCTGTTCCATGACGCCAATCAGATGTTGGATCGGCTGGCCGCCGAGCGCAGCCTCAACCCGCGCGGCGTTTACGGCCTGTTCCCGGCCAACCGCGTCGGCGACGATGTGGAAGTGTACCGCGACGAACAGCGCGGCGAGGTGCTGGCGGTAAGCCGCCATCTGCGCCAGCAGACGGAAAAAACCGACTTCCCGAACTACTGCCTGGCGGACTTCGTGGCACCGAAAAGCAGCGGCAAGGCCGACTACTTCGGCGCCTTCGCGGTAACCGGCGGGCTGGAGGAGGACGCGCTGGCGGCGGCGTACGACGCACAGCACGACGATTACAACAAAATCATGGTCAAGGCGCTGGCGGATCGTTTGGCGGAGGCCTTCGCCGAATACCTGCACGA
The DNA here is from genome assembly GCF_059740205.1 of Serratia sp. LTN-2. Taxonomy (NCBI): domain Bacteria; kingdom Pseudomonadati; phylum Pseudomonadota; class Gammaproteobacteria; order Enterobacterales; family Yersiniaceae; genus Serratia; species Serratia sp. LTN-2. Next base: position 215,462 of record NZ_JCAXDO010000009.1, on the reverse strand, counting down.
ACAGGTGCGCAAGCTGCACTGGGGCTATGCCGCTGACGAGAATCTGAGCAACGAGGAGCTGATCCGCGAAAACTATCAGGGCATCCGGCCGGCGCCGGGCTACCCGGCCTGCCCGGAGCACACCGAGAAAGCGACCATCTGGCAGCTGCTCGACGTCAACCGCCACACCGGTATGGCGCTGACGGAGTCCTTCGCCATGTGGCCGGGAGCGGCGGTGTCCGGCTGGTACTTCAGCCATCCTGAGAGCAAGTATTTCGCGGTGGCGCAGATCCAGCGCGATCAGGTGGAAGACTACGCGGCGCGTAAAGGGATGAGCGTGAGCGAGGTAGAACGCTGGCTGGCGCCAAACCTCGGCTACGACGCCGACTGATTTTCCTCTTCAAGGGCGCAGCGATGCGCCCTTGTCATTTACAGCGCTTCCACGTCGATGTGCAGCGCGTCGTAACGCCAATACTCCAGGTCGCAATCGATCACTCTGTCGTGCTGATCGCGGTTCACCCGCGTAATGAACAGCGCCGGGCTGCCGTAGGTCACTTTCAGCATGGCGGCGGCCTGTTGCGGCAGCAGGGTGGGCAGCATGTCGAAACGTACCCGGCCGTAGTGAATGCCGTAGCGTGCGGCGTACAGCGCGGTCAGCGACTGGGTCAGATCTTCGTCCAGAATACCGGGGAAATAGGCCGGATTGAGGTAGTGCTCGCAGTACAGCACCGCACGCCCGTCGATGTAGCGCAGCCGGCGAATGCGATAGGCCTCGGCGCCGGAGGGCAGCGCCAGGCGGCCGGCCAACGGCGCCTCGAGCGTGACGAGCGCACTGTCTATCGCTTGGGTATGGGCGGCGCGCCCCTGTTGCTGCGCCATGGCGTGAAAATGGCTGCGCTGCAACGGGTTATAGATCAGACGTGGAGGCGAGATGAACCAGCCGCGCCGCACCTGGCGGTAAATGACGCCCTGCGCCTCCAATTGGCCGAGCGCCTCCTGCAGGGTAATGCGGGTGGTGGCGAACTGTTCGCTCAGGGCTCGCTCGGAGGGCAGCTTGCCGCCTACGGCGAACTCGCCGGCGGTGATGCGGGCGTGCAGCGTTTGGCAGATGGTGGCGACGGTCGTCGGTGCTTCACTCATACAGCGGGTGTCCCGTTTCAGTGCGTTTGGCCTTTAAGGTAGACCAGCGTCGCGTTTTCGCCGTTGCAATGGGTGATAAAACTGTCGCTTTTTTAAGCTGACATATAATTATCACATTCGTCCGTTAGATTGGTTTGGTCCTTGCTGGACTAGTCCAGCCATCCCCACACTACCACCTGGAGCATCAGTTATGAAACGTTTGTGCGCTTCTGTGTTAACCAGTGCCATCGTGTTATCCAGCCAGATGAGCTGGGCCGCGGATACCGATCTGGCGGCGCTGGAGCAGGCCGCTAAAAAAGAAGGCGAAGTCAACAGCGTCGGCATGCCGGACAGCTGGGCCAACTGGAAAGGCACCTGGCAAGATCTGTTGAGCAAATACGGCCTGAAGCATGTCGATACCGACATGAGCTCTGCGCAGGAGATCGCCAAATTCGATGCGGAAAAGAACAACGCCACGGCGGACATCGCTGACGTCGGTGCGGCCTTCGGCCCGGTGGCGGTGCAGAAGGGCGTGACGCAGCCGTACAAACCCTCCACCTGGGATCAGGTGCCGGATTGGGCGAAAGACAAAGATGGCCACTGGGCGCTGGCTTACACCGGCACCATCGCCTTCATCATTAACAAGCAACAGGTGAAAGACATCCCGCACAGCTGGGCCGATCTGCTGAAGGGCAGCTATCAGGTCACCATCGGCGACGTCGGCACCGCTTCGCAGGCAGCCAGCGGCGTGCTGGCGGCCACTTACGCCATGGGCGGCAACGAGAAAAACCTCAAGCCGGGCCTGGAGTTCTTCGGCAAGCTGGCCAAGGCCGGCCGCCTGAGCCTGAGTAACCCGGTGATCGCGTCGCTGGAGAAGGGGGAAGTGCAGGTCGGCGTGGTATGGGACTTCAACGGTCTGAACTACCGCGATCAGATCGACAAAACCCGCTTTGAAGTGCTGATCCCGTCGGACGGTTCGATCACTTCTGGCTACACCACCATCATCAACAAATACGCCAAGCACCCGAATGCCGCCAAGCTGGCGCGCGAATACATCTTCTCCGATGCCGGTCAGATCAACCTGGCGCGCGGCTATGCCCGCCCGATCCGCGCCGAGCATCTGACGCTGCCGGACGACGTCAAAGCCAAGCTGCTGCCGGCCGAGCAGTACAAGAACGCGCACCCGATCGCCGATCCGGCGGCCTGGGAACAGAGCGCCAAAGCGCTGCCGCGCCTGTGGCAGGAAAACGTCATTATGTTTATGCAGCAGTGAGTTAACGCACCATGAAAACGATCCTCGTGCTGCTGGACGGCCTCAACTACCGGGTGGCGCACGACGCCATGGGTTATCTGCAGGCCGAATGCGCGGCGGGACGCGGGCGGTTGTACCTGCTGGAGAGCGAGTTGCCCTCGCTCTCCCGGCCGCTGTATGAATGCATCCTCACCGGCGTCACGCCGGTGGAGAGCGGCGTGGTGCACAATCACGTCTCGCGCCTTTCTCATCAACAAAGTGTGTTTCATTACGCGCGCGCCGCCGGGCTGACCACCGCCGCCGCCGCTTACCACTGGTTCAGCGAATTGTATAACCGCACGCCGTTCGACGCCGCGCGCGACCGCCATACCGATGCCCCCGAGCTGCCGATTCAACACGGGCATTTCTATTACGACGACGGTTATCCCGACAGCCATCTGTTTGACGACGCCGAAAACCTGCGTCTGCGTTATCAGCCAGACTTTCTGTTGATCCATCCGATGAACATCGATGACGCCGGCCACCGCTTTGGCCTCTCTTCGCCGCAGTACCGCAACGCGGCGCGGCGCGCCGACGGCTCGCTGTCGCGCTATCTGCCCGATTGGCTGGCGGCCGGTTATCAGGTGCTGGTTACCGCCGACCACGGCATGAACGACGATCGCAGCCACGGCGGCGTATTGCCGGAAGAGCGCCAGGTACCGCTGTTCGTATTCGGCGCGGGCTTCAGCCTGGATGACGCCGATCCGCAGCAAACCGAGCTGTGTGGCACGATCTGCGATCTGCTGCAGGCGCCGCACGACAAGCCGCGCTGCCGGGCGCTGCTGGCGCAGGATGCGCGATGAACAGCAAAACCAAATGGATCGCCGCGCTGTGCCTGCTGCCGTTTATCGTGCTGTTCGGCGCGTTTCAGATCGCCCCGCTGGTGTGGATCGCCGTTCACAGCTTTTTCAGCGAGACCAGCGGCTGGGGGTGGGGCAACTATGTCGATATCCTCACCTCGCCGTTCTACCTGCAGGCGTTTCAGTTCTCGCTGGAGATCTCGCTATGGTCGAGCGTCTACGGCTTGCTGATCGCATTAGTTGGCAGTTACTCACTGCGTCAGCTAGGCCAGACGCGGTTTCATGACTTCGTAATGTCGTTCACCAACATGACCAGCAACTTCGCCGGGGTGCCGCTGGCGTTCGCCTTCGTCATACTGCTGGGGCTGAACGGTTGCCTGACGTTGCTGCTGCGCAAATACGGTCTGATGGAGAGCTTCAACCTCTATTCGAAGAGCGGCCTGATCGTGCTGTATACCTACTTCCAGATCCCGCTCGGGGTGCTGTTGCTGTATCCGGCATTCGACGCGCTGCGTGCCGACTGGCGCGAATCGGCGGCGCTGCTCGGCGCCGGCCCCTGGCGCTACTGGCGGCATATCGGCCTGCCGGTACTGGCGCCGGCGCTGATGGGCACCTTCGTCATCCTGCTGGCCAACGCGCTGGGCGCCTACGCCACGGTGTATGCGCTGACCACCGGCAACTTCAACGTGATCCCGATCCGCATCTCGGCGTTGGTGGCGGGGGACATCTCCCTCGATCCGAACCTGGCCAGCGCGCTGGCGATGCTGCTGGTGGTGATGATGGCGTTTATCACGGTGATCCACCAATGGATGCTGCGCAGGAGCTACCTCAATGCACGCTCATAACCGGCTGGAGAATGCTCATGTCGCGTGTTGAACGCTTGTACCACCGCACGGTGACCGGCCTGCTGCTGTTGATCCTGCTGCTGCCGCTGGCGGCGACGCTGATTTACGCGCTGGCTACCCAGTGGGGCGCCACCATTTTGCCGGACGGTTTTACTCTGAAGTGGCTGACGGCGCTGTGGAGCGACCCGCGTTTTTTGCAGGCGCTGTGGCACTCGCTGCTGATCTGCTTCGGCACGCTGTTGCTGTCGGTGGTGGTGATCCTGCCGGCGATGTTTGTGATCGCTTACTACTTTCCCAAGCTGGACGCGGTGATGAACGTGCTGATTTTGCTGCCGTTCGCCGTGCCGCCGGTGGTGTCGGCGGTGGGGCTGATGCAACTGTTCGCCGCCGATCCGCTGCCGCTGCTCGGCACCCCCTGGATTTTGGTGGGCTGCTATTTCACCATCGCGCTGCCGTTTATCTACCGCGCCATCAGCAACAACATGCAGGCGATCAACCTGCGCGATCTGATGGACGCCGCGCACCTGCTCGGCGCCAGTACCTGGCGGGCGGCGCTGTGGGTGGTGCTGCCAAATTTGCGCAAGGGCGGAATGATCGCCGTGTTGCTGTCGTTCTCGTTCCTGATCGGCGAGTTTGTGTTCGCCAACCTGCTGGTGGGCAGCCAGTATGAAACGCTGCAGGTCTATCTGTTCAATATGCGCAACGGCAGCGGGCATTTCACCAGCGCGCTGGTCATCTCTTATTTCGCCGTGGTGCTGCTCGTCACCTGGCTGGCGAACCTGCTGAATAAAAACAAGGGTTAACCCGATGGCTTATCTCAACGTCACCCGCCTGAACAAACACTATGGCCAGACCCAGGTGTTTCAGGATATCGATTTCACCGCCGAAGAGGGGGAGTTCGTCACCCTGCTCGGGCCAAGCGGCTGCGGCAAGTCGACGCTGTTGCGCTGTCTGGCCGGCCTGACTCCGGTCGACAGCGGGCAAATTTTACTGCAGGGCCAGGATCTGGTGCCGCTAGCGCCGCAAAAGCGCGGCATCGGCATGGTGTTCCAAAGCTATGCACTGTTTCCCAATATGACGGTGGAAGGCAACGTGGCCTTCGGCCTGAAAATGCAGAAGCTGGCGGCCGGGCAGATCGGCCAGCGGGTGCAGGAGGTGCTGGCGCTGGTGGAGCTGAGCGATCTGGCGAAGCGCTATCCGCACCAGCTGTCGGGCGGCCAGTGTCAGCGCGTGGCGCTGGCGCGATCGCTGGTCACGCGCCCGCGTCTGCTGCTGCTCGACGAACCGCTGTCGGCGCTGGATGCACGCATCCGCAAACATCTGCGTGAGCAGATCCGGCGCATTCAGCGCGAGCTGAACCTGACGGCGATCTTCGTCACCCACGATCAGGAAGAGGCGCTGACCCTGTCGGATCGCATCGTCCTGATGAACAAGGGGCAGATCGTACAGAGCGGCGATGCGGAAACCTTGTATACCCAGCCGGCGGACGCCTTCGCCGCCGGTTTTATCGGCAACTATAACCTGCTGAGCGCCGAACAGGCCGGCCGGCTGACCGGGCGCAGCTATGCCGGCAAGGTGGCGATCCGCCCAGAGTCTATCGGCCTGTTGCCGGCCGGACAGGGGATCGGCGGGGTGATCCTTGGTCACAGTTTGCTCGGGAATGTGGTACGCTATCGGATTCAGGTTCGCGAGGTAGAGTTGCTGGTTGACGTGCTCAACCGTTCGGTGGCCGATCTGCGGCCCGACGGCGCGGAAATTGGGCTACACTTGGAACCTGTTGTATTGCGGGAAGTTGCATGACTTCGCAGCGCGGCACCGGGGCTCTCCCACCGCCGCCTTAACCCTTCTCTTCTGCGGTCTGCCCCCGCCCGCTGTCCTGCCAGACCCACGCCCGGCAGGCGGGACCGCGCGCTGTACCCGTCATCTTTAGCCTACCGGCTGCGGCTGGGGCGAACAGCACCGTTCCGCCCATCCACAGCGCCTGACAGGCATCGGGTACCAGCCTCCTTTGGCCGGGCGTTAATGGAGCGTATCTTCCGTGCTGACCCTTCTTCACCTGCTTTCGTCCGTGGCGCTATTGGTGTGGGGAACCCACATCGTGCGCACCGGGATCATGCGGGTTTATGGCGCCAATCTGCGGCGCGTTTTGAGCGACAGCGTTGAGAAAAAACCGTTGGCGTTCGTTTCCGGCATCGGCGTGACCGCGCTGGTGCAAAGCAGCAACGCCACGGCGCTGCTGGTGACCTCTTTCGTCGCGCAAGGGCTGGTGGGGCTGGCGCCTGCGCTGGTGATCATGCTCGGCGCCGACGTCGGCACCGCGCTGATGGCGCGCGTGTTGACCTTCGATCTGTCCTGGCTGTCGCCGCTGCTGATCCTGGTTGGGGTATTCCTGTTCCTCAGCCGCAAGCAGATGAGGATCGGCCAGATCGGGCGCGTCTTGATCGGTCTGGGGCTGATCGTGCTGGCGCTCGAGCTGATCGTGGCCGCCGCCACGCCGATCACCCAGGCGGCCGGGGTGAAAGTGTTGTTCTCGTCGCTGACCGGCGACGTGATGCTCGACGCCCTGACCGGCGCGCTGTTCGCCATCGTCAGCTATTCCAGCCTGGCGGCGGTGTTGCTGACCGCCACCCTGACCGCCACCGGCGTGATTTCGCTGAAGGTGGCGCTCTGTCTGGTGATCGGCGCCAACCTCGGCAGCGGCCTGCTGGCGATGATCAACGCCAGCGGCCAGAACGCCGCCGGGCGGCGCGTGGCGCTCGGCAGCCTGCTGTTCAAGCTGGTGGGCTGCATACTGGTGTTGCCGTTCGTCTCCTATCTGGCGGATGTGATGGCTCAGCTGCCAGGTGGCAGCGAAGAGCTGGTGATCTATTTCCACGTGTTCTACAACCTGATCCGTTGTTTGGTGATGATCCCGTTGGCCGGGCCGATGGCGACGCTGTGCGAACGGCTGATCGTCGACGTGGCGGCCGACGACCCGCGCATGCGGCCGCGTCATCTGGACGCCAGCGCACTGGATACGCCGACGCTGGCGCTGGCCAACGCGGCGCGCGAAACGCTGCGCATGGGCGACGTGGTGGAACACATGATGATCCTGCAGCGCGAAGTGCTGCACGGTAAGCAAGGCGTGGATAAAGAGGTGCGGCGACTCGACGATGACGTCGACGTGCTGTACACCGCCATCAAGCTGTATCTGGCGCAGATCCAGAAGGAAGATCTGGGCGAGGAAGATTCGCGTCGTTGGGCGGAGATCATCGAAATGGCGCTCAACCTGGAACAGGCGGGCGACATCATCGAGCGCATGGCCGGCGACGTGGGCGCCAAATCGCACGCCGCGCGCCGCGCCTTCTCGGCGGAAGGGTTGGCGGAACTGGACGGGCTGCACGAACGGCTGATCGGCAACCTGCGTCTGGGGCTGTCGGTGTTCCTGTCCGGCGACGTCACCAGTGCCAAACGCCTGCGTCGTTCCAAGCACCGCTTCCGCATTCTGGATCGCCGCTACGCGCATGCGCACGTCGATCGCCTGCATCAGCAAAACGTGCAGAGCATCGAGACCAGTTCGCTGCATTTGGGATTGTTGGGAGACATGAAGCGCCTGAACTCGCTGTTTTGCGCCGTGGCCTACAACGTGTTGGATCAGGATGCGAAAGACGACGATCGCGACTGGGAAGACACCCCAAGCACGCTGTAAAAAAAACGCCCCCGGTTTTCCGGGGGCGTTGCGTAGGGGAGTGCGTTATTTGCCGCTGAATACGCCGGCTTTGGCGTCCGCCTGCTGAGTTGAGGCATGGCCGCTGGCGAACGGCACGTTGCCGTCGACGCTTTGCTTCGCCGCGCCGCCTAACAGTCCACCTACCGTGGCCGCCGCATCGACGCGGCCGCCGCCCTGATAACGCTGGCCGCTGACGTCCTGCTGGCTGACCTGGCTACCGCCCAGTTCCACCTTGCCCTGCTGGCTGCGGATTTCGCCGCCGGTCAGTTGGGTTTGGCCGCCGACCTGCAGCGCCACGCCGTGCTTACCGGCAATCGCCGATTGCTCACCGACCGCATTGTTGTTCACCACGTCGGCATTGACCTTGAGCTGCCCCTGGCGACCCGCCGGCCCGGTGATGCTGTCTTTCACCGCGCCGCCGACGGTGCGTGCGCCGCGATCCCACAGTGGGCCCTGCGGTTTTTCGCCGGCCAGCGTTTCCGGCAGCGTGACTTTGCCGTCAGCCTTGCTGAAGCTGACTGCACCGGTGGTATCCTGCTGCGGATCGAGGCGACGCGCTACGCTGTTGTACTTGTCGGTGGTGGCGTCGGCCACTTTGTTCACCCCGGCTTCCAGTTTCTCTTTCACTTTACCGGCGTAGCGCGGCGTGCCGACCTTCGACAGCTTGGAGGTGATGCTGCTGCCCGGATCGTTGCTGTGGCTCAGACCGGCATCCACATCCACCTTCACGCCTGTCTCGACGTCTTTGCGGCTTTCAACGCGCAGATCGCCGCCCACCTTGCCCTGTACGCTGTCGGCGTCGACGCGTGCGCCGGCAAGGCGGGTGTCTTTGCCGCTGTTGAGCGCCACGTCGCCTGCGGTGATGCCGGTGTTGGCGTGGGTGGTTTTATCCTGCTGCTCCACGCCGACTTTCAGACCGGCGCCCAGCGTGTGGGTATCTTTGCCGGTGTTCGGATCGACCTTGCCGCCGGCGTCCTTGTTGAAGGTTTGGCCGCCTCTGGCGTTGGCTTTGATGCCCAGATTCCAGTTGTCCTTATGCTGCTCGTTCTTGGCGGATTCCAGCAGGATGCCGCCGTTTTTCGCTTCGAGCGCGGCGCTGCCGCCGCTGACTTTGGCCCCCTGCAGATGCAGCGCGTCATCGCCTTTGCCGTTGGCGGACAGGGTGACCTTGCCGTCTGAGGCGATAGTGGCACCCTGGCGCTCGGTCGCGGACTCATTGACCTTGGCGATGTCGAAGGCGCCGCCGGCGGAGAGGCTGCCGCCGGTTTTTTCCTTGCTGTCGCTGCTGCCGGCGCCCAGATCGATATTGCCGGACAGTTTGCTTTCCTTACGCGTTTGGGTCGATTCCGCCGTCTGCAGCGCGACCTTGTTGCCCGCGTTCAGGCTGACGTCGCCCTGGCTCTTGACGTTGGTGCCCTGCAGCGTCAGATCGCGGCCCGCTTTCAGCTCCACGCCCTGGCCGCTGACGTTGCCGACCTGCGCCGTGCTGCTGCTGCTTTCACCGTTGTTGGTGCCGCCGCCGAAACCGGCGCCGAAGTTTTTGCTGTCGGCGGTGAAGCCGCCTTTGGCGGACGCTTTGACGTTAAAGCCGCTGTGGTTCTCGCTCTGTTTGTCGCTGGCCTGATCGAAGCGGATATCGCCGCCGGCGTTGACGGCGGTTTTACCGCTGCCGCCGTTCAGCGCGGTACCCTGATAGACCGCGTCTTTTTTCACGTTGACGTTGATGCCGTTGGCCGCGTCGATCGAGCCGGTCACCGCCTGGCTGGCGCTGCTGTTGCTGCGCTGGGTGCCGCCTTCGCCCTTGGCGTCCACGGTCAGATCGCTGCCGGTGGTGGTGTAGACGCGCACGCCGGCGCTGCCGCGGGTGTCGCGGCTCTGCTCGTCCTGACGGTTTGCCGCGGCTTCGCTGCGGTGGCTATCCGCCGTCAGGTTGACCGCGCCTTTGCTCGCCTGGTACTGCGTGCCCTGATCGCGCACTTCGCCTTTGGCATTGATGTCGATGCTGCCGGCTTTCACCGAGCTGACCACCGCCTGCGAGCTGCTGCTGTGTTTTTCGCTGCTGCCGCCCTGTGCGCCGATATCGAGGCCGACGTTAGGCGCGCCGATGCCGCCGATATCATTGATGACGCCGGTGGCGTCCAGCTTGGCCGCTTTGCCGACCGCACGCTCGACCGGACGCGTGACGGCGCTGTAATCGACGTTGGCGCCGATATTCACGCCGACGTCGGTCTTGTGGGTGGTGCTGCTGTTGCTGTTGGTGGTCGCCAGGTGATCGACACCGGCGGCGTTCTCTTGATAGGTGCCGCCGACGCTGTGCTGCGCGCCTTGCTGGGTCAGCTTGTCGCGGGCGTTGATCGTCAGGTTGCCTTTGACGTCGCTGCCGGACGTGACCGCCTTGCTGCTTTGCGTCTGGGTTTTGCTGTTCTCGTAGCCGGCTTCCACGCCGCTGCCGAGTTTGTCGATGCCGCCGGTGTAATAGAAACCGCCGCCGATCTTGGTTTGCTCGGTGTTTGAGGCCGTTTTGTCGTCGGCCGCCAGGAACGAAACCTTGTTGCCGCTGACGCTGGCGTCGCCTTTGTCGGCCACCAATTGAGAACCGCTGAAGGTCACGTCCTTCTCCGCCTTGAGCTTCACGCTGCCGCCGCTGAGGCCTGAGGCGCTGTTCTCGGTGCGGGTGGTTTTCTCGCTGTCGCTGGTGTGCTCGATGCGCAAACCGGCACGGTACTGCTTGTCACCGGCTTCTTTGGCGTAGCCGTTAACGGTGAGCGCGGTCTTCTGCTCGTCGATTTTCTGCTGCCGCTCGGCGGCCTTGACGTTGATGTTGCCGGCCTTCGACTCGACGCTCAGCTCACCGCCGCTGGCGACCTGGCTGCCGATCACGTCAGCATCCTTGCGGCTGACCAGCGTCAGGTTGGTGTCGGATTTCAGCTCGCTGGCGGTGCTGCTCTGGTAGCTGTTGTCGGCCTTGTGCGAACTGCTGGTGATGTTGAAGGCGGTGCCGGTGCGCGCGTCGATTTTGTCCACGGTGGTGCTCAGCGCGTTGTCGATGCGCAGGCCGCCGTGGGTGGTGGTGACTTCGCCGCCTGTCTGGCCGCGCGCCTTGCTGCCGGTAATGGTGACGCCTTGCTGGCCGTTCAGGCGCAGGGTGCCGCCGCTGGTCAATTCGGAGGCGTGGCTGATCTCGCGGCGATTGCTGTTGTTTTTGTTGTCGCCGCCGCCGATGCCGCCCCAGGAGGTTTTGTCATCGCGCACCGCTTTGGCGTTGGCGGTTTTCTGCACCCCGATCTGAATCTGGTCTTTCGCGTCGATAGTCAGATCGTTGTTGGCATGCAGCCTGGCGCCCTGGGTCGCAACGTTACGGCCAGCTTCCAGCGTCAGTTTACCCTTGTCCTGGCCCTTACCCTCGCTGCGCAGTTCGCTGGCCTTCAGGCTTTCGCTTTCGTCGCTGCTGCTCCATCTGCCGGTGCGCAGGCTGGAGGTGTGGTTGCGCTGGTAGCCGCGCTCGCTGGATTTATCCTTCTCCACCAGCCCGGCAAGGTGTACGTCGCGCGCCGCTTTGACGCTCAGCGCGCGGTCGGCGCTGACATTGGCGCCCAGCAGCTTCACGTCTTCCTGGGTGCTGATGAGTTTGGCGCTGCCGCTGGCGGCGACGGTGCTGCCCGCCTGCTGCAGCTGCTCGCGTTCGCGGGTAACGTCGTATTGCCAGGAGTAGAACCAGCGATCGTCGGTATGGCCTTGCGTCTGCTTCAACTGCTGGCCGTCGAGCGTCAGTTTGCCGCCCTGCAGCGTAATGTCTTCGCCGCGGATATCGGTGGCGGTGAGGTGCGCATGATTATCCGCCACCAGGCTGATGTTCTTGCCTTTCAGCTCGGTGCGGGTCAGCTTCTGGCTGCTGCTGCGATCGTTGACGTAGATGCCGCCACGGTAATTTTGATAGTTATCGCCGCCGTTTTTGTTGCTGCTGGCGTCGTCGACGCGGCTTTCGCTGCGGATATCATAGGCTTTCACCTTGAGTTCATCGCCGGCGTTCAACGAGCCGGCCAACTTCACGCCGCTGCCCTGCGCGGTGTTGATGATGTTGATGCGCCCGGCCTGCATGCTGCCGAGGTAGTAGCTGTCCAACGCGGTCGGCATCTGTTGGCTGGCCTGCACCGTGCCGTCGCGCGCTACCCGGTTAAGACCGCTGATGGCGTTGATCGTCGCCGAGGTCACCTTACCATCCGAATGCTTGAAATCTTGTACGATCACTTCGCCGCGGCTGTCGATCTTCGGTGCGATCAGATCCAGTACGCCGCCGGCGTTCAGGGTGCCATTGAGGCTCAGGGTGTTGCGGTTGCCGAAGGTGCTGTAGCCCTGCAGCACGCCGTTTTCCACCAGCGGGTTGCCGACCACCAGTGAGGAGTGGCTGGTATTGATGAACCCGCAGCCCTGACAGCTGATGCCGTTCGGGTTGGCCAGCACGTAGTCGGCCGCCATGCCGAAGATCTCTTGCTGGCCATGCAGCAGCGACGGGTTACGGCCGATCACCTCGTTGAGGATCACGCTGGCTTCATGCCCGCCCAGATTGGGGTTGGCGCCCAGTTGGCCGGCCAGCTGCGACAGTCCCGCCTCGCGGGAGTTGTTCAGCACCGCGCCGGGCTGGTTGACGTTGAAGTCCTGATATTGGTTGTGCGACAGCCCGTTGCCGTTCGGCGCGACGATATCGACCACCTGCGCGCCGGTGGCAGCGGTGGAGACGCCGGGGCCGTTGGCGCCGTTGGCCGCAACGATCTCTGCGGCGTAGGCGCCGGTGGAAGCGGCGAGAATAATCGCCAGCGCGGCGGCCAGTTTGCCTGCCGCCGAAAGTCTGAAGTTATTATTTTTCATCCATGTATCTCCGTATGTTGCCGTGGGGTCCTGCAAAACTGTTGATTAAAAGGTGTAAGAAAAGCGGGCCAACACCTGAACGGGATCTTCCGGCGTGGCGTGGTTAGACAAAATCCAGCCGCGGCTGACTTCGAGATCGACCAGCACTCGCTGATAACGCAATGTGGCGCCGGTGCTTATACCGGCGCTGCTGCGCCAGCCTGAGTTGTCCTGACGTGGCAGAATGCGGCCGACGTCGGCGCCGAGGCGCGGCGTCAGCGTGGTGGCGCCCAGATTGAAATTGCGAGACAGCGTATTTTGCAGATACCAGCCGTTGTCGCCGGACTGGGTGCTGCGGCTGAAGCCGCGTACGGCGCTGCGATCGGTGAGGCTCAGCCACTCCACGCCGGGCAGCGGGTCACGGCTGTATTGACCGTAGAACAGGTTGTTGAGCTGATAGGTGGCGTCGCCCAGCCTGAGGCGCTGGCTGAGGTTGGCGAACAGCTTGCCCTTGGTGAACTGGCTGTCGAGGTGCACCGAACTCGGGTGGCGGCCGGCCCCCAGCCACGGCATCCCCTGCTCGACGCTGAGGTTGGCGCTGAACACGCCATTGGGCAGAATTTGCAGGTGGCTGGCGCTCAGTTCGGCCAGGGTCAGCGTTGGGCTGCTGACCTCAAGGCGCACGCTTTCGAAGTAGTTGTCGATGCGCTTATAGGTCAGCTGGCCGCTCAGGCTGTCTATCTGATCGTGATCGCGATAAAACACGTAGTCGCTGCGCAGCCCGTACTGTTGGGTCTGGCCGTGCAGTTTGACCACGTTGTGCTGCAGCTGCTGGTGGTTCTCATAGGACGAGAAGCTGGCGAACCCGCTAAAGGTGAAGGCGCCGTACGGCAGCGAGTAGAGCAGGGTATAGGCGCGACTGTAGCGGTGAGCCGGGTTTTCCAGCGTGCTGTTGGCGTTCAGGCTGACGAAGTCCGACAGGCCGAACGGGCTGTCCAGCGTGGCGGTGGCGCGCGCCAGCCACTGGCCGGTACTTTTCTGGCCGTAATTATCCGTACCGGCGGTAATCAACCAGGGTTTGGCGTGTTGATTGCGTAAACGAATTACCGAGCCGCCGACCTGGCGGCCGGGTAATATATCCAGCTTGGTGGTATTCGATTGCAAACGATTGGCCTGATCCAATCCCTGGTCGAGTTCGGTTAATTTCAACGGCTTGCCTTCCAGGCCCGGAAATAATAACCGGCTATTGACCCAGCGATCGCCGCCTTCTATTTTTTCGATAAATCCTTCCGTCACGCTTAGCCCCAATTCCCCCTGTGAATTAGGGCGAACAATTTGCACGCGCGCGGTGATATACCCTTTTTGCACATAAAGACGCGTTAATTCGCGGGTCAGGCGATTGATATCGTTACTGCTGATGCAGTTTTCCGGCAGCGCGCTCAGCGCAGATAAATCGCCCGGCGAGAGCAGGGTAATGCCCTGCAGATAAACGCCGGCGATCGGCAGGCACTGCGCGGACTGCGGCAGTGCGGGCGCGGCCGGTTCCGGCTCCGCCAGCAAGCGCTGCTGCTTCAGCTGCTGGTAGCGGCGCTGCTCGATCAAATGATTGACTTCACGCGTGCTGTCTTGCAACGCGCGCCGTGATTCCCCCATCGACATGTCCATCATCATATGGGAGTCCGGCAAGGTTTCGGCGGAAAGGGCCGTGCTGACCAGCAGTGTCAATGCGGTGATTTTTTTTATCATTGTAATCCATTCTGAGAGGCCGCCGGGGCAGCCAGCCCAATCCATGAGGTTAACCACGGGCGGCCGACGGCCGGCCCGAAATAATGAGCGACATGCACATTGCGAGGTATCTTGATTTGCCGCAGCAAATAAGACGGTGGGTATAGATCTAAATAATAATTAGGCTGCTTCTTTTTTGGCGGGCAACCCTGGTGACTTAATTAATTAAAAAAAGTAGAACGTCTCTTCCTGTTACCAACATTATCGGCATGGATAGGAAGAATCTGAATTTTTATTTTCCACGGATGATAGGGGATGAGGCGAATTATGACAATCCGACCAGTGGCAAATACGAAATTTCGCAGAGCAGAGTGGGGACGCAAATGTTTGCGTCCCCCACAGGCGGTTTATTTTTTCTTGATAGGGCGGCCGGACCAATAGCCCGCCAGCAGCGAACCGGAGAGATTGTGCCATACCGAGAACAGCGCGCCCGGCAGCGCGGCCAGCGGTGAGAAGTAAATTTTACCCAGCGTAGCCGCCAGCCCGGAGTTCTGCATTCCGACTTCGATCGCCAGCGTGCGGCAGGTGGACTCATCGAAACCGAACAGTTTACCGCCCCAGTAGCCGCTCAGCAGACCGATGCCGTTGTGCAGGATCACCGCGATGATAACGACCAGGCCGACCGAGGCGATGTGGCTTTGACTGCCCGCCACCACCGCGCTGATGATCGCCAGGATGCATACCATAGACAGCGCCGGCAGCAGCGGCTCGATGCGCTTCACCACCTTGGTCAGGGTATGGTGGACGATCAGGCCCAGGCCGATCGGGATCACCACGATCTGCAGGATGCTCAGCAGCATGCCCATGATATCGACGCTGATCTCGGCGTCGACGTACAGACGGGTCAACAGCGGCGTGGCGAACACGCCCACCAGCGTTGAGACCGCCGAAATGGTCACCGACAGCGCCACGTCGCCCTTGGCCAAATAGATCATCACGTTGGAGGCGGTGCCGCTGGCCACGCTGCCCACCAGCACCATGCCGGCGGACAGATCCGGCGGCATGCGGAACAGCATCGCCAGGATCCAGGCCGCCAGCGGCATGATCAGATAGTGCAGGAAGATGCCGGCTGCCACCGGACCGGGGCGCGCCAGCACCCGTTTAAAGTCATCCAGCCGCAGCGTGACGCCCATGGCGAACATGATCAGCATCAGCAACGGGCTGACGTAGGGGCCGATGCCGGTAAAGGTGGTCGGCGTGTAATAAGCGGCGACGGACAGCAGTATCGCCCACAGGGGGAATAAGCGCGTGAATAGTGCCAGCATGCAGGTTTTCCTTAGCCAGATTGAGAACGGTGGGTGTGGTTGTGTTTTTTATTGCGGGTTCAACATGCTGAACCCCTGCAGGTTTTGAACGGATTTTTTTAGACGCAGGGGCGCAGCGTGCTGCGCCCGCAATCAGGGGTAATGACTTATTCGAACAGGTTGTGGTGCAGGGCGCGCACCACCTGCTCGGCTTCTTCGCCCGGTACCAGGAAGCACAGGTTATAGCTGCTGGCGCCGTAGCAGATCATGCGGATATTGAACGGATCGAGCACGCCGAACACCTCTTTGCCGACGCCACAGGCCCGCGACAGCTGGTTGCCGATGATCGCCACCAGCGCCAGGTTCTCTTCCACCTCCACCCGACACAGCGACGACAGCTCGGTCAGCAGCGAAGTCGTCAGCAGACTGGCGCCGGCGGAGGTGGAGCCGGTGGTGTCCATGGTCAGCGCGATGCTGACTTCCGAGGTGGTGATCAGATCGACGGAGATATTGTGGCGCGCCAGAATGTTGAACACCTCGGCCAGGAAACCGCGTGCGTGCAGCATGTTCAGGCTGTGCAGCGTCAGCAGCGTTTGCTTGCGGCGCAACGCCAGCGCGCGGAACAGCGGCGGATTCTCGGTGGTGTTGCACACCAGCGTGCCGCCGGCCGCCGGATCCTTGCTGGAGCCGACGAACACCGGAATGTCGCTGCGCACCGCCGGCAGCAGGGTGGCCGGATGCAGCACTTTGGCACCGAAGGTGGCCATTTCCGCCGCCTCTTCGAAACCGATTTTGTCGATGCGCTTGGCCGCCGGCACCACGCGCGGATCGGTGGTGTAGATGCCCGGCACGTCGGTCCAGATATCCACCCGGCTGACGCCGAGGGCTTCGCCGAGCAGCGCGGCGGTATAGTCGCTGCCGCCGCGGCCGAGCGTGGTGGTGCGGCCTTTCGGCTCGCTGCCGATAAAGCCCTGGGTGACCACCAGCGCTTCCTGCAGGCGCGGCAGCAATTGCGCCTGAGCCAGTTCGCTGAGCGCGGCGCTGTCCGGCACGGCGCGGCCGAAGTGATCGTCGGTGCGCATCACTTTACGCACGTCGAACCATTCGGCCTGCACGTTGCGGGCGCGCAGGATTTCAACGAACAGCAGGGTGGACATCAGCTCCCCATGGCTGACCAGCTCATCGGTCAACGCCGTCGAGGTGGCCAGCGACGCGGCCTCCGACAGCATGGCGATGTTTTCCAGCAGGCGGTCGATCTCGTCGCGGATCACCGCCGGCGCCGTGAGGCGATCGAGGATGGCGTACTGGATGCGGCGAATTTCATCAAGCTGGTAGTTGCGCTTGTCGGCCTCGCAACCCTCGGCCAGGGCGACCAACAGGTTGGTGACGCCCGCCGAAGCGGACAACACCACCAGGCGCACCTGTGGGTTGGCCAGCACGACGTCGGCGCTGCGGTTCATGGCTTCAAAGTCGGCGACGCTGGTGCCGCCGAACTTGGCCACCACGGTGGAATTCTGGGGTACTGCTTGGTTCATGTAGAAACCTCGTGTCAGGGATGCCCGTTTGGGGGCACTGTAATTCCATAGCCTTGGCACAAGGGGAGAGCGGTAAACAGGGGGCAGGCGTAGAGGTCAGGCTACGATACACCCAGAAGCGCCCCACCTTGTCGATCGCCCTGCGGGCGATCCCCTGGTGACAACCCAGGGGATTCAGCCCCTGTAGTCGATACGATAATGGCCGGCCATTACCCTACCTCGGCGTCGCTCCCCCTCGGGTGCCGTCAACGGAGAAACGGCTCCTCTGACACTCTACCTGGGCGACGCGCCTCTTCTGGCTTGCGCACCGGGTGCGCAAGTAGGCTGTTAGGAATAGCCGGTTATCGCCATTCTGTCAACGTACAGACGTTGAGGGATTTTCATCTTGTACCAGCGCGATAAGCGTACAGGGCATCGCGGGCGTGGAACCGGCGCCAATCGGTTGCAGAGAACCGTCTTCCTTTTGGCTGAATAACGGAATAACGCCCTGATGTTTCTCCAAATACTCCAGCCAACCGAAATTTTCGTTCAATTTGGTCGCCTTGATGGTGGCGCCTCTGGCGAGCAGGCTGCTCAGGCGGCCGTAGGTGGCTTCTTGATTAAATAAAATTTCATGTCGGCGGAAACGCGAACTTTCCGCGCTGGCGCCGCGTCCTTTCAACGGCGCCCCCGAACGGATGGCGAACACATGATCCTCGCCGAAGAGGTGACCGAAGTGATAAACCGCCAGCGCGTTTTGGTGGCGATTCGGCGACAGCGCCAGCACCTGGGCGATATTGCTCAGATCGAGATAGTTCTCGGCGTGTTCGGAGTAGGCGTGGCCATAGTAGGCCGGAATGCCTTCCATGCGCGCCTGACGGTAATATTCCCAGCTGCTGTCGGTGACGATCACCGGCACGTTCAGCTTGATCAGCGCCTGCGCCAGCATGCGCGCCACGCTGTTGGCGCCGACGATCAGCACGCCGCGCGGTTTCTGCTGTTGCACGCGCAGCCAGCGCGCCATCATGCCGCTGGTCAGGCTTTGCAGCACCACGGTGCCGATGATGATGGCGAACACTACGGTCACCAGCCGGTCGGCGCCTTGATAACCGCTGCGCTGCAGCGTCAGCGCGAACAGCGAGCTGACCGCCGCGGCGACGATGCCGCGCGGGGCTATCCAGCACAGCAGCAGCCTATCTCGCCAGTGCAGGGAAGAGCGCCAGGTCGACACCGCGATGCACAGCGGCCGGGCGATGAACTGCACCGCCAGCAGCAGCAAAAGCAGCGGCCACCCCATGTTCCACAGCGCCTGGATGTCGAGCCGCGCCGCCAGAATGATGAACAGCGCCGAGATCAGGATCGCCGACAGCTCCTCTTTGAACGCCAGAATATCGCTGGTGTCCACGTCGCGCATGTTGGCCAGCCAGATGCCCATCACCGTGACGGTCAACAGGCCGGACTCGTCGGCGATGGCGTTGGACACGCCGAAGGCGGTCAGCATAATAGCCAGCACCGCCAGGTTCTGCAGGTAGCGCGGCAGCCAGACGCGACGCAGCGCCAGGCCTAGCAGGTAGCCGAACAGCGCGCCGGCGATAAGCCCGACGGCGGCGGTCACGCCCAGCGTCCAAAACAGGTGGGTATAGGATTCGGCATTCTGCTTCAGCACGATGAACTCGAACACCAGCAGGGTGAAGATGGCACCGACCGGATCGATGACGATCCCTTCCCAGCGCAGAACCTGGTTAATGTTGGCGTTCGGCCGCACCACGCGCATCAGTGGGGCGATCACCGTCGGCCCGGTTACCACCGTCACCGCGCCGATCAGCGCCGCCAGCTCCGGCGGGAAATCCAGCAGCCACCAGCTGGCGAGGCTGATGACCAGAAAGGTGACCAGCATGCCGACGGTGACCAGGTTGCGCACCACGCCGCCGAGGCCGCGTATCTCCTCGAAACGCAGCGTCAGCGCCCCCTCGAACAGGATGATTGCCACCGACAGCGACACCAGCGGAAACAGCAGATCGCCGAACAGCAGATCCGGCTGCACCAGATGCACCGTTGGGCCGAGCACGATACCGAACAGCAACAGCGGCAAAATGGCCGGCAGGCGCAGCAACCAGGCCAGCCACTGCGCCAGCAGCGACGCCAGACCGATAAGCACCAACATGAGCGGGGCGGATAATTCCATAAGCGAGATCCCTTTCAAATGACCAAATGAGCAACGATGACACAGCCTGATGACAATTCGGCAACCCCGATAACAGGCCGTTAGCCAAAAGTATAGAGTGAAAGCTGAAACGAGGCGGCAATGTGTTGACAGTTAGCGCCTATCGCAAGAAAAGAGATCATAATCACAGTCGAACAGGCTACAATCGGACAAACGCGTCATTTTTATTCTCAAGCCTAAGAGTGTTGCTATGAAAAATATCAATCCTAGTCAAACCGCTGCTTGGCAAGCCCTGCAGCAACATTATGCACAGATGAAAGACGTACGGATCGCCGACCTGTTCGCCCAGGACAGCGATCGTTTCTCCAGGTTCTCCGCGACCTTCAACGACCAAATGTTGGTGGACTATTCCAAGAACCGTATCACGCAGGAAACCCTGGAGAAGCTGCAGGCGCTGGCGAAAGAAACCGATCTGCAAGGCGCCATCAAATCGATGTTTGCCGGTGAGAAAATCAACCGCACCGAAGATCGCGCGGTGCTGCACATTGCCCTGCGCAACCGCAGCAACAGCCCGATCCTGGTCGACGGCAAAGACGTGATGCCGGAAGTGAACGCGGTATTGGCCAAGATCAAACAGTTCTGCGCGCGCGTCATCGGCGGCGAGTGGAAAGGCTACACCGGCAAGCCGATCACCGACGTGGTGAACATCGGCATCGGCGGTTCGGATCTCGGCCCTTACATGGTGACCGAAGCGCTGCGCCCGTATAAAAACCACCTGAACATGCACTTCGTCTCCAACGTTGACGGCACCCACATCGCCGAAACGCTGCAGCCGCTGAACCCGGAAACCACGCTGTTCCTGGTGGCCTCCAAAACCTTCACCACCCAGGAAACCATGACCAACGCCCACAGCGCGCGCGACTGGTTCCTGAGCAGCGCCGTCGATCAACAGCACGTGGCCAAGCACTTCGCCGCGCTGTCTACCAACGGCAAAGCGGTGGCTGAGTTCGGCATCGATACCGATAACATGTTCGAGTTCTGGGACTGGGTCGGTGGCCGTTACTCCCTGTGGTCGGCGATCGGTCTGTCGATCGCGCTGTCCATCGGTTATGACAACTTCGAGCAGCTGCTGAGCGGCGCGCACGCCATGGATAAGCACTTCGCCGAGACGCCGGCGGAGAAAAACCTGCCGGTGCTGCTGGCGCTGATCGGCATCTGGTACAACAACTTCTTCGGTGCCGAAACCGAAGCCATTCTGCCGTACGATCAGTACATGCACCGTTTTGCCGCTTACTTCCAGCAGGGCAACATGGAGTCCAACGGCAAGTACGTCGATCGCAACGGCAACCCGGTGGATTACCAGACCGGCCCTATCATCTGGGGCGAGCCGGGCACCAACGGCCAGCACGCGTTCTACCAGCTGATCCACCAGGGCACCAAGCTGGTGCCGTGCGATTTCATCGCGCCGGCCATCAGCCACAACCCGCTGGGTGATCATCACGCCAAACTGCTGTCCAACTTCTTCGCGCAGACCGAAGCGCTGGCGTTCGGCAAATCGCTGGAGGTGGTGGAAGCCGAGTTCGCGGCGCAGGGTAAAACCCCTGAACAGGTCAAGCATGTGGCGCCGTTCAAAGTGTTTGAAGGCAACCGCCCGACCAACTCGATCCTGCTGCGCGAAATCACGCCGTTCAGCCTGGGCAGCCTGATCGCGCTGTACGAGCACAAGATCTTCACCCAGGGCGCGATCCTGAACATCTTCACCTTCGATCAGTGGGGCGTGGAGTTGGGCAAACAGCTGGCTAACCGTATCCTGCCTGAACTGGCGGGCAGCGAGAAAATCAGCAGCCACGACAGCTCGACCAATGCGCTGATCAACCGCTTCAAGGAATGGCGTTAATCGCCTGAGTTGAAGCCAATAAAAAACCCGCCGCGGCGGGTTTTTTTACGTCTGCAGAAAATTACAGGTTGATCGGCACTTCGAAGCTGACGCCCGCGCCCACGTCATCGGCGGTGCTGTGATCGTTGTCGGTGTACCACAGGCTGGTGTCGAACTTAACCTGCGACGGGAAGGTGTAACCCCAGCCGACCTGAATGCCCTTCAGCGTATCGGATTTCGGGAATGCCTTGTTATAGTTCTGATTGCTTGGGTTCACTTTGGCGTATACCAGACGAGTGCTCCAGCGCTGGCTGTCATCCAGAACCAGTTCGACGCGGCCGGACAGCATCTGGCCGTCGCCGCCCATCGCATGGCCCAACGGATAGCCCTGCTGATAGTAGCCGCCGCGATAGACATAGTGTTGGTAGATCACATCTTTGGTGCTGAATTCCGAACGTGTGTCGGCTCCTTCAATATACCAGTTGATGGTGGTTGGGCCCCACTCCGGGTGGCCTTCCAGCCCCAGCAAATAGGCGTTATGCGAAGGCAACATACCGGCTTCATCTTCACCGATGGCCTGACCGTATAAACTGACCGGTATCCCGAGCAAAGGTTGCAGCTTCAGCTTAAAGTCGAAACCGCCCAGTTGGTTGCTCGGATCGTTTTTAGGATCGCCGGTGTTATCGTTGCCGGTTACACCATCCCAGAAAGAGCGCCACGACTGCGGACGGCCCTCACCACCCCACATCATGATGCGTGAAGCGCCAAGCTCGACGAAGTCGGTCGGCATCATGGTAAAACGGCCGCCGATCAGTTTGGTGTGCGGTACGGAACTGTACTGTGACAGCTGGCCGGCGGTCAGCTGGTATTGCCAGCGGCCGATCCACGACAGCCACGGGGTTTCAAATGGCGATTGATCGGCGCGCTGCAGCATAAAGCCCGCCACCGGGCGTGCGGCATCGGAACGGATCAGGCTGCCGTCGTAGCCAGGGCCCCACCACTGGGAAACTTCGCCGAAGGAGAGCCACTGGTTCCAGATTTTCACCGCGCCGTAGGAGCCGTTCATATTGAATTTGGAGCCGTCGCTGACGCGCTGATCGCCTTCCACCGAGCCCTGCAGACGTACGTCCCAGAACTCGCCGTTGGCGCCGGCGCCGATGGTCAGGCGATCGTCGGCGTACTCATTTTGGCCGAAGCCCTGCGGGGTACCGGGCTTATCCGTCGAAGCGTAACCGCTGACGCGGATGTTGGCTTTCAAGGCATCGACACGGCGCTGCACGCGATCGATGACGTTTTTCTCGGTATTGGTGACCGGCTTGGCCTGCGCGATAACGGAACTGATCTCTTCCTGACTCAGCGGCCAGGTGGACAGGCTGACGTTGATGACGCCACGGTCAGACAGCCAGGCGAGATCGTTACGCAGATCGTTGTCAGGGGTTACCAGGCCGGCGGCGTGGCCGGACAATGCACAGGTAAACAGGCCTGCAGCGACCAGTCCGTTAAGTTTAGCGCGCATAAAGAATTCCCTTGTTAATTCGAGGTTATTGGTTTTATGTAAAGATCTCTGTGACCCATGATAGTTGACATTTCGATTTGCTACAAATCTATAAGCCAGAAACATCTTATTATAACTTTATGAATTAAATGGGGTTTAAAGTGCTTTCGCACGGGGCATGATTTTTAAGACAATGCCTATATTGGCACGGTTGAATCATATTAGCGGTATTCAGAGAGAGGTTTTATGGCAAAAACGTCGCGTTCGATCATGATAGCGAAAGGGCTGCAGCGGGTGCTGAACGTAGGCTTGCTGCTGCTGGCGGCAATTCTGGTGGTGTTTCTGGTCAAGGAGACCATTCACCTGGCGAAGGTACTCTTTATCAATAGCGAAGAGTCTTCTTCATACCTGTTGATTGAAGGCATCGTGATTTATTTCTTGTACTTTGAATTTATCGCCTTGATCGTCAAGTATTTTGAGTCGGGTTATCATTTCCCGCTGCGCTATTTTATTTATATCGGCATTACCGCGATTATTCGTTTGATTATCGTGGATCACAAGAATCCCATCGATACCCTGATCTACGCCGCGGCGATATTGGTGCTGGTGGTGACGCTCTATCTGGCCAACACCGATCGGCTGAAACGGGAATAGCGGAGATAAAAATGGCGGCCAATGGCCGCCAAAGACACAGGATATAATTACCCGTCGTCTTTCAAGCTACAGCGTTGTTGACTGCACTCGCTAGCTGTAACTTGAAATCCATAGGGTAAAAGATAAGGAAAGACATCCAACGCACTGCAGTGGCACACATTACCCCTTCACGCCGCCGGCCGTCAGGCCGCCCACCAGCCAGCGCTGCGCCAGCAGGAACACGGCGGTAATCGGTATCGCCGACAGCACCGCAGCAGCGGCGAAGTCGCCCCACAGGTAGTTCTGCGGGTTGAGATATTGCTGCATCCCCACCGCCAGCGTGTAGCTGTTCACATCGCGCAGCAGCAGCGACGCCACCGGCACCTCGGTGATGGCGGCGATAAACGACAGAATGAACACCACCGCCAGAATCGGCACCGACAGCGGCAACAGCACCAGACGGAACGCCTGCCACGGCGTGGCGCCGTCCAGCGCCGCCGCCTCTTCCAGCGAGTTATCGATGGTTTCGAAATAGCCCTTGATGGTCCAGACGTGCAGCGCGATGCCGCCCATGTAGGCGAAGATCACCCCGCCGTGGGTGTTCAGACCGATAAACGGAATGTACTGTCCCAGGCGATCGAACAGGGCGTACAGCGCCACCAGCGACAGCACCGCCGGGAACATCTGGAAGATCAGCATGCTTTTCAGCAAGGTGCTCTTGCCGCGAAAGCGCATGCGGGCGAAGGCGTAGGCGCAGGTGGTGGACAGCGTCACGATGCCGATCGCGGTGATCGCCGCGATCTTGATGGAGTTCCACAGCCACAGCAGCACCGGGAACGGCGGCGGCGTCACGCTGCCGTCGGCGTGGGTGACGCTGAAGCCGAGCGCCAGCCGCCAGTGATCCCAGGAGAGGGTTTCCGGTATCAGGCTGCCGGTGGCGAAGTTGCCTGAACGCAGCGAGATGGCCACCACCATCAGCAGCGGGAACATGATCAGGGCGATAAAGCACAGCATCAAAATATGGGTGATCCACAGCCGCAGGCGCTGGGATTTGGGTTGAACCATGGCCATCGTTATTCTCCCTAATCGAAGTTCATCTTGCTGGCTTTCAAATTCAGGATCGCCAGCGCGCCTACCAACAGGAAGATCAGCGTGGCGATGGCGGCCGCCAGGCCGAAGTCTTGCCCGCCGCCGCCTTCGAAGGCGATGCGGTAGGTGTAGCTGACCAGCAGATCGGTATAGCCGGCCGGCGTGGTGGTGCCGATCATGTCCGGGCCGCCGTTGGTCAGCAGCTGGATCAGCACGAAGTTGTTAAAGTTGAAGGCGAAGCTGGCGATCATCAGCGGCGTCAGCGGTTTGATCAGCAGCGGGAAGGTGATACGGAAGAAGTTCTGCCACGGGTTGGCGCCGTCCATCGCCGAGGCCTCGTACAGATCGTCCGGGATCGCCTTCAGCAGCCCCATGCACAGGATCATCATGTACGGGTAGCCGAGCCAGGTGTTGACGATCAGGATCATGCTCTTGGCGGTGAGCGGATCGCTGAACCAGGCCGGTTTGATGCCGAACAGATGGCTGAGCATCATGTTGATCTCGCCGAAGCTCTGGTTGAACAAGCCTTTGAAGATCAGGATCGAGATGAACGACGGCACCGCATAGGGCAGGATCAGCAGCACGCGATATATCGCCTTGCCTTTCAGCGCCTCCCACTGCACCACGCAGGCCAACACCATGCCGACCGCTACGGTAAGGATCACCGTCATCACCGAGAACACGATGGTCCAGATGAAGATCGACACGAACGGTTTTTTGATGCCCTCGTCCTGCAGCACCCGCAGGAAGTTTTTCCAGCCGGTGGTGACGGTATAGCCTGGGCTCAGGGTTTCTTGCGCCCAGCCGCCGTCGGCATTGATCGCCTGATAGAAGCCGATGTCGCCGTTCGGCCGATAGCGCACCTGGGTCTGGTTATTGGTCAGCGTGCTGCCGTCTTTGTCCAGCGCATACAGCGGGCGGGTGCCGGAGAATTGGCGAAGAGAGCTCATGCGCAATTCACCGCCGTCGGGCAGTTGCGCCACCAGCTGGCTCAGCGCCTGTCGGTTCTGGGTGATCACCCGCAGCGTGGCGCGCTCGCCCTGCGGCGCGGTGCTCTGGGTGGTCAATGCCAGGGTTTGCGGTGCAGCGGCGTCGAGGCGGAAAGGCTCGGAAATCAACGGCTGTTCACTGTCCGGCGAGGTTAACTGCAGGCGCCATTGCTGATTTTCCGCCGGGTAGAGGCCGAAGGTGAAGGTTTTGCCGCTCTGGAACTGGCGCTGCATCAGCACCGATTGCGCGCGCTCAAAGGTCAGCTGGTTGGTGCTGCTGTAGTTGGTAAAGGCGATGGCGATGGTGCAGATCAGCGGGAACAGGACGAACAGTCCCATGCCGGCGACGCCGGGATACACATAGCGCCAGGCGTAGGCACGGCGGTTGGCGAAGACGTAAAGTCCGGCGCTGACCAGGATCAGCGTCAGGATAGCGAACAGGTATTCACCCTGTGCATACATCAACACAATCAGGTAGCAGGTCACCAGGCTGAACAGGCCGACCACCAGCCATTTCAGCGCGTCGCTTTGCCACCACTTCGATTTTTTACGCGCAGGCGTCCCGGCGTGAGCGAATTGCATAGGGCGTTCCTTTCTGTGAAGCAATGGCGGGGCACCGTGGCGCCCCGCACGACGTCATTACTTGGTGATACGGGTCTGCACGTCGTCCAGCGCGGCTTTCACCGTCTGACGGCCGCTGACGGCGTTGATCACCGCGCTGCGTTCGGCGTACCAGAAGGCGCTCATCTGCGGGATGTTCGGCATGATTTCCCCGTTTTGCGAGTTCTGCATGGTGGCGGCGATCTTCGGATCTTTAGCCAGCGCCTCCTGATAAGACTTCAGCGCCACCGCGCCCAGCGGCTTGTCTTTGTTGACGTCCGCCAGCCCTTCGTTGGTCAGCAGGTAGTTTTCGAGGAACTCGGTCGCCAGCTCCTTATTCGGGCTGGCGGCGTTGATACCGGCGGTCAACACGCCGACGAACGGTTTGGACGGTTTGCCTTTGAAGGTCGGCAGCAGCGTCACGCCGTAGTTGATTTTGCTCTGCTCGATGTTGTTCCAGGCCCACGGACCGTTGATGGTCATCGCCGTCTGGCCTTTGTTGAACGCAGCTTCGGCGATCGAGTAATCGGTATCGGCGTTGATGTGTTTGTTTTTCACCAGATCGACGATGAACTGCAGACCGGCCTGCGAACCGGCGTTGGCGACGCCGACATCCTTGATGTTGTATTTGCCGTTTTCATACTTGAAGGCATAACCGCCGTCGGCGGCGATGATAGGCCAGGTGAAATAGGGCTCCTGCAGGTTCCACATGATGGCGCTTTTGCCGCTGGCGCGCAGCTGTTTGTCCAGCGCCGGGATCTCTTCCCAGGTCTTCGGCGGCTGTTTGACCAGGTCTTTGTTGTAAATCAGCGACAGCGCCTCGACGGCTATCGGATAGCCGATCAGCTTGCCGTCGTAACGCACGGCGTCCCAGGTGAACGGAAACAGCTTGTCCTGGAAGGCTTTGGACGGGTGGATTTCGGCCAGCAGGCCGGACTGCGCATAGCCGCCAAAGCGATCGTGGGCCCAGAAGATGATGTCCGGGCCGTCGCCGGTGGCGGCCACCTGCGGGTATTTTTCTTCCAGCTTGTCCGGATGCTCGACGGTGACCTTGATGCCGGTGTCTTTTTCGAATTTCTTGCCGACTTCGGCCAGGCCGTTATAGCCCTTGTCGCCGTTGATCCAGATAACCAGTTTGCCTTCCTCAATCTTGGCGAAGGCGGAAGAAGAGAGCACCAGGGTGGCCAGTGCCGAGAGCGCCAGCGTGCGGGCGAGGGTAATGCTGCGAGTCATAATCCAGTCCTTCTTTTTGTGGGCACATAAATCAAGGAGAGACGTTTCGCGATCATAGTGGGTCACAACGCGACATATTCTCATCCTCCCCCCCTCTACGCCCCTGAGATGAGGAGTGTGATCCAGTTAACGTTGCGCTCTATTCTGTGGCGTCAGGCACAAAATAGGGGGGCGATTTTTGCCAGCTTGATCACAGATTTGCCCTCGGCGCGGAACTTCTCATCGCTGCGGTCGTTCTCTCATCCTCCCGTCTCCTCCCCCATGAAAAATCCTGTTACGGATGATTACCCTTTCCGGCGACTCCCGCACTATCGGCCCCATTGATTTTCAACGCCACGCGCAGCAGGGATACCGGATTTATGTCACCAATGCCTATCGCCACTCAGCCCACCCTGTACCGGATCCATCCGGCCAGTTTCCGTGACGGAAACGGGGACGGTGTGGGCGACGCGCACGGCATGCTGGCGGCGCTGCCCTACCTGAAAGCGCTGTCTATCGACGGTCTGTTGCTGCCGCAGATGCTGGCACCGGAGGTCGAGGCGGCGGTGACGGGCGAAGGGCTGACGCTGTGGTATGGCGATGAAGCCAACCGCGTTTGCAATGCCGTCGCGCCGCAGCGGTTCGCCCACGGCGCGCTGGCGCTGGACGTGATGCCGTTCAGCGCGGAGAAGCTGGTGGCGGTGCTGCACGCCCGCCGCGCGACGCTGGCGGACAGCCTGTGGAGCACCGGCGACGCCGATCAGCCACGGGTGGTGAGCCGCTGGGGGCAGGGCGACCTGCGTTCCGCTACCGCTTTTCTCACCCTGTTGGCGATGTTGCCGGCGCCGATCTGCCTGTATCAGGGCGAAGAGCTGGGGCTGCCGCACGCCGCCGGCCTGCAGGATCCGCGCGGTGCGCAAACGCCGATGCCGTGGCATGAAGCCCCCGAACAGGTCACCGCCGGCGAAATCAGCTGGTATCAGCAGGTGGCGATCGAACACCGCGAGCTGGCCATCAGCCGCCAACAGCACGATAGCCATTCCACCTTACGTTACTGCCAGGCGCTGCTGGCCCTGCGCCGTTCGCCGCTGTTCCAGCGCGGCGAACTGAACGCGATCAGCCAGCGGGATGGCGTGGTGCGCTTACTTATTACCCATCAGGATCAATGCCTTGAAGCGCTGATAAACCTGCAGCCTTATACTCAGGCGGCCGCGCCGTCTGAGGCGACCTTGCCGTTGGCATGGCAGCACGGCGCGCAGCAAGAGGGTCATCAATGGGTTTTGGCGGGCTTTGCCTCCGCCATTTTCACACGACATGTTAACTGCGAAAGCAGGGGAGTAACGCATGGCTAGCGTCACACTGCGCAGCGTTTATAAGGCCTTCGGTGAGGCCGTGATTTCCAAAAACGTCAATCTGACCATCGACGACGGCGAGTTTGTGGTGTTTGTCGGGCCGTCGGGCTGCGGCAAATCGACGCTGCTGCGCATGATCGCCGGGCTGGAGGACATCACCTCCGGCGATCTGCTGATCGGCGACCAACGCATGAATGAGGTGCCGCCTTCCGAGCGCGGCATCGGCATGGTGTTCCAGTCCTACGCGCTGTATCCGCACCTGTCGGTGGCGGACAACATGTCGTTCGGCCTGAAGTTGGCCGGCGCCAGGAAAGCGGAGATCAATCAACGGGTGAATCAGGTTTCCGAGGTGCTGCAGCTGGCGCACCTGCTCGATCGGCGGCCGAAGGCGCTGTCCGGCGGGCAGCGCCAGCGCGTGGCGATCGGTCGCACCTTGGTGGCCGAGCCGGACGTGTTCCTGCTCGACGAGCCGCTGTCCAACCTCGACGCCGCGCTGCGGGTGCAGATGCGCATCGAGATCTCCCGCCTGCACAAGCGCCTGCAGCGCACCATGATTTACGTCACCCACGATCAGGTCGAAGCGATGACGCTGGCCGACAAGATCGTGGTGCTCGACGCCGGGCGCGTGGCGCAGGTCGGCAAGCCGTTGGAACTGTATCACTATCCGGCCAACCGCTTCGTCGCCGGGTTTATCGGCTCGCCGAAGATGAACTTCCTGCCGGTCAAGGTGACCGCAGCGGAATCACGGCAGGTGCAGGTTGAACTGCCCAACCGCCAGCTGGTGTGGCTGCCGGTGGAGGGCGCGGGCGTTCAGCCCGGCGCCAACCTGTCACTGGGCATTCGCCCCGAACATCTGCTGCCCGGTGAAGCCTCTGAAGTGCGGCTTACCGGCGACGTACAGGTGGTGGAGCAGCTCGGCAACGAGACGCAAATCCACATCCAAATCCCGGCCATCCGTCAAAACCTGGTGTACCGCCAGAACGACGTGGTGCTGGTAGAAGAAGGTGCCACATTCGCCATCGGCCTGCCGCCTCACCGTTGCCACCTGTTCCGTGAAGACGGTACGGCATGTAAACGGCTGCACCAGGAGCCGGGCGTTTAAAGCATCAAAGTCGGTATAACAGGAGAATAATGATGACTACTCTGCGCAAACTTCCTCTGGCACTGGCTGTCGCCGCCGGTGTTCTCTCCACCCAGGCGCTGGCCGTGGATTTCCACGGTTACGCCCGTTCCGGCATCGGCTGGACCGGCAGCGGCGGTGAGCAACAGTGCTTCAAGGCCACCGGCGCCGCGAGCAAGTACCGTCTCGGCAACGAATGCGAAACCTACGCCGAACTGAAACTGGGGCAGGAAGTGTGGAAAGAAGGCGACAAGAGCTTCTATTTCGACACCAACCTGGCCTATTCGGTCTCGCAGCGTTCCGACTGGGAAGACGTGACCCCGGGCTTCCGCGAAGTCAACGTGCAGGGTAAAAACCTGATCGATTGGCTGCCAGGCTCCACGCTGTGGGCCGGTAAGCGCTTCTATCAGCGTCATGACGTTCACATGATCGACTTCTATTACTGGGATATCTCCGGCCCGGGCGCCGGTCTGGAAAATATCGATCTGGGCTTCGGCAAGCTGTCCGCTGCCGTGACCCGCAACTCCGAATCCGGCGGCTCTTACGGCTACCTGGATAACGAATGGAAACAGCGTCCGACCGTCAACGATACCTTCGACCTGCGCCTGGCCGGGCTGGAGCTGAACCCGGGCGGCACCCTGGAGCTGGGCGTGGACTACGGCCGCGCTAATGCGCAGGACCATTACCACCTGGCCGACGGCGCCAGCAAAGACGGCTGGATGTTCACTGCGGAACACACGCAGAGCATTCTGAATGGCTACAACAAATTCGTGCTGCAGTACGCTACTGACTCGATGACCTCGCAGAACAACGGCCGCAACGAAGGCGCCACCATCGATAACAACGGCAAGATGATCCGCGTGCTGGATCACGGCGCCATCGACTTCAACGATCAATGGGCGCTGATGTACGTCGCCATGTTCCAGGATATCGACCGCGACAACAATAACGGCACCACCTGGTACACCGTGGGCGTGCGCCCGATGTACAAATGGACGCCGATCATGAGCACCCTGCTGGAAGCCGGCTACGACAACGTTAAATCCCAGCGCACCGGCGATCGCAACGGGCAGTACAAAGTGACCCTGGCGCAGCAGTGGCAGGCGGGCAACAGCATCTGGTCGCGTCCGGCCATCCGCCTGTTCGCCACCTACGCCAAGTGGGATGAGAAATGGGGTTACGCCACCAGCGACGATACCGGGTATAACGCCGGTACCGCTTACAACGACACCAGCATGCATACCTTCAGCCGCGGCAAGGATGACGAAGTCACCTTCGGCGCCCAGATGGAAATTTGGTGGTAACGACAGGATGGGGAGGGCCGCAGGCTCTCCCCCAACCGCATTCGCCGCAGCCGGATCTCTTGCCTGATCCTTCGCGGCGCTGAAAGAGGCTATAACGATGAAAAAGAATCTGCTGTCACTCTGCCTGTCGCTGGCGCTGACCGTCGGCGCGCCTTTGGCGGCCAACGCCGATACGCCGGCCAATGTCTCCGTCGCGCCGGCCATCAGCGCCGCCACGCTGCAAAGCCTGCCGTGGCAGCCGCTGCAGCCGCCGGTGTCGCAAGAGGTGAAGCTCGACGCCGTCAGCCCGCAACTCAATCAGGGCGAGATTCAGGGGGCGATCGCCGCCTATACGCTGCCGGCCGATCGCGGTTCGCTGGAAGTGACGCTGAGCAGCCTCGCCAAAAACAATTCGCTGTACGCGCCGAGCGTGCTGGTGCTGGACGAGCATCTGCGCCCGGCGGCGTATTACCCGAGCAGCTACTTCCCGTATCAGCCGCCGGGGGCGATGTCCTCCGATCGTCTCGAAGGCACGCTGAAACTGACGCCGGCGCTCGGTCAAAAACAGATTTACCTGCTGGTGTACACCACCCGCCAGGATTTGGCGAAGACCACGCAGCTGACCAACCCGGCCAAGGCCTATGCGCAGGGCGTGGGTAACGCGGTGCCGGATATCCCGGATCCGATCGCCGGCCATGCGACGACCGGCACGTTGAAGCTCAAAGTGACCGCCGAACAGGGCACCGGCAACGTGATGATTGGCATGCTGCAGCCTGCGCCGACCGTGGCGCCGGTGGTGGTGGGGTCGAACGCCCCGGCCGCCGCGCCAGCACCGACCCCGGAGAAACCGGCGGAGCCGATGCTCAACGATACAGAAAGCTACTTCAATAACGGCATCAAACAGGCGGTGAAGGCGGGCGATATCGACAAGGCGCTGAAGCTGATGAATGAGGCCGAAAAGCTGGGCTCGACCACCGCGCGTAAAACCTTTATCAGCAGCGTTAAAGGCAAGGGGTAACACCCGGCGCTGCCGATGCTGGCTCGATGATTGGTGCGCCTTGGCGCACCTTTTTTCATCCGCGCGCCAGCGTTGCGCCGATCAGCGCCAGCAGACGGGCGTTGTCCACCTGCTGCATGATGCGCACCGGCTTGCCCGGAGGCGGCGGCATGCCGACCGTCAGGCGCAGGCTGTCCGGCCGCCAGCGGCGTGAGCTGCCGCGCGTCAACGCTCCTTCCAGCGCCACATCCACATGGAACATTTCGGTCGTGACCAGCTGCGGTTCCAGCAGCCAGGCGATCACCAGCGCATCATGGATCCAGCAGCCCGGCAGGCGCCGCGTATGGCGCGAATAGTCGATCCACGGCTGCGTGGTGGCGCGTAAATAGCGGCACAGCGGCGTATCCGGTTGCGTCAGAGTAGCCAGATCCGCCTGGGTCAGCATGGTCTGGGTGGTGACGTCCAGCGGCGCCAGCGTGATATTGGCACCGCTGTTCAATACCAGCCGCGCGGCTTCCGGATCCAAACCGAAATTGGTGTCCTTGATGTACCCCTCAACGTTGAACACGCCGCCCATGATGACGATCTCTTTCACCGCCTGCGCCATCTGCGGGTAAAGTTGCATGGTGTGCGCAACGTTGGTCAACGGACCGATCGCCGCCAACGTGACCTCGCCGGGATGCCGGCAGATCAACTCACCGATGGCGATGGCGGCGTCCGGTGCGGGCGCATTGGCGAAAGAAGGCGTGGGCAGGCCGCGCCACAGCGACGCCAGCTTCGGATCGGCGATCGGGCGGTCCAGATGAGCGCGCCACGGCTCTGGCGGCTCGCTCAGGGCGCGCGCTGCGCCGAGAGCGACGGGCACCTGATAACCGCTCTGCGCCAGCAGCTGGGTGGCGACGGCGAAACCCACTTCGCGCGGGGTGTTGCCGGCCACGATGCTGATCAGTTCCAGCTGCAGCTGCGGTTTGGCCGCCAGCGCCAGGGCCAGCGCCAGGCCGTCGTCGACGTTGGCACCGGGAACGCCGTTGCCGGGATCGCAATCAATGATCAAACGCATATAAGGTGTCCTGAAAAACCGCTAACAGCCGCACGAGCGGCGGATGCGCAGTTGAAAAGCGAATTCGTGCGGCTCGGCGGGTACGGCGCCGGCGGCCAGCATGGCGATGGCCCGCTTGGCCATGGCGTCGATCGGCTGCTCGACCGCGCTGAGCGGCGGCACGCTGAATTCGGATTGCTGCGTGCCATTAAAACAGATCAGCGCCAGATCGTCCGGTGCGCGCAGCCCATGCTCCGCCAGCGCCGACAGGCAGCCGAGCGCCTGCTGTTCGTTAGAGGTGAAAATGGCGCGTGGGCGCGGGCCCCGCACCAGGCGCTGGGTGGCCTGGTAGCCGCCCTGGCGGGTGTAGGGCACCTCGAAAATCCACTCGTCGCGCGGCGTGATGCCCGCCTCCAGCAGTGCATCGCGCCAGCCGTTCAGGCGATCCTGCGCGTTGAGCATGGTCAGCGGGCCGATAAAAATGCCGATATCACGATAGCCGTGCTGCAGCAGATGGCGGGTTGCCTGGCAGGCGGCATCGCGTTCGTCGACGCGAATGGCGCAGATGTCGGCCTGGTTGTCGATGGTGTCTATCATTACGCAGGGCGTGCCGGAGGCGCGGATCAGATCGAACCACGGGTGGCGATCGACGCTGGTGTACAGCAGGCCGTCGACCTGGCGACGTAACAGGTTGTTGATCAGCTCATACTCGCGCTGCCGGTCGTCGCCGGCGTCGCCCAGCAGCAACACGCGGCCGCGGCTGAAGGCCTCTTGCTGCAGCGCTCGCGCCAGCGTGGCGAAGAACGGGTTGGAAATATCCGGCACCACCAGCCCGTAGGTTTGCGTACTGCCGGAGGCCAACGCCCGCGCGATATCGTTCGGGCGGTAGCCGGTTTGCTCGATCGCCGCCAGCACGCGCAGCCGGGTGGCTTCCGCCACCGGGCGCGGGCCGTTGTTGATCACATAGCTGACCACGGCGACGGAGGTACCCGCTACGCGGGCCACGTCGGCGCGGGTAACGCGTCGCGCGGAGTGATTATCCAAATTGGGATCCTGTTCGCCTTCTTGCTACGCGGCATCCTGCGGCAGGTTGAGATCGCGGCCGCGGGTTTCGGGAGCAAAGAAGGTGGTGATTAAGCCGATGGCCGCCATTACAACAAAATAGCAGGCGACAGGCCACCAGTGACCGAAACCGGACAGCAGCGCGGTGGCGATCAGCGGCGCGGTGCCGCCGGAGAGGATCGAGCCGAGCTCTTTGGCGAACGCCATCTTGGAGTAGCGGTTCTTCACGCCGAACAGTTCGACGCCGTAGGCCGCCTGCACGCCGAAGATCCCCAGCGACGCGATGCACATGCCGACCACGATCACCGAGATGACGATCGCCGGATCACGGCTGTCGAGCAGCCAGAACGCCGGGAAGGCGTACAGCACCAGCAGCAGGCAGAACCAGCGGTAGGTGATGCGGCGGCCGAAGCGGTCAGACAACCAACCGGCCAGCGGGATCACCAGAAAACCGCACAGCGAGGCGATCAACACCGCCAGCGCCGGCACCGATTTATCGACCATCAGCACTTTGGCGACGTAACCGACGATAAAGCCCTGACACAGGTAAGAGGGGCCGTTCTCGCCGATGCGCAGGCCGAGCATCACCCAGAACGCCTTGGTGCGTTGCAGGTAGCTGCGCGTATCTGGTGCGGCATGGGCGGCGTCCAGCATGCGCTGGTGGTTTTGCTGCAGCTCGCGTTCGAAAACCGGCGTTTCCCGTACGTGACGGCGCAAATACAGCGCCACCCCGGCGATCAGAATGCTGGCGAGGAACGGAATGCGCCAACCCCAGCTCATCAGGTCTTCTTTGTCGAGCTGCAGCACCAGCAGCCATACCAGCGATGCCAGCAGGGTACCGCTGTTGGAGCCGATGGCGATGATAGACGCCACCAGCCCGCGCCGTTTGGCCGGTGCGTACTCCGCCAGCATCACCGCGCCGCCGGACAGCTCCGCGCCGGCGCCGAACCCCTGCGCGAAGCGCAGGATCACCAGGCAGGCGGGGGCCCAGACGCCGATTTGCGCATAGGACGGGATCAGGCCGATCAGCGTGGTGGAGAGGCCCATCAGCGCCACGGTGGTGATCAGTACTACGCGGCGGCCTTTGCGATCGCCGATCCAGCCGAACACCAACGCGCCGATAGGCCGTGCGACGAAGCCGACGGAGTAGGTGGCGAAGCTGGCCAACAGCGCGACCAGCGGCGTGGCTTCGGGGAAGAACACGTCGCCGAACACCATGCCGGCCGCCAGGCCGTACAGCGCAAAATCGACGTATTCCATGGCGGTGCCGAGCCAGCAGGAGAAGGTGGCGCGCCAAAATTGGCTGCGCCCCTCTTTGGTTGCCAGGCGTTCATCGGCCGCCAGCGCGGCGTCGGCGGACTGTGGAGTGGCAAGCGTTGTTTCGCTCATGGCAGTGCTATCCTCTTTTGTTCTACGCCTTGAGGGGCGCGGTTAAAGATGGTTTCCCTGGTGTCGGCGACAAAGGTGTGCCGGCAAATCATGTCGGACGCATGGCGATTCAACGCTGCGGCATCAGAGTATCTACGCGCGTAGATAACACAACGCGAGGAAGCTGAAACTTTGCGTGCGATCACAGAATCGCCAGCGCGCCGGGGAATGAAGATAGAGAATGCGGATGGCAAAAAGATGACAGAACTTCGGTTTTTCCGGACGAGGCGAGCGCCGTTCTCGCCACGAATCAGCCTGCCGCTTTCGCATTTCTGCGCTACAATGGGGGCCTGTTAACAGTTTGTATCGTCTGGCGCGCCGTACCGGCTGCGGTCCAGGCGAGGAGTAAAACAATGTCTGGCATCAGGGATTCCATCCTGCCGCCGCTGGAGTGGCTGTCCGAACAGGATCCTCCGGCGCCCGCCGCCGTCAGCGACTGGCTGATGGAGTTAGGCTCCATGACCCGCCGATTTGAACGCCATTGCGCCCAGGTGCGCGTCGAACCGCAGCGCGAATGCTTCGTCACGCGCGAAGCGCTGGGCGACGAGATGAACCACTTACCCGACAGCCCGCGCTACTGGCTGCGCGAAGTGGTGCTGCTGGGCGACGGCCAGCCCTGGCTGTTGGGGCGCACGGTGATCCCGGAAAATACGCTGACCGGCCCCGATCAGGCGTTGGTGGATCTGGGCACGCTGCCGCTCGGGCGCTATCTGTTCAGCAGCGGCGATCTGACCCGCGACTATATTCATATCGGCCGGCAGGACGCGCTGTGGGCGCGCCGTTCGCGGCTGCGGTTGGCGGGGAAGCCGCTGTTGCTGACCGAACTGTTTTTACCGGCTTCACCGCTGTATTCAGCGGTTCCTGCATGAGAGAGGAGAGCAAGATCTTGGAGGGAAGCGTGACTCAAAGTAAATGGCGGGCTTACAGCCATTTGATGCGCATTGATAAACCGATCGGCACGCTGCTGCTGCTGTGGCCGACGCTGTGGGCGCTGTGGCTGGCCGGGAAAGGCGTGCCGTCGCTGTCGATTCTGGTGGTGTTCGTGCTTGGCGTGTTCCTGATGCGCGCCGCCGGCTGCGTGGTGAATGACTACGCCGATCGCGCGGTGGACGGCTACGTGAAGCGCACTGCCGGGCGGCCGATGCCGAGCGGCCGGGTGAGCGCGAAAGAGGCCAAGGTGCTGTTCGTGGTGCTGGTGCTGATCTCGTTCTGCCTGGTGCTGACGCTGAACGCGATGACCATCTGGCTGTCGCTGGCGGCGCTGGCGTTGGCCTGGGTCTACCCGTTCATGAAGCGGGTGACCAACCTGCCGCAGTTTGTGCTGGGCGCCGCGTTCGGCTGGGGCATTCCGATGGGCTATGCGGCGGTCAGCGAATCGCTGCCGCTCAGCTGCTGGCTGCTGCTGCTGGCCAACATCTGCTGGACGGTAGCCTACGACACGCTGTATGCGATGGTCGATCGCGATGACGACCTCAAGATCGGCATCAAGTCCACCGCTATTCTGTTCGGCCGTTATGACAAACTGATCGTCGGGCTGCTGCAGTTTGCGACGCTGTTGCTGCTGGCGTGGGTCGGGTATCTGGCGCAGCTCGGCGGGGCGTTTTACTGGTCGCTGTTGCTGGCGGGCGCGTTGTTTATTCACCAGCAGAAGCAGATCGCCGGTCGTGAGCGCGACGCCTGCTTCAAAGCCTTCCTGCAGAACAACTATGTCGGGCTGGTGGTGTTTATCGGCATCGCGTTGAGTTATCTGCCGGGGTAACGGTTCCCCAAAGCAAGAAAAAAGGCACCCCATGGGGTGCCTTTTGTTTTTCCGCGCCGGGCGAAATCACTCGTCTTGCTCTTCTTCCGCGTCGGCTTGCGGCAGGTCGTTGGTCTCCGCCGGCATATTGACGCTTTCGATGGTCAGCTTGATTTCCGGCGTGATCAGATCGCTCAGCATATTGTACACCTCGAGGGTGTGCTCGCGGATCGCGTCGCCGCTGTCGTTGATATAGCCTTCTTCACGCAGCGTCGCCACCAGGGTAGAGAACACCGCCTTGTCGAAGAACTCCGGCGCATTGATGCCATGCAGTACCGACAGGCGCTGCGCCATGATGCGGCTCTCTTTCTCCAGCGCGCCGCGGTTGATGCTCGGGTTGGCGCTGAGGATCGACATGGTGATGGCGTAGCGCTGCAGGGTTTCGCGCACCCCGGCGGCCAGCAATTGCAGCGGGCGAATGCGCGCCGGGTTCAGCACCAGCTCGTCGCCTTTGTCGCAGATCAGCTGTTGGCGGATCAGCTCGTCGATCATTGGCCGCAGCACCTCCGGCAGCTGTTCCTTATCGTTGTGCAGGAACAGCTCGGCCTTCAGCATCGGGTAGATCATGCCGATCTGGCGCAGCAGCTCGGCGCGCGATACCCGGCGGTGATGCATCACGATGCTGGCAATCAATGACGGCAACACCAACAAGTGGTGGATGTTGTTGCGGTAATAGGTCATCAGCACCGCCTGCTCGCGCGGCAGAATGATGATGTCGCCGATGCTGTCCTTCTCCACCTCGAACTTGTTCATGTTCAGCGCGTGATCCAGCAGCTCGTCCGGCGTTTGCGTCGGCACGGTGACGTCACGCGCGTAAGGCGCGTTGCGCATCAGCTGCAGGTAGCACTCGAGCTGTTCAATCAGCTGTTCGCGGGTCAGCGAACGCTGGCGCGAGGCCAGCAGCGCGGTGGAACACAGGTTCATGGCGTTGGCCGCGGCGGCGTTGTTGATGCGCACCATGATCTGGCCGGCCAGATCGTTGACCGTCGGCGTCAGCCAGCTTGGGCGCTGGGCTTCGATCGGATCGATCGACTCGCGCCACTGCGGCACGTGCTGGTTGAGATAAGCCGTCAGCGGCAATGGCTCGCCGAAGTTGACGTAACCCTGGCCCAGATTGCGCAGCTTGCGCAGGCCGCGCACCATCTGCGGCAGGCTCTCTTTTTCCTTGGTGGCGCCGCGCAGCTCTTTGGCGTAGGTGCCCACTTCCATCACGTGCTCGTAACCGATGTAGATCGGCACCAGCGTGATCGGACGGGCGCCGCCGCGCAGCATCGCCTGGATGGTCATCGACAGGGTGCCGGTCTTCGGCTCCAGCAGACGCCCGGTGCGGGAACGGCCGCCTTCCACGAAGTATTCCACCGAGTAGCCGCGGGTGAACAGCTCGCCGAGGTATTCGCGGAATACCGTCGAGTAGAGCTTGTTGCCCTTGAAGGTGCGGCGGATGAAGAACGCGCCGAGACGGCGGAAGATCGGGCCGGCCGGCCAGAAGTTGAGGTTGATGCCCGCGGCGATGTGCGGCGGCACCAGGCCCTGGTGATACAGCACGTACGACAACAGCAGGTAGTCCATGTGGCTGCGGTGGCAGGGCACATAGACGATCTCGTGCCCGTCCTGCGCCAGCTGGCGCACGCGCTCGGCGTTGGTGACGTTGATACCCTGATACAGCCGGTTCCAGGTCCAGCTCAACACGCGATCGGACAGACGCACGGTTTCGTAAGAGAAGTCGGCGGCGATCTCTTCCATCAGCGCGATGGCGTTCTGCTGGGCTTTCTCGTGCGAGATCTTCTTGCTGCGCGCTTCGTCCTCGACCGCTTTTTCGATCGCCTTTGACGCCAGCAGCTTGTTGAACAGATCCTGACGGGCCGGCAGGCTTGGGCCTACCGCGGCCAGGCGCTGACGCGAGAAGTGCATGCGCGCCACGCGCGCCAGTTTCTGCGCGATGGTTTTATCCGTGCCGTGCTCGGTGGCCATGCGGCGCAGCGAAACGGTGTTGGAGAAACGCACGAAGCTGTCGCGGCCGAGCCACAGCACGGCGAAGAATTTCTGCACGCCGTTCAACAGACGCAGGTGCGGCGTGCCGTGGCCTTCGCGGCCCGGCGAGCGGCCGAACATCACCGAAACCGGCAGCATCTGGATGTCGAGATCCGGATTGCTGCGATGCAGATCCAGATAGTCGTGGAACAGTTTTACCGACTCTTCTTTCGGGGTGTAATAGCGGAACACGCGCGGGCCGTCGTGAATGAACACGTAGCTCGGCAGCACGGTGCCGTCGATCTCCAGCGAGTCGAGCGGATCGGGCAGATCCTGCGCCAGGCACTGGGTGCGCAGCGTCAGCAAATCCGCCTTGGAATTGTAAGGCAAAACATACAAAATCGGCCGTGAGGGATCCAACCCTAGCTCGGTAACCGGATCTGATGGGATGACCTTACTTCTTACCAACAATTTAAGTGGTAAATTCAATAGTTTATAATAAATTTTACGCCAACCTGACATAACAACGTGAAGCCTCTTGTTAGCAATGCGCCGCAAGCATACCAGAAACCGGGTAGCAGATCTGTGGTGTTCGAAAACCGAGAGCCGTCAGCGCGGACTGTTCTAGACTCTTTTTATTATGACCGACCTCTGAGAAAGGCACGAAAACATGGCAAACCAAGCAACCGGATTGACCCGCATCATCAAGGCCGCCGGCTATTCCTATAAAGGGCTTTCCGCCGCCTGGCAACACGAGGCGGCGTTCCGCCAGGAGCTGGTGGCGACCGTCCTGGCTATCATACTGGCTGTGTGGCTGGATGTGGGTGCGATAGCGCGCATTTTATTGATCGGATCGGTCGCGCTGGTGATGATCGTCGAGATCCTGAACAGCGCGATCGAGGCGGTGGTGGATCGCATCGGCAGCGAACATCACGAGCTGTCCGGCCGGGCCAAGGACATGGGATCGGCGGCGGTGTCGCTGGCGATCGTGCTGGCGCTGTTCGTTTGGGGCACGGTCTTATGGCAGCATTTCGGCTGACGAAAGGCGCCTACTGACTGATTTTTATTTATTCTTCGGTTCCCAATCCGCGCTTACCTGTATATACTCACAGCAAGACTGTATAAACAAACAGG
>NZ_JCAXDO010000009.1:23751-174479 GCF_059740205.1 Serratia sp. LTN-2 | reverse complement strand
ATTTAAACGCCGCGCCATCCGTACCGCTCCCTGTATCAATCGCCCCTGTTCTGGGGCGTTTTTGTTTCTGACTTTGCCCTTCGCCACTGTTACGGGAACATTTCATCATGCGTTTGATTTCCGCCTTCACCAGCGACACCGATAAAGCCCTGTGGCGCCTGGCATTGCCGATGATTTTCTCCAATATCACCGTGCCGCTGCTCGGATTGGTGGACACTGCGGTGATCGGCCACCTCGACAGCCCCATTTATCTGGGGGGCGTGGCGATCGGCGCGGTGGCGACCAGCTTCCTGTTCATGCTGTTGCTGTTCCTGCGCATGAGCACGACCGGCCTGGCGGCACAGGCGCTGGGGGCGCAGAACCCCCAGGCGCTGGCGCGCGCGTTTATGCAACCGCTGCTGCTGGCGCTGTTGGCCGGGGTGGCGATCGTCCTGCTGCGCTACCCGCTGATCGAACTGGCGCTGCAGATCGTCGGCGGCAATGCCGACGTGCTGGAACAGGCGCGGCGTTTTCTTGAGATCCGCTGGCTGAGCGCTCCGGCGGCGCTGGCCAATCTGGTGCTGCTGGGCTGGTTGCTCGGCGTGCAGTATGTGCGTGCGCCGGTGATCCTGCTGATCGTCGGCAACCTGCTGAACATTGTGCTGGATATCTGGCTGGTGATGGGCCTGGGCTGGAACGTGCGGGGAGCGGCGGCGGCGACCGCCATCGCCGAATACGCCACGTTGCTGCTCGGCCTGTGGCTGGCGTGGCGGGTGATGCGCCTGCGCGGCATCACCTTGCCGATGCTGTGTGAGGCTTGGCGGGGCGATCTGCGCCGCCTGCTGGCGCTCAACCGCGACATCATGTTGCGCTCATTGTTGCTGCAACTGTGTTTTGCGTCGCTGACCATCTTCGGCGCTCGCTTGGGGAGCGATGTCGTGGCGGTCAACGCGGTATTGATGAATCTGCTGACGTTCACCGCTTATGCGCTCGACGGCTTCGCTTATGCGGTGGAGGCCCATTCGGGCCACGCCTACGGCGCTCGGGACGACAGCCAGCTGCGCAAGGTGTGGCACGCGGCCTGTCGGCAGGCGGGGCTGGTCGCGTTGGCCTTTGGCCTGACCTATGCCGTCATCGGCCAGCAGATCGTGGCGGCGTTGACCTCTTTGCCGGAGCTGCGTGCGTTAGCCGCCCACTATTTACCTTGGCAGGTCATCCTGCCGCTGGTCGGCGTGTGGTGCTATTTGCTGGACGGCATGTTTATCGGCGCCACGCGCGGCGCCGAGATGCGCAACAGCATGGCGGTGGCCGCGGCGGGATATGGTATTGCGCTGTTCAGCGTGCCGCTGCTCGGTAACCATGGGCTCTGGCTGGCGTTGGCGGTGTTTTTGGCGCTGCGCGGCCTGGCGTTGGGCTGGATCTGGCACCGTCACCAGCTGCGTGGCAGTTGGTTTACTGCACGCTAGTCCAGAAACTTTGTCAGGTAATAAATTAGATTTTTTTATGCTTTTATTCATGTTTACTTACATGTTTTCGGTCCGGGCCTGTTCACGTTAGCTTCTTGTTTGTTGGCGTTTTTTGTTTTTATTTTATTTATTAATGGTTTTTTATACTGGTTTTTTTATTTTAATTTCTTTGTTTGACTAGAATTAGTCTTGTGGCTGGCGAATGAATGGGCGTGATTACCCTTAAGGTGAGGGCGTAATCAGCCAGAAATGTTTCTGGTTAACCCCGGCCGGTTACAGGGATCGCTGATTCACCACAGGTTAACGGAGAGACTATGAATAAAGATCAAGCCGACGGTAACTGGAAGCAGCTTAAAGGCAAAGTGAAGGAAAAATGGGGCAAGCTGACTGATGACGATCTGACGGTCATCGAAGGGAAACGCGAACAGCTGGTCGGTAAAATTCAGGAACGCTACGGTTATCAGAAAGAGGCGGCCGAGAAAGAGGTGAAAGCCTGGGAAGATCACACCAAACACCGCTGGTAATTTGCAGGGCCGCCATTGAAGGCGGCACGCACAGCGCAGGCCGGCGTCGCCCCATCCTCTGGCGTCCCGGCCGCAGGTACAAGGAAGTACCTGACTTCGTATTGCTTACTTCTTCTTGATGGCGATGCTGTGATCGTGTTCGGCGCAGTCATGCTTGCTGTCGCAAGCCTCAACCTCCACGCAGCCGGCACACAGACCGTGCGCCTCCACCACGCTGTGCCGCAGCGCAAATCCGGCCTCCTGCGCCAGCTTCTGCAGCGTTTCTTCTACGCCCTCGGTAGTGCGTTCAGTCACCTGGCCGCAGCGATCGCAGATAAACAGCGCGGACGTATGCATCGGCTGTTCGAAGTGATGGCACAGCACGTAGCTGTTGGCGGACTCTACCCTATGGATAAACCCTTGCTCCAGCAGAAAATCCAGCGCGCGGTAAACCGTCGGCGGCTTGGCCTGCGGTTCGGCGACGCGCAGCAGATCGAGCAGGTCGTAAGCGCTGATTGCACCGGGTTGCTGAGTCATCAGACGCAGCACTTCCAGCCGTTGCGGCGTCAATCGCACATTGCGTTGCTGGCAGAGGCGTTCCGCCTGCGCCAACAGCTTTTCCTGGGTGGTTGAGTTCATCGCAAATATCCCGGTACGTAAAAAAGCCGATTTTACCATGATTACGGCGAATCGCCGAGAGTTGCCCCTTTTCCCCTGAGGATAGTGCAGAGAAAGGCGCGTTGGCCGCGTTAAACGAGAGGTGTATCACAACTTTTTCCCGCAGGCGGGCGGCAAATCAACATTGCCGATTTTAGCGCTGGAGAGCGGGCGGTGAGAGCGGTATAACGCGCCTCACCCGCGTTAAAAGCTGGAGCCCCGCGTGA
This sequence comes from Serratia sp. LTN-2, assembly GCF_059740205.1. Classification (NCBI taxonomy): domain Bacteria; kingdom Pseudomonadati; phylum Pseudomonadota; class Gammaproteobacteria; order Enterobacterales; family Yersiniaceae; genus Serratia; species Serratia sp. LTN-2. The sequence goes on along the minus strand of NZ_JCAXDO010000009.1, from coordinate 171,647 downwards.
TGACGGAAAGAGAGAAATTGTTAAACGGCCAGGTGTACAACAGCCGCGATGAAGAACTGATCGCCATGTACCACCGGGCGAGGGCGTTGACTAAATGCCTGGGTGCGCTGGATTCGCATCAGGCGGACGAAAAAAACCGCCTGCTCGGCGAGCTGTTCGGCGCCTGGGGAGAAGCAAGCTGGATTGAAACGCCATTCTGGTGCGACTATGGTCAACATGTCCGCATCGGAAAGAACTGTTTTATCAACGTCAATGCGGTGTTCCTCGACTGCAATACCATCACCATCGGCGATAACACGCTGGTCGGCCCTAACGTGCAAATCTACACGCCGAGTCATCCGCTGAAGGCCGATGAACGCTTCACCGGCGATCCGGATTTTCCTTTCCGCACCTCGGCGCAGCCGGTGTCCATCGGCAACAACGTATGGATCGGCGGCAACGTGGTGATCCTGCCGGGGGTGACCATCGGTGACGGCACCACCATCGGTGCGGGCAGCGTAGTGACCGGCGACATCCCGGCCAACGTGCTGGCGCTGGGGCAGCCGTGCCGGGTTATCCGCGCGTTGGAATAAGTACGGTCGCTGGCCGACGGTTTATCGGCGGGAGTGGGGTAAGGGGGGCGAATGGCTTTCCTTACGGTGTTGCCGTTGTCGGTCATCGGCCAATGCTTGGCGTGCGGCCGCCAGGCGGCTCATGACGGTGCCGATCGGCACCGTCAGCACTTTCGCCGCTTCCCGGTAGGACAGCCCTTCGACATACACCAGAAACAGCGCGTTGCGCTGGGCCGCCGGCAACCGGTTTACGCGCCGCATCACTTCATTGAGCAAGACCGGTTGTTCACCGGTGTCCGCATCGCCCAGCTCTTCCGCCACCATGCAGCCTTGCCCCTGGCGAAGGAGCTGGGCGCGAACTTCATTGAGCCAAATAGAGTGCAAGATGGCAAACAGCCAGCGATCCAGATGTGAACCGGGGGTGAATTGCGCGGCGCGCTCCAGCGCACGCACGCAGGTCGCCTGCACCAGGTCGTCGGCGACATCCCGCCGGTGCGAAAGCACCAGCGCATAGCGCCACAGGCGGGAGAGATAGTGGCCGAGTTCATCGCGTATCGCATCGCCGCTGATAGTCACCTCCGCAGGCGCGTCGGATCAAGATTCCGGATGGCGGTCGATGGCTGCCGCCAAATCTCGGTACTCCTCGCACCCGGTGCCGCACAGCGACTGGATCACCTGCAGCTGTTGGCGCGCCAGGTCGGGCCGCCCTTTTAGCATATAGGCTTCACCCAGGTACTCGCGCACTTTGGGGTATTTCGGATCGAGGGCCACTGATTTTAAATAATAGCCGATACCCTCATCGGTGCGGCCAAGTTTGCGCGTGGCGTAGCCGCGATAATTCAGCGCTATGGCGGTGTTGGGATTTTTCAGCGTGTTGAGCATATCGATCGCTTCCTGATAGCGGCCGCTTTTCGCCAGTGCATAGGCATAGTTAGTGCGGTCGGCGTCGTCGACTTTGCTGCTTTTATCCACCGTGCAGGTCTGGGTTTTACTGTCGTAGACCTGGCCTTTCGGACAGGTTGGCGGGGTTTGGCTGCTACCGTCGCCGCCCATCGCCAGCGCCCCGCCGGAAAACAGCAGGCAGCCGGCAATGGCCGATGCCAGCAGGCGTTTAATGAAGCTGTTCATGGTTGTGTCCTCAAGGCAGAGGCGCCGTGCGCGCCCGTAATGAGATAACACCTGAGCGAGTGGGTTTATTCGCTTTATCCCCCACTTAATTTTTGTCGGCGACAAGGCGGTTTTCCCAACGGCGCCGATTGTCGTTATAATAGCCGTTTGCGGCCGCGCGCCGTTCGTTGAATTCAGACAGACATCAGGTAGCCAGTAACTCAGCATGACGAAAGACAACCACGCCCCAACCTACGCCGCCAATCGTTTCTCCATCGCGCCAATGCTCGACTGGACCGATCGTCATTGCCGTTACTTCCACCGCCTGCTGACCAAGGAAACGCTGCTGTACACCGAGATGGTGACCACCGGCGCGATCATCCACGGCAAGGGCGACTATCTGGCCTACAGCGAAGAAGAACATCCGGTGGCGCTGCAGCTGGGCGGCAGCGATCCGGCCGCGCTGGCGCACTGCGCCAAACTGGCGGAGCAGCGCGGTTACGATGAAATTAACCTCAACGTCGGCTGTCCGTCCGATCGCGTGCAAAACGGCATGTTCGGCGCCTGTTTAATGGGCCAGGCGACGCTGGTCGCCGACTGCATCAAGGCGATGCGCGACGTGGTGTCGATCCCGGTGACGGTGAAGACCCGCATCGGCATCGACGATCAGGACAGCTATGCCTTCCTGTGCGACTTTATTCAGACCGTCGCCGGGCGCGGCGAGTGCGACATGTTCACCATTCACGCCCGCAAAGCCTGGCTCTCCGGCCTCAGCCCAAAAGAAAACCGCGAAGTGCCGCCGCTGGACTACCCGCGCGTCTATCAGCTGAAGCGGGATTTCCCGGCGCTGACCATCGCTATCAACGGCGGGGTGAAGACACTGGAAGAGGCGCAGCAGCACCTGCAGCATCTGGACGGCGTGATGATGGGGCGCGAGGCGTACCAGAATCCGGGGATTCTGGCGCGGGTCGACAGCGAACTGTTTGGCGCGCAAACCGCGGTGCCGGACAGCGTGGCGATCGTCGAAGCGCTGTATCCGTATATCGAGCGCGAGCTGTCCAACGGCACCTACCTCGGCCACATCACTCGCCACATCCTCGGTTTGTTCCAGGGCGTGCCGGGTGCGCGTCAGTGGCGCCGCCATCTGAGCGAGAACGCCCATAAACCGGGCGCCGATGCGCGGGTGGTGGAGCAGGCGCTGGCGCTGGTGCGCCAGCCGCGGGTCGAAATGGCGTAATTAACAAAAAACTTCACCAATAGTTAGTCTTTTTCGCCAGGCATTCAGCGTATCACTGGATGCCTGTCTAATCATTTCAATGTGTTAGCGCTTTCGCCGTTCTGGCACGCTTCTTGTAATTCACTCTGCAGATACGTTGTATTGCAAAGGAGCAATCATGTTGGAAATCTTCTTTCTCATTGGCTTTGTGGTGATGCTGATGGTGACCGGCATCTCGCTGCTGGGGATCTTCGCCGCGCTGTTGGTGGCGGCGGCGTTCATGTTGTTGGGCGGATTGTTCGCGGTGGTGTTTAAGCTGCTGCCGTGGCTGATTTTGGCGGTGGTCGGGGTGTGGATTTACCGCTCGATGCAGAAACCTCAGATCAGACGCTACTGATTTTTTGCTGAATAATCAGTCAGTCGCGCTGAAACTTGCGCAATCGCCCGCACCGCTAATGCGGCAGCGATCACAGCTTGGCAGTTTTCCCGCGCGATGTGGCACATAAAGCGTGTTTTTTGCCGGACGGGGCTGTTAGGATATTTATCGATGCAGTGATGCGACCAATTTCATCACCGTGAGAGACAACTAAAATTCGTGTTGCTGAAGCAACCCCTGTCTCTGGCGGACTCTGCTCTACCCCTACAAAACGCAGTAACAGAAAGGGCTCCGCAAGGAGCCCTTTTCTTTGGCCGTTATCAGGGGATCAATAGGCTGGAACCGCTGGTGCTGCGGCTTTCCAGCACCTGGTGCGCGCGTTGGGCGTCGGCCAGCGCGAATTTCTGCTCGTCTTTCACTTCCACCCGAATAGCGCCGCTGCCGATCAGCGAGAACAGCTCGTTGCTGGCGTACTGCAGCTCGGCGCGGTTGGTCACGTAGCCGTTAAGGGAAGGGCGGGTGACATACAGCGAACCTTTCTGATTGAGCAGCGCCAGATCGACCCCGGTCACCGGGCCGGAGGCGTTGCCGAAGCTGACCATCAGACCGCGCCGCTTCAGGCTGTTGAGCGAGGCCTGCCAGGTGCTTTGCCCCACCGAATCGTACACCACGCCAACCTTCTCGCCGTGCGTCAGCTCGGCTACTCGCTGGGCGATATCCTCTTTGTGGTAGTTGATGGTGGCCCAGGCGCCGGCCTGCTTGGCCAGCGCGGCTTTTTCGTCGGACCCGACGCTGCCGATCAGGCGCGCGCCCAGCGCTTTGGCCCATTGGCAGGCGATAAGCCCAACCCCGCCTGCGGCGGCATGGAACAGGAACACTTCACCCGGCTGCACTTCGTGGGTCTGGCGCAGCAGATAGTGCACCGTCAACCCTTTCAAGAAAGAGGCGGCACCCTGTTCAAAGCTCAGGTTGTGCGGCAGCAGCGCCACTTTTTCTTCCGGCACGTTGTGGATTTCGCTGTAAGCGCCGAGCGACGACTGCGCATACACCACCCGGTCGCCCGGTTTGATCGCGCTGACCCCGGCGCCGACCTTGACCACCACGCCGGCCGCCTCGGTGCCGAGGCCGCTCGGCAGACTGGCCGGCGCGTATAGCCCGCTGCGCACATAGGTGTCGATGTAGTTGATGCCGATCGCCTTGTTCTCGATCTGCACTTCGCCGGCGGCCGGATCGAGCGGTGTAAAATCAACGTATTGCAAGACTTCCGGCCCGCCGGTGGCGGAGAATTGAATGCGCTTGGCCATGTCGTTACCTCGTTGGAGTGTCTGATTTCACCCTATTCTTTTTAGTCGCGGAGATCCAGTTCGCCCGTGCGGGGGCCAATACCTTTTTTGCATCGGTTATGACGCAAAAATCACGTATACTCTCGCGTCAGGATCCTTCATTCGCAACCGGATAAAGACTACGTTTCATGGCAGGAAAAAAACCAACCAACAAAACAAACGCGGACGAAACCAGAGAGCGTTCCAGAGATCGTCAGATGGAAGGGCTGAAGATGCCGCCGCACTCGCTGGAGGCCGAGCAGTCGGTGTTGGGCGGTTTGATGCTGGATAACGAGCGCTGGGACAACGTGGCGGAGCGCGTGGTCGCCAACGATTTCTTCAGCCGTCCGCACCGCCTGATCTTTACCGAGATGCAGCGTCTGCTGGAGATGAGCAAGCCTATCGACCTCATCACCCTGTCCGAATCACTCGAGCAGAAGGGCGAGCTGGACTCGGTCGGCGGCTTCGCCTACCTGGCCGAGCTGTCGAAGAACACCCCGAGCGCCGCCAACATCGGCGCTTACGCCGACATCGTGCGCGAGCGCGCGGTGGTGCGCGAGATGATCTCGGTCGCTAACGAGATCGCCGACGCCGGCTACGATCCGCAAGGGCGCAGCAGTGAAGATCTGCTCGATCTGGCGGAGTCCCGCGTCTTCCAAATCGCCGAGAACCGCGCCAGCAAAGACGAGGGCCCGAAGGGCATCGAACGCATCCTGGAAGATACCGTGTCGCGTATCGAGCAGCTGTATCAGCAGCCGCACGACGGCGTGACCGGGGTCGATACCGGCTATCAGGACCTCAACAAGAAAACCGCGGGCATGCAAAAGTCCGATCTGATCATCGTCGCCGCCCGTCCATCGATGGGGAAAACCACCTTCGCCATGAACCTGTGCGAAAACGCCGCGATGACCCAGGAAAAACCGGTGCTGATCTTCAGCCTGGAGATGCCCGGCGAGCAGATCATGATGCGTATGCTGGCGTCGCTGTCGCGCGTGGATCAGACGCGCATCCGTACCGGCCAGCTCGACGACGAGGACTGGGCGCGCATTTCCAGCACCATGGGCATCCTGCTGGAGAAGCGCAACATGTACATCGACGACTCCTCAGGCCTGACGCCGACCGAAGTGCGCTCGCGCGCGCGGCGCATTTTCCGCGAGCACGACGGGCTTAGCCTGATCATGATCGACTACCTGCAGCTGATGCGCGTGCCGGCCTTGTCCGACAACCGTACGCTGGAAATCGCCGAGATTTCGCGCTCGCTGAAAGCGCTGGCGAAAGAGCTGCAGGTGCCGGTGGTGGCGCTGTCGCAGCTGAACCGTAGCCTGGAGCAGCGCGCCGACAAACGCCCGGTCAACTCCGACCTGCGTGAATCCGGCTCTATCGAGCAGGACGCCGACCTGATTATGTTCATCTATCGTGATGAGGTGTATCACGAGAACAGCGATCTGAAAGGGATCGCGGAAATTATTATCGGTAAGCAGCGTAACGGCCCGATCGGTACCGTGCGCCTTACCTTTAACGGCCAGTGGTCGCGTTTCGACAACTACGCGGGGCCACAATACGATGACGAATAATCAGCTAAGGAACTGAAATGAAAGCGGCAACCGCTGTAATCGACCGCCGCGCTCTGCGACATAATCTGCAACAGGTGCGCCGCCAGGCGCCGCAAAGCCGCCTGATTGCCGTTGTGAAAGCAAACGCTTATGGACATGGCCTGCTGGAAACAGCACACACCCTGCAAGACGCCGACTGCTACGGCGTGGCGCGCATCGGCGAAGCGCTGATGCTGCGCTCCGGCGGCATCGTCAAACCGATCCTGCTGCTGGAAGGCTTCTTCAGCGCCGAAGACCTGCCGGTGCTGGTGGCGAACAACATCGAAACCGCGGTGCACAGCATCGAACAGCTCGAAGCGCTGGAGCAGGCCGAGCTGGCGCGTCCGGTGCCGGTGTGGATGAAGCTCGATACCGGCATGCATCGGCTGGGGGTGCGCCCCGAGCAGGCGGAGGCGTTTTATCAGCGCCTGTGCGCCTGCCGCAACGTGGCGCAGCCGGTCAATATCATGAGTCACTTCAGTCGCGCCGACGAGCCGGAATCCGACACCACGTTGAAACAGATCGCCTGCTTTGAGCAGTTCGCGCGCGGCAAACCGGGCCAGCGCTCGGTCGCCGCTTCCGGCGGCACGTTGCTGTGGCCGGACGCCCACAACGAGTGGGTACGCCCTGGCATCATTCTGTACGGCGTATCGCCGCTGGATAACGGCAGCGGCGCCGAGCATGGGCTGCAGCCGGCGATGACCCTGAAATCCAGCCTGATCGCGGTGCGCGAACACAAGGCCGGTGAAGCGGTCGGCTACGGCGGCACCTGGGTAAGTCCGCGCGATACCCGGCTGGGGGTGGTGGCGATGGGGTACGGCGACGGCTATCCGCGCAGCGCGCCGACCGGTACGCCAATCCTGATCAACGGCCGCGAAGTGCCGATCGTCGGCCGGGTGTCGATGGACATGATTTCGGTCGATCTCGGGCCGGACGCCGCCGATAAGGTGGGAGATGAAGCGGTGCTGTGGGGGCCGGCGTTGCCGGTCGAGCGTATCGCCGTCTGTACCGGCATCAGCGCTTATGAACTGATCACCAAGCTCACGCAGCGCGTGGCGATGGAATACATCGGCGACTGATGCGCCGCAGGGGCCGACGTGCGTCGGCCCCGTTCCTCAACGCGTTACTTCTTTACCGCCAACCATTTGTCGATAATCTTCTGATACTCTCCGGTCGCCTTGGCCAGGTGCAGCCACTGATCCACATACAGTTTCCAGCTCAAATCGTCGCGCGGCAGCATGTAAGCCTTCTCGCCGTACTGCATCGGCTTGGTCGGATTCACCGCGCACAGCTTCGGATAACGCTTCTGCTGATACAGCGCCTCGGAGGCGTCGGTGATCATTACGTCCGCCTTGCGATCCACCAGCTGCTGGAAAATGCTCATGTTGTCGTGCGTCAGCGTCAGCTTGGCTTTTGGCAGATAGGCGTGCACGAAGGCTTCGTTGGTGCCGCCCGCCGGCTCCAGCAGGCGCACCGACGGTTTGTTGATCTGTTCGAGAGTGCGGTATTTCTTCACGTCGGTGCAGCGCACCAGCGGGATTTTGCCGTCGGTATCCAGTTTGTCGGCGAAGAACACCTGTTTTTGCCGCTCCAGCGTGACGGAGATGCCGCCCATGGCGATATCGCACTTGCCGGAGGCGAAGTCCGGCGTCAGGGTTTTCCAGCTGGTTTTCACCCACTTCACTTTAGCGCCCAGGCTCTTGGCCAGCGATTCCGCCATGTCGATGTCGATGCCTTCATAGCCGCCGTCTTCCTTGAGGAAGGTATAGGGCTTGTAGTCGCCGGTGGTGCAGACCTCCAGGGTCTTTTGCTGCAGCACTTTGTCCAGGTGGGATTGCGCGCCGGCGCTGCCGGCGGCGAGCAGCAGCGCGAGGGGGAGTAGCTTTTTCATCTGGCGTCCTTTTTATACATTCGTGGTTTTATGCGTTACTTCGCCGTTAATTGTCGTTTGCCTGCATGGGTTAGCCGTTTTTTATGCCGCTTACCGGCGAAAACGCCGGGCGTTGCTGCTGTACGCGATTTAAGCGCCAGGGTGTGACGTCGGCAACGGTAAAAAAACTGGTAGGCTGTAACGTCAACATTTATTAACACAGTTTACAGGTGGCTATGTACAACATTGACGATTTTGATATGAAAATCCTGACGCTGTTACAGGCCAACGGCCGTCTGACCAATCAGGAGCTGAGCGAGCTGGTGGGGCTCTCCGCCTCCCAATGTTCGCGGCGGCGCATCAGCCTGGAGCAGGCGCAGCTGATCCGCGGCTACCACGCGCGGCTGGCGCCGGAGGCGGTCGGCCTGGGGCTGGTGGGGCTGATCGAAGTCAGTCTGATCACGCACGCGCAGGAGCAGATCGACAGCTTTCATCAGATGCTGGAGGAAGTGGACGCGATCCTTGACGCTTACAAGACCACCGGCGACGCTGATTACCTGCTCAAAGTGGCGGTGGCGGACCTGCCGGCGCTGAGCGAGTTCATCAGCCAGACGCTATCGCCGCACAAAAGCGTGGCGCATATCAAAACGGCGGTGGTGCTCAATCGCATCAAGGAAAACGGTTTATTGCCGGTGGCGAGATAAAGCTAAAACCGAACGCGGTTTTCCGTCTATATTAGGAACGTAACGCTGTGCCCAAAACCACAATAAACCAGGAGAAAAACCCCGTGTTCCAGAACGTTGACGCCTATGCCGGCGATCCCATTCTGTCGCTGATGGAAAAATTCAAACAAGACCCGCGCGCGCACAAGGTGAACCTGAGCATCGGCCTGTACTACGATGCGCAGGGCATCATCCCGCAGATGCGGGCGGTCGCCGCGGCGCAAGCGCAGTTGAACAGCGTCGAGCATGGCGCCTCGGTATATCTGCCGATGGAAGGGCTGCAGTCTTACCGTTCCGCCATTCAGCAACTGCTGTTCGGCGCGCAGCACCCGATGCTGCAGCAGGGGCGCATCGCCACCATTCAGACCGTCGGCGGTTCCGGCGCACTGAAAGTGGGTGCCGATTTCCTGAAAAGCTACTTCCCGGATTCGCAGGTGTGGGTCAGCGATCCCACCTGGGAAAACCACGTCGCCATCTTCAGCGGCGCCGGTTTCAAAGTGAATACCTATCCGTATTTCGACAGCGAAAGCCTGGGCGTGAAGTTCGACGCCATGCTTGCCGCGCTGAAACAGCTGCCGAAGCACAGCATCGCGCTGCTGCACCCATGCTGCCACAACCCGACCGGTTCCGACCTGACCCCCGCCCAGTGGGATGAAGTGGTCAAGGTGATCGCCGAACGTGAAATCATTCCGTTCCTCGACATCGCCTATCAGGGCTTCGGCGGCGGCATGGAGCAGGATGCTTACGCTATTCGCGCCATCGCGGCGGCCGGTTTACCGTGCCTGGTGAGCAACTCGTTCTCGAAGATCTTCTCGCTGTACGGCGAGCGCGTCGGCGGCCTGTCGGTGGTGTGCGAAAGCGAAGAAGCGGCCGGGCGCGTGCTGGGCCAGCTGAAGGCCACCGTGCGCCGCAACTACTCGAGCCCGCCGAACTTCGGCGCGCAGCTGGTGGCCAAAGTGTTGAACGACGCCCAGCTGAAAACCCAATGGCTGGATGAAGTGGAGAGCATGCGCACCCGCATTCTCGAGATGCGTCATGCGCTGGTGGACACCCTGAAGAGCGCGCTGCCGCAGCGCAACTTCGATTACCTGCTGGCGCAGCGCGGCATGTTCAGCTACACCGGCTTCAGCGCGGCGCAGGTCGATCGTCTGCGTGAAGAGTTTGGCGTCTACCTGATCCACAGCGGGCGCATGTGCGTGGCCGGTTTGAACCACAACAACGTGCGTCAGGTGGCCGAGGCGTTTGCCGCGGTGCAGTAACGCCTGTTAGTCTGAACGGACGTTGATCGAGGAGCGATAGCGATATCGCTCCTTTTTTATTGCCGGCGCGCCGCCGAAGTTGCCGCAAACCGGAGAGAGAATATACTGATTGAGGGGCGCTCACTCATGTGGCATCAGCAAACGCTAATCCTCAGCGCAAAAGCGCGTGGCTTTCATCTGGTTACCGACGAGATCGCCAACCAGTTAACCCACTTACACCGCCTGCAAACCGGCCTGCTGCATCTGTTGCTGCAGCATACCTCGGCCTCGCTGACGCTCAACGAGAACTGCGATCCCACGGTGCGAGCCGATATGGAGCAGCATTTCCTGCGTCAGGTGCCGGAAAACGCACCCTATCAGCATGACTACGAAGGGCCGGACGACATGCCGGCGCACATCAAATCCTCGCTGCTGGGCGCTTCCTTGACACTGCCCGTCAGGCACGGGCGGCTGATGCTGGGCACATGGCAGGGCATCTGGCTGGGGGAGCACCGCATCCACGGCGGAGCACGCCGTATTGTGGCCACATTACAGGGGGAGTAACCCAATGAATAACAGCGCATTGCTGGAGTACTGCATGGCGAAGCCGGGCGCGGAACAAAGCGACCAAAACCAGTGGCAGGCCAGCCAGATCAAGGTAGGCGACGTGATGTTCGCCATGGTGTGCGAGGTGGAAGGGCGGCCGGCGCTGGCGGTCAAGTCCAGCCCAGAGCTGGCGGAAAGCCTGCGCGAACACCATCCGGAGATCGTCGCCTGCGACGGTCTGAACAAGGCGCACTGGAATACGGTGTTCCTCGACGGCAACCTGCCGAACTCACAGTTTTACACGCTGATCGACAGCTCTTATCAGCTGGTGGTGGAAGGCCTGCCCGAACACGTGCGCCAGGAACTGCGCGCCTGATTGCCGGGCGGCGGCGCCGCCCGTTTTTTCCCGTTCTTTCGTCTTAAAGCGTGATCGCGGTCCTGATTTGGGAACGTTCCCTTTTTATCGCCTGGCTAAAGCGACTACGCTTGAGCCTTCAAGCAACGCGGATTAAGGAGGCCGATATGGCCATCAGCGAAGAAAAGCGCAAGATGATCGCCGGAGAGCTGTACGACGCCGGCGATGAACTGCTGCGCAGCGAACGCCGGCGCGCACGCCAACTGACGCATCGCTACAACCATTCGTCGCCGGAAGAGGGCGAGCTGCGCAAGCAGTGGCTGGATGAGCTGCTGGGCCGCTATCAGGGCGGCACCATCGAGCCGACGTTCCGTTGCGACTACGGCTATAACATCTATCTCGGCAAGAATTTCTACGCCAACTTCGACTGCGTGATCCTCGACGTATGCGAGGTGCATATCGGCGACAACTGCCTGCTGGCGCCGGGCGTGCATATCTACACCGCCACTCATCCGCTGGATGCCGAGACTCGCGTCGGCGGGGCGGAGTTCGGCAAGCCGGTCAAGATTGGCGACAACGTGTGGATCGGCGGGCGTGCGGTGATCAATCCGGGCGTAACCATCGGCGATAATGCGGTCGTGGCGTCCGGCGCCGTGGTCACCAAAGACGTGCCGGCCAACTGCGTGGTGGGCGGTAATCCGGCGCGCGTGCTGAAAACGCTGTAGGCGCGCCGGAGTAGGTTAAAACATGCTGCCGTGGCGCTCGAAGCCGTGCATCTCAATGTCTTTGAGCGCCTTGAAGCGTTTAACCATCACCGCATGGTCAGACAGCAGATTGCTGATGCGGACAAACAGCTCTTTATTCTCGTCTTCACACTGTTCCAGCCAGGCCTGCGGGTTCACGCCATGTTGCATCCAGGGGCCGACGGCCAGCAGCCGCACCGTGTTGGCGTAGTTCGGGCACACCGCGAGCGCCACGCGATCGGCGGAATACTCCTGTGCGCGAGTCGTCGCCAGGCCGGGCAGCAGCAGCGACTGCGGCACGACGCCGATCGCCAGACGCCACAGCGACACATGGCGCAGTTTGTGGTGGGCCAGCTCATGCGCCAGCACGAACTCCACGATCTCCGGCGCGGTAGGCATCAGCATGGCGATTTCAGAATGGATCACCACGTAGCGCTGGCGGCGATTGCACTCCAGCGCGAAGGCGTTGACCACGCCGTTGCCGTTGGTCAGATAAAGCTTGGGCAGCGTCTTGAGTTCCAGCCGCCGGCCGATATCCTGATACAGCGCAAATAATTCCGGAAATTGCGCCGGCCCGATGCGCAAGGCGTTGGATTTCGCCTGTGCGGCGAGATAGAAACGATAAATATAGAAAGCGATCGGGATCAGCGGTAATAACGCAAGCAGGCTGAGGGTATCCAATGTTTCCTTGGCGTCGTCTCCCAATCCAAGTGCAGTGCCATCCGTATTTACCACGACGGCGGCGATACCAAATAAAAAACCGAGCAACGTAATTATCGCCGACAGCCAGATCATGGGCATTTCCCATCGATGCCGAAATGCGGTGAAATTGCGGCTCTCTGTCGCATGATGTTGACACATAAAATATCCTTAATAAGAGGGAGTCACGCCTGACATTGTCAGGTAAATAATCAATGCTTAATTATCCATCCGTTTACCTAACAATCAGCTAAACTATAGTTCATTTTTTAACCGCGACGTTTTCCCTGCCTGCACAGACCCTGGGCAACAACCTCAGAAGCTGTAACTGGCGCTGGTGAAGGCCATGCCCGAGGTGGTTTTCTCGACGATAGGGCTGTCGGCCGCATCGCCCAGCAGACGGGTCACGCCGACCCCGGCCTGGAAAGCGACGTTCGGCCGCCACTGATAATTGAGGGCGGCGGTGAGCGTGGCGTCCTTAAATCCGCTGCCCGGCCGATAAGCGCTAAAGGCGCTGCGTTGAGCCTGCTGCGACGTTACGCCGAAATAGCCGCGTTGATAGCCGCTGTTGGCCCAGGTGGTGGAGAGGTTGCCGATCAACGTCAGCTGTTCGCTGAGCGGATATTGCCCGGTGAGCCCGGTTTCCACATAGGCGGTGTGGCCCAGTTCTTCCCCGCCGTAGCTGCGTTTGCGCGTCGCCTGCATCCCTTTGACATAGGCGCGGAAGGGATCGAATTGGTAGCTTAGCTCGGCGCCGGCCTCCAGTGCGCCACCCAGTTTTCCCATGCCTTTGAGCCGGGTGTTGCGGCCGCGCAAGGTTCTGATTTCTTCGTCACGACCGGCGTCATAGTTAAGCAACAGCGCGATGCCGATGGGCCCGGCCAGCGGAAATTGCCAGCGCGCCCCTTCGCTGCCCGCGCTGAACTCTCCCCAGTTGGCGTTTTGATAGCCGGCATTCACCTGATACAGAGGTTCAATACTGTAAAAAGAAGAGCCTTCATAGGCGGGGGCGACGGCGAGACCGCCGGCGAGCGTCAAAGACGCTTCGCCGTCTTGCGCCTGACCGGCGAGGGGGAAAAACAATAACAGCGCGGCGGCAGAGGTTCCCAATTTATTATCCACGTTAAACACCTTTTATATCATCCCATTGAAAGTACGAGCCAATAGGCCCATTCATTTATTGAAGGCTATTTATAAACGCTATGTTTATATTGATTAATATGCGCGCGGTGCACAGGCGCGGCGTTATTTCATCGGAATAGTGAAGCGCATGGGGAATAAACAAAAGGCAAACAGGCGGCATTCAGGAGGGATTTTATTTTTCGAGGTGAAGAAACTGCCTGTTTTTAAAGGCATGATTCAGAAGAAGCAAAAAATCGGCATATTATGCCAATCACTAAAGCGATAGGTGTTTCTCGGCGAAAAGTGCGGAATATTAAAAAAATGAGGCGGACGATTCCGCCTCGTTGAGAGAATAACCCGCCGTTATTTTGCCAGCAGCGGTTTCAGGAAGCGCGCGGTGTGCGATTTTTCACAATCGGCGACCGTTTCCGGCGTGCCGGCGACCAGGATCTCGCCGCCGCCGCTGCCGCCTTCCGGCCCCAGATCGACGATCCAGTCGGCGGTTTTGATCACGTCCAGGTTATGCTCGATGACCACGATGGTGTTGCCCTGATCGCGCAGCTGATGCAGCACCGCCAACAGCTGTTGGATATCGGCGAAGTGCAGACCGGTGGTCGGTTCGTCGAGGATATATAGCGTCTGGCCTGTGCCGCGTTTCGACAGCTCGCGCGCCAGCTTCACGCGCTGCGCCTCACCGCCGGAGAGCGTGGTGGCCGACTGGCCGAGGCGGATGTAGGACAGGCCGACATCCATCAGGGTCTGCAGCTTGCGCGCCAGCGCCGGCACCGCGTCGAAGAAATCACGCGCTTCTTCGATGGTCATCTCCAGCACTTCGTGGATGCTCTTGCCTTTGTACTTCACTTCCAGCGTTTCGCGGTTATAGCGTTTGCCCTTGCACTGGTCGCACGGCACGTAGATGTCCGGCAGGAAGTGCATCTCGACCTTGATCACCCCGTCGCCCTGGCAGGCTTCACAGCGCCCGCCCTTGACGTTGAAGCTGAAACGGCCCGGCGTGTAACCGCGGCTGCGTGATTCCGGCACGCCGGCGAACAGCTCGCGCACCGGAGTGAAGATACCGGTGTAGGTGGCCGGGTTGGAGCGCGGCGTGCGGCCGATCGGGCTCTGATCGATGTCGATCACCTTGTCGAAATGCTCCAGGCCGGTCACTTCGCGGAACGGCGCCGGTTCGGCGATGGTGGCGCCGTTGAGCTGGCGCTGGGCGATCGGGAACAGCGTATCGTTGATCAGCGTCGATTTGCCGGAGCCGGACACGCCGGTGATGCAGGTAAACAGACCGACCGGCAGCGTCAGCGTCACGTCTTTCAGGTTGTTGCCGCGCGCGCCGCTCAGCTTCAGCACCTTGGTCGGATCGGCCTGCACGCGCTGCGCCGGAATGGCGATCTCGCGTTTACCGCTGAGGAACTGGCCAGTCAGCGACTCCGGCTGCGCCATGATGTCGTCGACGGTGCCTTCCGCCACCACCTGGCCGCCGTGCACGCCGGCGCCGGGGCCGATGTCGATCACATGGTCGGCGGCGCGGATGGCGTCTTCGTCATGCTCCACCACGATCACCGTGTTGCCGAGGTTGCGCAGGTGGATCAGCGTTTCCAGCAGGCGCTCATTGTCGCGTTGGTGCAGGCCGATCGACGGCTCATCCAGCACGTACATCACGCCCACCAGGCCGGCGCCGATCTGGCTGGCGAGGCGGATACGCTGCGCTTCGCCGCCGGAGAGCGTTTCCGCCGAACGGGACAGCGACAGGTAGTTCAGGCCGACGTTCACCAGGAATTTCAGGCGATCGCCGATCTCTTTCAGCACTTTTTCGGCGATCTTGGCGCGCTGGCCGCTGAGCTTCATGTTCTGGAAGAAGGTCATCGCGTGGCCGATGCTCAGATCGGAGATCTCCGGCAGCGTAGTGTCTTCGACGAACACGTTGCGGGCTTCTTCGCGCAGGCGGGTGCCGTGGCATGAGGCGCACGGTCGGTTGCTGATGAACTTCGCCAGCTCTTCGCGCACCGCGCTGGACTCGGTCTCTTTATAGCGGCGCTCCATGTTGTGCAGCACGCCTTCGAACGGATGGCGGCGCACGGTGGTGTCACCGCGATCGTTGATGTATTTGAATTCGATCGACTCTTTGCCGGAACCGCTCAGCACCGCCTTCTGCACGTTGGCGCTCAGGGTGTTGAACGGCGCTTCGACGTCGAACTCATAGTGCTCCGCCAGCGAGCGCAGCATCTGGAAGTAATAGAAGTTGCGGCGATCCCAGCCGCGGATCGCGCCGCCGGCCAGCGACAGCTCGGGGTTCTGCACCACGCGGTCCGGATCGAAGAACTGCTGCACGCCCAGGCCGTCGCAGGTCGGGCAGGCGCCGGCCGGGTTGTTGAAGGAGAACAGGCGCGGTTCCAGCTCGCGCATGCTGTAGCCGCAGATCGGGCAGGCAAAGTTGGCGGAGAACAGCAGCTCGTCCGCTTTTTCGTCGTCCATATCCGCCACTACCGCGGTGCCGCCGGACAGCTCCAGCGCGGTTTCGAACGATTCGGCCAGGCGCTGCGCCATGTCGTCGCGCACCTTGAAACGGTCGACCACCACTTCGATAGTGTGTTTCTTCTGCAGCTCCAGCTTCGGCGGATCGGACAGATCGCACACTTCACCGTCGATGCGCGCGCGGATATAGCCCTGGGCGGCCAGGTTTTCCAGCGTTTTGGTGTGCTCGCCCTTGCGGTCTTTCACCACCGGCGCCAGCAGCATCAGGCGTTTGCCTTCCGGCTGGCTCAGCACATTGTCGACCATCTGGCTGACGGTCTGCGCCGCCAGCGGCACATGGTGATCCGGGCAGCGTGGCTCACCGACGCGGGCGAACAGCAGGCGCAGGTAGTCGTGGATCTCGGTGATGGTGCCGACCGTGGAGCGCGGGTTGTGCGAGGTGGATTTCTGTTCGATGGAGATCGCCGGCGACAGGCCTTCGATATGATCGACGTCCGGCTTTTCCATCAACGACAGGAATTGGCGCGCATAGGCGGAGAGCGATTCGACATAGCGCCGCTGCCCTTCGGCATACAGCGTATCGAAAGCCAGCGATGACTTGCCGGAACCGGACAGGCCGGTGACGACGATCAGTTTGTCACGCGGGATAATCAGGTTGATGTTTTTCAGATTATGGGTTCGAGCACCACGAACTTCGATATTGTCCATTTACACTTCCCGTCTTGATGATACACCGCGCCTGTCGCGATTTTTGCGGGGGATTTTGTGATGGATCTCGCAAAAAACCGGCACAGCCTGGTCGAAACGCATAATTATGACACAAAAAAACCTGAATGAATATCCAGTATGCGAATGCAACAAGGCCGATCGAAAAGACAATTCTGGAATGCAATTCGCACTTATCAACACGGGTGTGGTTTCGTACTCAGCGTGGTAAACTGACGCGTTTATACTGTGTAGAAATCAATCATCGGGAGAAGTGCTCATGGCCAGCAGAGGCGTAAACAAAGTAATTCTGGTCGGGAATCTGGGTCAGGATCCAGAAGTCCGTTACATGCCGAACGGCGGCGCAGTGGCCAACATTACCCTGGCGACCTCCGAAAGCTGGCGTGACAAAGCGACCGGCGAACAGAAAGAAAAGACCGAGTGGCACCGTGTCGTGCTGTTCGGCAAACTGGCCGAAGTGGCGGGCGAATACCTGCGCAAAGGCTCTCAGGTTTACATCGAAGGCTCCCTGCAGACGCGTAAATGGCAGGATCAGAGCGGCCAGGATCGTTACACCACCGAGATCGTGGTTAACGTCGGCGGCACCATGCAGATGTTGGGCGGCCGCCAGGGCGGCGGCGCACCGGCCGGTCAGTCTGCCGGCGGCCAGGGCGGTTGGGGCCAGCCTCAGCAGCCACAGGGCGGCAACCAGTTCAGCGGCGGCCAGCAGCAGTCTCGTCCGGCGCAGAACAGCGCACCGGCGACCAGCAACGAACCGCCAATGGATTTCGACGACGATATTCCGTTCTGATATCCGGCCGTTTACAGCCAACAAAAAAGCCCCGCAAGGGGCTTTTTTGTTTTTGCAGCCTCAGCGCTCTGGCGATGAGGCCAACAATTGTCGGGCTGCGTTCAATACGTTGACCCGTTTTTCGTTTTTTTGCATCACCAGATAAACGTCGATATGCAATCTTTCATTCATTTGTGCATCCAGGTGGCGATAGCACAAGCCCGCCCGGGTGGATACGCACATCGATTGTGGCATCAGTGCCATGCCTTTTCCCCGAGCGATGCTGGCCAGCATGATCAGTGAATCATCGGGTTCCGCTTTGCGCTTCAGTACAAAAGGCAGTGATTGAAGGACATTTTCGCACTTATCATAAAAACCCGGGTTTGCACTGCGGGAGAACCAGTAGAGCGGCAGATCGACAACGTCGCGCAGCGATACGGTATCTTGAATGCTGGCGGGATGAGACGAAGGCAGCGCCAACATGAGCGGTTCTCGATACAACCAACGAAATTCAAAGGCTTCTTCGCCGTTAGGCGCTTTCTCGCCGACAAGCGCGATATCCAGATTCCCCCGAGCCAAGATCTGCAGTAACTGTTTTGACGTCAGTTGATGAGCGGAGATCTCATCGGCATCGATGAGCTTTTCCAAATGGGCATTGATGGTGGGGATCAGACTGAAATCCAGCGTACGCGTGACGCCGATTTTCACCGTGTCGCTCTCGACATTGAGTCGTTGAACCAAATGAGAAAGCTGATTAATGAGTTGTTTGGCTTGCTCCTCCAGTTTGATTCCCGCCTCAGTTAAATGTACCTGATGGGTATCGCGGGTAAACAGCGGGCAACCAATCACGTCCTCGAGGCACTGGATTTGCCGGGTCAACGGCGGTTGCGTCATTCGCATTCTTTCGGCTGCCCGGCGAAAATTCAGCTCGTGTGCGACGGCGAGAAAGCACTGCAACTGCTTAATTGTGGGTAGTTTTTCATTGAAAATCGTCAATTACGGGCTCCGACGTCATTCGACCTGACGCTGATTGGCGAAAGGTGGGCGATAGCAAATAAAATCCAGAATCAACACGTCGGGTACAGCGGTATTCTATTTTTTGTATCAGATTACCTGAACGGTTGTTATATTTCCATAACATTATTGATACAAAAGTTATATTACAAAACTAACAATTCTCTAATGTTATTGGTTTGTTATTGTGAGCTCTCTGAACGCCCTGTTGGAGGTTTATACCTTTCGTGACGCTTTGCCCACTGAAATATCATGTAAGCAAGCCGAAATTAAAATGGCCGAAGACTTTATTACTTACTGTGAAATAAGGCTTTTTAAGCCGCTCTGACTGGAAAGTAACTGATGAGAATAAAATAAATAATGTCATAGAAGACATAATACTTGTCCCGATCCATTGTCGTACTACGGAATAAGAATCTTGGTGAAAGAGGCTCTACGCTGATGCCATTCTTCATGCTCTATTGTCATTCAGCCAAACCATAATATCGATTTGAACAAAATTTTTGCCTATGACGACGATCTCTCTGATATTCCGATGCTGTCAGCGACGGGCAAGCCCGTTTGTGTAGGCGAACATTCAAACCTGGCGGAATATGCGCGCCGGAATAATTGGAACATGCTGGCGGAAAATGCTCCCAATTAATTGAGGATACGATGAAAAATTTATCGAGTGACAATCAGCCATTGAGCATTAAAACCTGGTTGGCATTGGTGATCTTGGCCCTGTCCACGTTCACCATTGTTACCACTGAATTAGCGCCTATCGGCCTGTTGACGCCGATGGCCGAAGGCCTGCACCAGTCAGAGTCGATGATCGGTCTGACCGTCACGCTCTATGCGTGGGTTGGCGCGATCAGCGCGCTGTTGTCTTCGCTGTTTCTGGGTAACTTGCCTAAGAAGCTGCTGTTGCTGACGTTGACGCTGATCATCCTGGTCTCCAACAGTCTGTGCGCCATGGTTGAAAATTACCACTGGTTACTGGCTGCCCGCGTGATCGGCGCTTTGGCGCACGGCGCATTCTGGGCGATGATCGGTGCAACGGCGGTATCGCTGGTGCCGACAAGATTCATCGGGCTGGCTACGTCCATCGTTTTCGGTGGCGTCTCTGCGGCCAGCGTATTCGGTGTGCCGCTGTCGAATTATATCGGGCTGAACGTCGGCTGGCGGCCTGCTTTTTGGTTGATGTCTCTGCTGAGTGTGATTGCATTGGTGGGAATTGCTTTGGTCGTGCCGAAGGTGAAAGCCAGTAGCGCCCTCGGCTTCGAGGCATTGGCTCGCGTATTGCGTTCAGGCGCGCTGTGGCGCATCTACGGTGCGACTTTGCTGGCCATCACGGCGCATTTCGCTGCATTCACCTTTATTGAACCCTGGTTGCACAGCGTTGGGGCAGTCACTTCCAACATGATCCCGGTGATGCTTTTCGTTTTCGGTATTGCCGGCCTGGCGGGCAACTTTGTCACCGGCGTGTTTATCGACAAATGGTTGAAACCGATGGTGGTGCTGTCTGTCGTGCTGATCGCCGCAACGCTGCTGACCCTTGGCCAGATCGGCAACAGCCTGACGAGTGCGGAAATTCTGGCGTTGGTGATCGTCTGGGGCCTGGCCGTTTCCGGCATCTTCGTCGGTTTCCAAACCTGGGTGCTGCGCCTGGCCGGTGAAAATGCGTTCCCCGCTTCAGCGATTTACGTCTCCTTCTTTAATGGTGCCATCGGCTGCGGCGCGTTGGCGGGAGCATGGCTGGTGTCGTTGTACAGCATTCCTGCGTTATTGATGATCGCGGGTATCGCCATTGCGCTCTCGTTGCTGCTGATTGCGATGATTCCGGTAAAAGCTGAACAAGTGGTGGTGTTGGTGGGAGAAGCGTCATGAGTGACGCTGGCAACAACATAGATGACTGGGCAGTATGGCATTGGCTGTAATGACAAGAGAATTTCAAAGTTGTCGATTCAAAAAAGGTATCGAGTGTGGCATTAATGTGATTAAGCCAAATAATGCTTCCTTATTTAATGATATTTTTTCTATAAAAAAGCCCCTTCACGGGGCTGTTTGCATTTCAGAGATGGTTATGCAGAGAAGCCACCGTCGATGCTCAGGCTGGCGCCGGTGATATAACCCGCCTGCGGGCCGGCCAGGTAGGCGACGAAGCCGGCGATCTCTTCATCTTTGCCGTAGCGGCCGATCGCCATCAACTGCTTGAGTTGATCGGCGAACTCGCCGGCGTCCGGGTTCATCTCGGTGTCCACCGGGCCGGGCTGCACGTTATTGACGGTGATGCCGCGCGGGCCGAGATCGCGCGCCATGCCTTTGGTCAAACCGACCAGGGCCGATTTGCTCATCGCATAGACCGCGGCGCCGCCGAACGGCACGCGCTCGGCGTTGGTGCTGCCGATGTGGATGATGCGGCCGCCGTCGTTCATGTGGCGCGCCGCTTCCTGGCTGGCGACGAACACGCTGCGCACGTTGACCGCCAGCATGCGGTCCAGGTCGTCCAGCGCCAGCTCTTCGGTGCCGCCCAGCGTAAATACCCCGGCGTTATTCACCAGAATATCCAGGTTGCCGAAGAGGTTCACCGCCTGGCGCACCGCCTGCTGCAGCGCCGCCGCATCGGCACTGTCGGCCTTGATGGCGAGGGCTTTGCCGCCGGCGGCGGTGATGGCGTTCACCACCGCGTCGGCGCGATCGGCCGAGGCGGCGTAGGTAAAGGCGACGGCGGCGCCTTCGCTCGCCAGCCGTTTAACGATGGCGGCGCCGATGCCGCGCGAGCCGCCCTGAACGAATGCGACTTTACCTTGCAGAGTTTGTGCTGTGGTCATGCTGTGTCTCCAGAGTGGGTAAGGGAAAACCGTTACGGCCAGTATCTGGGATCGCCCGCACGGTAACTAGCCACAAAGAGCTATAATCAGTTCAAACCATAAGTTTAAAATCCATAGAGGAAAAACATGCTGGGACATCTGGAGTGCTTCGTCAGCAGCGCGGAAAACGGCAGCTTTTCCGCCGCCGGCCGCAAGCTGGGCATCAGCCCGGCGGCGGTGAGCAAGAATGTCACCCGGCTGGAAGCGGTGGTTGGCGTGCGGCTGTTTCAGCGCAATACCCGCAAGCTGATCCTCACCGAGGCGGGGGAGCGTTTTCTCAGCGAGGTGAGCGGCGGATTGCAATCGATCCAGTGCGCATTGAAAGGGCTGAGCAGCGGCGGCGGCGCGGCGGCCGGCGGGCTGAAGGTCAGCATGGGCACCGCCTTTGGTCTGCATTTCGTCTTGCCGATGCTGCCGGACTTTCTGGCGCGTTATCCGGCGATCGTGCCGGACTGGCATTTCGACAACCGCCAGGTCGATCTGATCGGTGAGCACTTCGATGCGGCATTGGGCGGCGGCATCGAATTGGCGCAGGGCATCATCGCGCGTGAGCTGGCGCCGGCTCATGGGGTGTTGGTGGCCTCGCCGGAGTATCTGCGGCAGCGGCCGCCGCTGACGGAGCCGGAGCAGTTGGCGGAACATGCGGGCATCTTTATCCGCTCGCCGCAAACCGGGCGTATCCGCCATCAGCCGCTGCGCAACGCGGTCAATGAGCAGCGGGCGCCGGCGATGTCGGTCACGATGACGGTCAACGAACCGGAAGCGGCCGCGCGGGCGGCGGAGATGGGGGTGGGCATCGCGCTGATCGGCATGCCGAATGCGGCGCCTTATCTGGAAAGCGGCCGTCTGGTGCGGGTTCTGCCGGGCTGGTATGTCGATCGCGGCAGCGTCTACCTCTATTTTCCCACCACCAAATTTTTGCCGACCAAAACCCGGGTATTCGTCGATTACATCACCGAGCAGTTTCGCCTGCAGAAGCTGGCGGCACGCTTTGATGCCCGCTAAAACGAGAAAAGCCCCTTGCGGGGCTTCTTTCTTCCGTCGGTTAGCTGTTCGACGATCAGTTGAAGATTTCTGCGGTGCCGTACAGTTTGTTCTGACCGCCGGCGGCGACGATGCGGTATGAGCTGGCGCCCGATGCGGCGGCTTTGCTGGCCAGTTCGCTTTCCAGCGCGCTCAGGTTGGCGGCGCCGCTCACGGAGACTACGCCGATTTTCTGAGCGTCTGCGGCAGGCTGGCTGGTTGGCAGGTCAGCGGCGAAGGTAGCGAAAGAAGCGGTAGCCAGCAGTGCAGCGGTAGCAAAAATTTTGACGTTTTTCATGATGTATTCCTCAGCGTATTGATTGGGTGAGAGCTCGTTGTCTCTCGATGTGTTAAATAGTAGTGCGGCAGGTCGGAATAAAAAATCGGAGAGTTTTGAGTATTTCATTCAAATAAATTGATTATTTTTCACCCGCTGGCGCGCGGTAAAAATCATCACTACCCTTTACAGACGATCCTTAACCGGAGAAGACTGATGACGGTAAACGCGTTTATCGGCAGCTGGGCGCTGGTGTCGTCGGCGTTTAAAAATCAGGATGGCGAGTTGAATTATCCGCTGGGTGAGCAGGTGTTGGGGCGCATCCACTATGAGGCCAATGGCACGATGGCGGCGCAGCTCTACAGCGCCGTGCGGCCGCGTTTCGCCGCCGCTGATTTGGCGCAGGGGTCCGAACGCGAGATCCATACCGCTTTCATCAATATGATTTGCTACTTCGGCCGCTATCAGGTGGAGGAAAGCGAGCTGCAGGTGGTGCATCAGGTCGAAGGCTGTTCGTTCCCCAACTGGATCGGCAGCCGTCAGGTACGCTTTTACGCTTTCAGCGGCGATCGGCTGACGTTGCGCACGGTTCCGCTGCAGCTCGGCAACGGCTTGCAGGTTGGCGAGCTGGTGTGGCAACGGACAGGAGCCTCGTCATGATCATTGTTCATCATCTCAATCACTCGCGTTCGCAGCGCATTCTGTGGTTTCTGGAAGAGCTGGGCGTGCCCTATCAGGTGCAACGCTACGAGCGCGATCCGAACACCATGCTGGCGCCGCCGGCGCTGAAAAAGATCCACCCGCTGGGCAAATCGCCGGTGATCGTCGACGGCGATCTGACGCTGGCGGA
The DNA here is from genome assembly GCF_059740205.1 of Serratia sp. LTN-2. NCBI lineage: Bacteria > Pseudomonadati > Pseudomonadota > Gammaproteobacteria > Enterobacterales > Yersiniaceae > Serratia > Serratia sp. LTN-2. Next base: position 148,193 of record NZ_JCAXDO010000009.1, on the reverse strand, counting down.
ATCCGGCGCCATTATCGAATATTTGCAGGAAGCCTATGACGCGCAAGGCATGTTCATGCCGACCGATTTCCACGCGCGTCAGCAATACCGCTACTGGCTGCACTACGCGGAAGGATCGCTGATGCCGCTGTTGGTGATGAAACTGGTGTTCAGCCGTCTCGGCCAGCCGCCGATCCCGTGGCTGCTGCGGCCGGTGGCGGGCGCGATCGGCAAAGGCGTGCAGCGCGAATACCTCGACAAGCAGATCGCGCCGCACTGCGAGTACCTTGAGCAGCACCTGAACAAGGGCAGCTGGTTCGTCGGCAACGACTTCAGTGCGGCGGACATCCAGATGAGTTTCCCGCTGGAGGCGATGGCGGCGCGCGGCGCGCTGGACAATTGCCCGAAACTGCGCGGCTTCCTGCAGCGCATTCATGCCCGGCCGGCCTATCAACGGGCGCTGGAGCAGGGCGGCCCTTACGATCTGCTGAGTTAAAGCGATGGGCTATACTCGATGAGGTCATTCTTCATCGGAGGTAGCCCATGGCTACGCAAATCTTCGTTAATCTGCCCGTACGCGATCTGCCCGCCTCGATGGCGTTTTTCACCCAGTTGGGATTCAGTTTCAACCCGCAATTTACCGACGATACCGCCGCCTGCATGGTGGTCAGCGATACGATTTACGTGATGCTGCTGACCCACGACAAATTCAGCATGTTTACCCCAAATCCGATCGGCGACGCCAGGCAGGCCACCGAGGTGTTGGTTTGTCTGTCGCAACCCAGCCGGGCGGCGGTCGACGAACTGGTGCGCAAGGCGATCGCCGGCGGCGGCAATACCTACCACCAGCCGCGGGATTATGGCGTGATGTACGGCCACGGATTCCAGGATCTGGACGGCCATATCTGGGAGCTGATGTACATGGATCCCAGTGCGGTGCAGACGCAATAATGTCGTCGTGGAAGATGTCGCTCGGGGCGTCCGGTCGCCCCGTCTTTTCGTGCAGAAGCCATTCCCGTCATTTTCTGCATAATTTGCCGCGATCTTTAGTTGATTAGACGCCAGGGAAGGCAGGATAATCGTTTGCCTTGAATAAACCACCATAAATCACCCGTACCGCGCGCTGCGAGTTAAACGTTTGCCTTGGTGCGCATCGCCGTTGGCGGTGCGACGGAAGGGCAAGGAAGCGGAACGTGACGTAAACGATTACGTGGCGATCAGGCGCGGGCGAGATTACAGGCCTGCTGCGACGGGCCGATTCATGAAACACAGGGGAAGTAACCTATGTCGAACTCTCAAGCGAACCACGCCGCAAAACCAACCGGCGGGCTTGATGGCTATTTTAAAATTTCCGCGCGCGGCAGCAGCGTGCGCCAGGAAGTGGTGGCGGGGCTGACCACCTTCCTGGCGATGGTGTACTCGGTGATCGTAGTGCCGAGCATGCTGGGCAAGGCGGGTTTCCCGCCGGCGGCGGTGTTCGTCTCCACCTGCCTGGTGGCTGGTCTGGGATCGCTGTTGATGGGGTTGTGGGCTAATCTGCCGATGGCCATCGGCTGTGCGATCTCGTTGACCGCTTTCACCGCGTTCAGCCTGGTGCTGGGCCAACACATCAGCATCCCGGTGGCGCTGGGCGCAGTGTTCCTGATGGGCGTGCTGTTTACCGTCATCTCGGTGACCGGCATTCGCGCCTGGATCCTGCGCAACCTGCCGATGGGCGTGGCGCACGGCACCGGCATCGGCATCGGCCTGTTCCTGCTGCTGATCGCCGCCAACGGCGTCGGCCTGGTGGTGAAGAACCCGCTGGATGGCCTGCCGGTAGCGCTCGGTGCCTTCACCTCCTTCCCGGTGGTGATGACGTTGGTCGGTCTGGCGGTGATCTTCGGGCTGGAGAAACTGCGCGTGCCCGGCGGCATTCTGCTGGTGATCATCGCCATTTCCATCATCGGTCTGATCTTCGATCCGGCGGTGAAATACCAGGGGCTGTTCGCCATGCCGAGCCTGGCGGACGCTGATGGCAAATCGTTGATCTTCAGCCTGGATATCATGGGCGCACTGCAGCCGGTGGTGTTGCCGAGCGTGCTGGCGCTGGTGATGACCGCGGTGTTCGACGCCACCGGCACCATCCGCGCGGTGGCCGGGCAGGCCAACCTGCTGGATAAAGACGGGCAGATCATCAGCGGTGGCAAGGCGCTGACCTCGGATTCCCTGAGCAGCATCTTCTCCGGCCTGGTGGGCGCCGCACCCGCCGCCGTCTACATCGAGTCCGCCGCCGGCACCGCCGCGGGCGGCAAGACCGGCCTGACCGCCACCGTGGTCGGCATTCTGTTCCTGCTGATCCTGTTCCTGTCGCCGCTGGCCTATCTGGTGCCGGTCTATGCCACTGCACCGGCGTTGATGTACGTCGGCCTGCTGATGTTGAGCAACGTCACCAAGCTGGACTTCAACGACTTCGTCGATGCGATGGCCGGCCTGCTGTGCGCGGTATTCATCGTGCTGACCTGCAACATCGTCACCGGCATCATGCTGGGCTTCAGCTCGCTGGTCATCGGCCGCATCTTCTCCGGCGAATGGCGCAAGCTGAACATCGGCACCGTGCTGATCGCCGTAGCGCTGGTGGCGTTTTACGCCGGCGGCTGGGCGATTTAATCACGCCTCGTTTCCCTCGCCCGGCGGGCGGGGGAAGCATGCACGGCATCTCCCTTCTTAAGATAAGTCTTCTTCTGCTCTGCACCGCGTTTTGAAAGGCACAACAAGCTTTAACCGCTGTAAAAAAAGTGATCTACTATCGGGACCAACGCAGGCCCTGAGCCGATGTCGTCTGAATCGTAGAGTCTAAGGAAAGCATGGAAATCTTTTTTACAATCCTCATTTTGATCCTGGTGGTCTCCCTGTCCGGGGTGGTGACGCGCATGTTGCCGTTCCAGGTGCCGCTGCCGCTGATGCAAATCGCCATCGGGGCGCTGTTGGCCTGGCCGCACTTCGGGCTGCACGTCGACTTTGATCCCGAACTGTTCCTGGTGCTGTTCATCCCGCCGCTGCTGTTCGCCGACGGCTGGAAAACGCCGACGCGCGAGTTCCTGCATCACGGGCGTGAAATCCTCGGCCTGGCGCTGGTGCTGGTGCTGATCACCGTGGTCGGCGTCGGCTATCTGATCTACGCCATGGTGCCGGGCATTCCGCTGGTGGCGGCCTTCGCGCTGGCGGCGGTGCTGTCGCCGACAGACGCCGTGGCGCTGTCCGGCATCGTCGGTAAAGGGCGCATTCCCAAGCCGATCATGGGCGTGCTCGAGGGCGAGGCGCTGATGAACGACGCCTCCGGCCTGGTGTCGCTCAAGTTCGCCATCGCGGTGGCGATGGGCACCATGGTGTTCACCGTGGGCGGCGCAACCCTGGAGTTCCTCAAAGTGGCGATCGGCGGCCTGCTGGCCGGTGTGGCGGTCACCTGGACCTACAGTAAATCGCTGCGGGTGATGAGCCGCTGGAGCGGCGACGATCCGGCGACCCAGATCGTGTTCCTGCTGCTGCTGCCGTTCGCCTCTTATCTGATCGCCGAACATATCGGCGTCTCCGGCATCCTGGCGGCGGTAGCGGCGGGGATGACCATCAGCCAGTCCGGCGTGATCCGCAACGCGCCGCTGGCGATGCGCCTGCGCGCCAACAGCGTATGGGCGATGCTGGAGTTCGTGTTCAACGGCATGGTGTTCATCATGTTGGGCCTGCAGCTGCCGGGCATTCTCGAGACCTCTATCCTGCAGGCGGAGCTGGATCCGACGATTCAGACCTGGTACCTGTTCGCCGACGTGGCCACCATCTACGCCGCGCTGCTGGTGCTGCGCTTCACCTGGCTGTGGGTAATGAAGAAAACCAGCAACCGCTTTATGAAAAAGCGCCCGCTGCAGTTCGGCGATTACAGCACGCGTGAGCTGTGGGTGGCGTCGTTCGCCGGGGTGCGCGGGGCGATTACCCTGGCCGGTGTGCTGTCGATACCGCTGTTGTTGAGTGACGGCACCGCCTTCCCGGCGCGCTATCAACTGGTGTTTATCGCCGCCGGGGTGATCCTGCTGTCGTTGATCGTCGGCGTGCTGGCGTTGCCGCTGCTGCTGCGCGGCGTGCAGGTCACCGACAAGAGTGCCAGCAAGCAGGAGGAGCGCATGGCGATCGCCATGGCGGCCGAAGTGGCGATCGAGAGCGTGAATAAAATGGAAGAGCGCCTGGTTGCCGATACCGAAGAGAACCTCGATCCGCAGGTATTGAAAGAAGTCAGCTCGCGGGTGACGGGCATGCTGCGGCGGCGCATCGCCTCGAAAGACGACATCGAGAATGCGCTGGCGATGGAAAACCTCGAGCGGCGTTTCCGCCTGACGGCGCTGCGCGCCGAGCGCGGCGAGCTGTACCACCTGCGCGCCACGCAGAAAATCAGCAACGAGACGCTGCAAAAACTGCTGCACGATCTCGACTTGCTCGAAGCGCTGCTGATCGAGCGCGAAGGGTAAACTTCAGACGAGGAATAAACGTTTTTCCTCTTATTTCTGTCCTGAAGGGCCGCCTGTGCGGCCCTTGTTTTTTGGCTACTTTACCGGCGGCCAGTAGTCGCGGCAGCAGGCGATCCAGGCCTGCGCGCTGTGTGACAGATAGCTGCCCTGCCGCCAGATCAGCCCGACCCGCCACTCCATGCGCGGCTCCAGCGGCAGCCAAACCAGGTTTTCCTTGTCCAGCCAGCGGCAGACCGGTTCCGGCAGCATGGCGATGCCCACGCCGGCCTGCACCATCGAGGCGAGGAAGTCCCACTGGCCGCTGCGCACCGCGATTTGCGGCTCAAAACCGGCCTGGCTAAACGCCTTCATCAGCATCTTGTACAGCGCGAAGTCCTCGTTATAAATCAGGATTGGGCTGTCGGCCAATTCGGCGATATTGATGCGGGTGCGATTGAGCCACTGCGGCGTGCGCGGCGCCACCACGCACATCGGATGGCCCAGCAGCGGCAGAAAGGTCAGCGGCTGTTCTGAATCGAAGGGCAGCACCGTCATCGCCAGATCCAGCTCGCCGGACATCACCGCCTGCTCGACCGACAGCCCGCCCAGTTCGGAAATTTTTAATTCGATGCCGGGGTAGGTCTGGCGAAAACGGCGGATCAGATCGGCGATCTGCCTGCCGACCATCGGCGGAATGCCGAGCCGCAGCACCCCTTTTTTCACTGAACCGATGTCTTCCAGCTCCGCCTCCAACTGGCGGAATTCGTCGAGGATCGTCAGGCCGCGCTGATACACCGCCTGGCCGCTGTCGGTCAGACGCAGCTTGCGGCCTTCGCGGATCAGCAGCGTGCACTCCAGCTCCTCCTCCAGATGCCGCAGCATCTTGCTGATGGTGGGCTGGGTGACGAACAGTTTTTCCGCCGCGCGGGTGAAGCTTTGCTGGCGCACCACTTCAACGAAGTAGCGCAGGGTGCGGACATCCACGTTAGGGTTCTCCTTGGGGACGCTACCGGTGGGAAACTATTCCCAGACGGCATGATGTCGATAATTTTAATTCATTTCAGGCGTGGTTTCCCGGCTGCGTATACTGTAGGCCGTCAATTTATTGTTTGAGGTCATCTTTCATGTCTCTGGCGTTACGCCGCGTAGCCCCCTCCCTGCTGACCCGTTTGCAGGTGCCGATTCAGGTGGCGTTGTATGCGGCGCTGTTCCTGATCGCCGATCGTCTGGTGCAACAATTCCACCTGCCGCTTCCCGCCAATATCGTCGGCATGCTGATGCTGTTGGCGCTGATCCTGCTGCGCATTCTGCCGCTGAGCTGGGTCAAGGCCGGTTCCCGCTGGCTGCTGGCGGAAATGCTGCTGTTTTTCGTGCCGGCGGTGGTGGCGGTGGTCAACTATGCCCAGCTGCTGATGGTCGAGGGCTGGAAGATCTTTCTGGTGATCGCGGTTAGCACTATGCTGACGCTGGGCGCCACCGGGCTGGTGGTGGACAGGGTGTATCGGCTGGAGATTTGGCTGCAGCGACGGAAGCAGCGCCATGAATGATTTCATCCTTAGCCTGGCCTGTTTTCTGGCGACGCTGGCGCTGTACTTCGCCAACAAGAAACTCTATCGTCGCCGCCGCACGCTGCTGCTGATGCCTTTGGTGCTGACGCCGATGATTCTGGTGTTGCTGCTGGTAGTCACCCACATTTCCTATCAGGACTACATCGGTGAAACCCACTGGCTGCTGTGGCTGTTGGGGCCGGCGACCATCGCCTTCGCGGTGCCGGTGTACGAGAACCTGCATATCATCCGCCGCCACTGGCTGTCGCTGACCGCCGGCGTAACGACGGCGGTGCTGGTGGCGGTGTACAGCTCGGTGTGGCTGGCGCGACTGCTGACGTTGCCGGAAGAGGTGCAGCGCAGCCTGGCGGTGCGTTCGATCACCACGCCATTCGCGCTGGAGGCTGCCAAGCAGATGGGCGGCCAGCCGGACCTGGTGGCGTTGTTCGTGGTGATCACTGGGGTATTTGGCATGGCGGTGGGCGATATTCTGTTCCTGCGCCTGGCGGTGCGTAGCCGCCTGGCGAAGGGAGCCGGATTTGGCGCCTCGTCGCACGGCGCCGGCACCGCCCGCGCCTATGAGCTGGGGCCGCAGGAGGGCGTAGTGTCGAGCCTGGTGATGATGCTGGCGGGAATTATCACGGTAGTGGCCGCGCCGTTGATCGGCCGGCTGATGTGGTAAGACCTCTCGGGGCGGGCTATGCCGCCCCTTTTACGTCGTCTGTCGTTGGGAACGGTGCCGTTGATTGACGCCCGAAAAAACGAAGAAATTTTTCAGCATAATTTTTCCCATCGTTATAACAAAAAACGATAGATGCGCTGCAGGCAAAATCGCCGCTCATTTTAAATGGCAATGAATTAATTAAAAAGTAAATTATTTTCATTAAAACAATAAAGTATAACTTATTGATATGAAGAGGCTCTTATCGTAAGCATTGTTGCACATTAACTATGGTGAATAATAATAAATAATATGAGTTCCTTCCTAATTATCTCGAATTAATACAAGCGGAATACGCTCGTCATCCCTGAGTAATATCGGGGAAATAAAATGGTCATTTATTCCCTTTCGCACATTTCGCCAAAAAAAATATCCTCTCCTATACTTCACACCTCAGCAAATTGAGGCACAGGGGGAACCTCTGGATTAAGCATTACATCCTTTCTTAGTTGGGGGGAGACCCAACTTTTCTACGGTTTTTTTATTCTGACTTGAACTGTCGGGCGGCCAGGCTTTGCCTAAATCCGGACGGTCCCTTTCATTAACGTAATGAAAACGTGCTAGAGAATATTATGAACAAACAAACTGATGTGAAGAGTGGGGAATTCCGTGCGGGTGCTCATGTTGCGGTGGAGAAAGTCGAACTGCATGAAATTACCACCGCTCAGCGCGAGCTTTGGCTGAGCGCCAGCATGTCTGAAGGCTTGCCGTTCAATATGTGGGGATACGGCACGATAGAAGGGCCGTTGCAGATAGCCCTGCTGCGCCAGGCGATAGACGCGATCGTTGAAGAAACGCCGGCGATGCAGGCCCGTTTCACCGAACAAGACGGCGAGCTTTATCAATACCGTGCGGCGCGCAGTCATGATCCGCTTGCCGTGCAGGATTTCAGCAGCCACGAATATCCTGAATTAGCGGCGCAGCGCTGGATGCGGCAAGATGCCGATCGCGTGATCTCCGCGCTGGATCAGGACCTGTTCGGTTTTGCCTTACTGACGTTGGCGCCGGGCAGCTATATCCTCTACCGGCGTTTTCACCACATGCTGGTGGATGGCCGCAGCGCCGAAGAGTTCATGCGCCGTATCGCGCTGTATTACAACGCATTGGCTGAGAAAAAAACCATTCCTGAATTCAGCAATTGCAGTTTTACCCGGCTGTATGAACACGATCTGCAGTACCGCGACTCTTCCCGCTTCGCTACCGATAAACAGTTCTGGCAAGGCTACACGCTCGCCGCGCCCCATAGCCTGACGCGTCAGGAGAAACTCGTCCCTTATTCGTCCATGCAAATCAGTAATCACACACTAACAATAAATGAGATAGCGGCGATTGATCGGGGGGCGGAAAAAGCCGGCGTGCATCGCGCTCATATATTGGCGACGGCCGTCGCATTATGTTTCCATAGTATTACTGGTCAGACCTTGTTGAATTTCAGCCTGCCGGTGACCGGTACGCGAGAGCGAAACAGTATTGGCATGACCGCGAATGTGGTACCACTGATTTTAGCCATTAACCCTGAAAGTCATCTGGCTGATTTCGCACAACAGGTCGCGGCGGAAATAGCCAAAGTGGTTCGTCGGCAATTATATCGCGGTGAAGACATTCGTCGCGATCGCAGCACCATGAGTTCATCCTGGTTTGGCCCCGCCATCAATATCGTTTCCTTCGATCATGGCGATCCGTTTTGGGGATGTAAGACGCGCTGGTATTACGGCGGCAACATTGCCGTCAGCGATATGCAAATTCTGTTTTACGAAGATCAGCAGGCGCAGGAGTTGGACGTCATGTTTGCCGATGCGCCGCATGCCCATTCATTAAGCCAGCTTGAGAGTTTGCAGCGGCGTTTCCAGTTTATTCTGCGGAGCCTTTGCGAGCAGCCTGAGGGCAGCATCGCTCAGGTGATGCAACAACTTCATGCGCAGCCTGAAACGGACGTCAGCGGCAGCTTCTACGATCTTCGCCGACTGCCGCCGGCCGCCGGCATCATCCGCTGGGATCGTCCCGCCGCTGAACTGGTGCGCCTCGCGACGTCACTCGGCCATCCGTCGGGCGATTGCGCGCTGAAAATCCTGTTGGCCGACCGGGCGCTGGGCGTTGGGCGCCTGGAAATGCTGTATGACGCCGGCGATGCGGCGCCCGGTACGCTGCTCAGCGTCGACGATGCGGGCTGGAATATCGCCACGGCGGAAGGGACTGTGCGGATCGGGGGCTGGTTCACCGCCGAAGGCGAGCTGGCGCCGGGGGAAGCGCTGGCGCAGCTGCGCGGCCTGACGGTGGGCGAGCGGTTGCCGTTGCTTGACTCTTCACAGGCGAAACGGCTGGAGGAGATGCAGGCGGCCGGTGGGCACCATGCGGCCTTCTGGCAACCGCGATTGGCGCAGTTTGCCCCGGCGGCGTTCCCGGTAGCCTGGCAGCGCGAAACCCGGCCGGTATGGCAGGCTACGGCCTGGCAACACGCGGGCAAGATCGAAGTTGAATCGGTGTTAACCGGGCTGGCGTTGTATCTGGGATTGATGGGCGGCGAAAGTGATTTCCAACTTGGTTGGCTGAACGCGGCGGATGACGGCATCGGCGAGCCGGGTCAGGTCTGGACGCTGCCGCTGCAGATCTCGCTGAATCCGACGCTGGGCTTCGCCGAGGCGCAGGCGCAGATGCGACGCGAATGGCAGCAGGCGCGTGCGCGCCGGGGGTACCATCCGGCGTTGCTCGGCCTGGACACGCGTTCGCGCGCCTGGTCAACCGTTGTGGCGCTATTGGGCCGCGATACCGCGCCGGGGTTCGACGAAACCCAGGAAGGCGCAGCGGCGGTTAAACGCTCCGGCGCCCGGGCGGTGCTGCAAATCAGTGAAAGCAACGGCGCTTTCCGTTGGGTGTACGACAGCGCCGCGGTGGGGGACGAACAGATGCTGCGCGCTGCGCAGCATCTGCTGTTGCTGCTCCAGCAGGCCGCTGCGGCGCCGAATGCGCCGGTGCGCGGCGAACGTTTACTGAGCCAGGCGGAGCGAGAACTATTGCTCAACCAGCGCAACCGCACCCATCGGGCTTTCCCGCCAGCGTCGAGCGTGTCGGCCCTGTTTGAAGCGCAGGCGCGGCGTACGCCAACGGCGCCGGCGTTGTCTCAGGGCGAGGTGTCGCTGAGCTATGCGGAATTGAACGTGCGCGCCAACCGGCTGGCGCACCACCTGGCGGCACGCGGCGTGGGGCCGGAAAGCCGCGTAGCGGTCTGCGCTGCGCGCAGCCCGGACATGATCGTCGCGCTGCTGGCGATCCTGAAAGCCGGCGGCGGCTATGTGCCGCTGGATCCGGCTTATCCCGCTGAGCGGCTGCACTATATCGTGCAGGACTGTGCGCCGGCGCTGCTGTTGGCGGACAGCGCCGGCCGCGCCGCGCTGGGAGAGGTGGCGGCGCCGCTGTTGGCTCTGGAAGACGCGCTGCCAGAGCAGGATCACGACCTGCCGCCGCGCGCGCAGCCCGACAATCTGGCGTATGTGGTTTACACCTCGGGCTCGACCGGCAAACCGAAAGGGGTGATGGTGGAGCAGGCGCACCTGATCAACCTGATCATGTGGCACTGCGCAGCGACCGGTTTGCAGGCTGGTGAACGAACGACCAGCATGGCGGGGCTGGGTTTTGACGCCAGCGTTTGGGAAATCTGGCCGACGTTGACGCAAGGGGCGATGCTGCTGCTGCCGCCGGCAGAGGCGGCGGGCAATGGCGAAGCGCTGCTGCAATGGTGGCGCGGCAGCGGTGTGCAGGTCGGGTTTATGGTGACGCCGCTGGCCGAGATCGCACTGATGGGCGAAATGCCAGCCGATCTGCGGATGCTGCTGATCGGCGGCGACAGCATTCGCCGCTGGCCGCTGCAGGCGCCGCCTGGCGTAACCATTGTGAATAACTATGGGCCGACGGAGACGACCGTGGTAGCGACGTCGGGCGAGCCGGCGGTCGGTGCGGCGATGCCGTCAATCGGCCGGCCTATCGCCAACGGCCGGGCGTACTTGCTGGATGAATATGGCCAGCCGGTGCCGCTGGGCGCCGTGGGTGAGTTGTATATCGGCGGCGCGCAGGTGGCACGCGGCTACCTGAACCTGCCGGAGCTGACGGCGGAGCGTTTCCTTGCCGATCCTTTCGCGCCGGGTGGCCGCATGTACCGCACCGGCGATCTGGCGCGCTATATGCCGGACGGCAGCCTGGAGTATCTGGGCCGCAACGATCTGCAGGTCAAAATTCGCGGCTTCCGCATCGAATGCGGTGAAATCGAGTCGCAGCTGGCTATGCATGCCGCCGTGCGCGACGCGGTGGTGGATGCGCTGACTGATGACGAAGGCGACAAACGTCTGGTGGCCTGGGTCGTGCCGCAGCCGGAAGCGGAGCGTGAGGCGCTGGCGCAGACGCTGCGCCGGGCGCTCGCTGCAGCGCTGCCGGATTATATGGTGCCGACGGCCTTTGTGTGGCTGGAGGCGTTGCCGCTGTCGCCGAACGGCAAACTGGATCGGCGCGCGCTGCCGGCGCCGGCACCGGATGCCGCCATGCGCGAAAACTATGTCGAGCCGCAGGGGGAAACCGAAACGCTGCTGGCTCAGATCTGGCAGGGGTTGTTGAACGTTGAACGCGTGGGGCGTCATGACAACTTCTTCGAGTTGGGCGGCCATTCGCTGCTGGCGGTGAAACTGATGGCGCAGCTGCGCCAGGCCGGGCTGTCGGCGAGCGTTCAGGCGCTGTTCTCCACGCCAACGCTGTCGGCTCTGGCGCAAACGCTGGTGTCGCAGCAGCGGATCAAGGTGCCGGAAAATCGGATTGCGCCGGGCTGCCGCGCAATCACGCCGCAGATGTTGCCGCTGGCCGATCTGACTCAGGCGGAGATCGATCAGATCGTCGACGGCGTGGAGGGCGGCATCGACAACGTACAGGATATCTACGCCCTCTCCCCGTTGCAGGAAGGCATCTTGTTCCACCATATGCTGGCGGAAGAGGGCGATCCCTACCTGTTATCGGCATTGCTGCGTTTCGACAGCCGGGCGCGTTTCGATCGCTGGCTGGCGGCGATGCAGCAGGTGGTGGATCGTCATGACATTTTGCGCACGGCTTTTGTCGGTGCGGGGTTGTCCGAACCGGTACAGGTCGTCTGGCGTCGGGCGCGTTTAGCGGTGATCGAGCTGGCGCTGGATCCGGCCGAGGGGCCGATCGGCCGTCAGCTGGAAGCGCGTTTCGATCCCCGGCGGATCCGTCAGGATCTGACGCGGGCGCCGCTGTTGTATTACGTCATCGCCGAAGAGAGCGACGGCAGCTGGTACGTCTTGCAGCAGTGGCACCACTTGATTGGCGACCACTCGACGCTGGCGATGATGGGAGAAGAAGTCAACGCCATTCTGGCCGGACGCGGCGAGACGCTGGGCAGTGCGCAGCCGTTCCGCAATGCGGTGGCGCAGGCGCGTTTGGGGCTCAGCGAACAGGAACATGAGAGTTTCTTCCGCGGCATGTTGGCGGACATCGACGAACCGGTGCTGCCGTTCGGGCTCGGCAACGTCCACGGCGACGGTCAGTGCGCCAATACCGACCGCCTGGCGCTGGCGCCGGCGCTGAATGCCGGCCTGCGTCGACAGGCGAAACGGCTGGGCGTCAGCCTGGCCAGCCTGTGCCATCTGGCCTGGGCACAGGTGCTGGCGCGCACCAGCGGGCGGGATGCCGTGGTGTTCGGCACGGTGCTGCTGGGCCGCATGGAATCGGGCGAAGGCGCCGAGCGGGCGCTGGGGCTATTCATCAATACGCTGCCGCTGCGGCTGGATATGGACGGGCGCAGCGTTGAGGCGTCGGTGCGGCAGGCGCATGCGCGCTTGAGCGGCTTGCTGGCGCATGAGCACGCCTCGCTGGCGTTGGCGCAGCGCTGCAGCGGCGTGAACAGCGGCGCGCCGCTGTTCAGTGCGCTGCTGAACTACCGTCACAACGACGGAGAAGAATTGGCGCTGCCGGAAGGGGTCAGCCTGATCGGCGCGGACGAACGCACCAACTATCCGTTTGTGCTGTCGGTGGACGACGGCATGGACTCGCTGGCGTTGACGGCGCAGGTCATCGAGCCTATCGAAGCCGCGCGGGTGTGTCGCTATATGCAACAGGCATTGACCGCTCTGGTGAATGCGCTGGAACACATGCCGGAAATGCCGGTGCGTGAACTGTCGATTTTGCCGGACGACGAGTACGCCTTGCTGATCAACGGCTGGAACGCAACGGCGCAGCCTTACCCGCAGGATGTCTGCCTGCATGCGTTGTTTGAAGCGCAGGTGCGCCGCACGCCGGACGCCGTGGCGCTGGTCTGCGGCGACGCCGAACTGAGCTACGCCCAGCTGAATGCGCAGGCCAATCGCCTGGCGCACGCGCTGATGCAGCGCGGCGTCGGTCCGGATTGCCGCGTGGCGGTGTGCGCCGAGCGCAGTCTGGCAATGGTGACGGCATTGTTCGGCATCCTCAAGGCCGGCGGCGCCTATGTGCCGCTGGATCCGGCTTATCCGGGCGAGCGTCTGCAGTATATCCTGCAGGACGCCGATCCGGTGCTGCTGCTGGCGGATGCCGCCGGTCGCGCGGCGCTGGGCGAACACGCGGTGCCGCTGCTGGCGCTGGATGAACCGTTGCCGAACGATCTGAATGCCGATAACCCGGCATCGCGCGCGCAGCCCAATCATCTGGCCTACGTGATTTATACCTCCGGCTCGACCGGCAAACCGAAAGGCGCGATGAATGAGCATCGCGGTATCGTTAACCGCCTGATCTGGATGCAGCAGGCTTATGGATTGACGCCGGCGGATACGGTGCTGCAGAAAACGCCGTTCGGCTTCGACGTCTCGGTGTGGGAATTCTTCTGGCCGTTGATGTATGGCGCGCGCCTGGCGATGGCGCGCCCTGAAGGCCATAAGGATCCTGAGTACCTGAGCCGCGCCATCGAACAGTATGGCGTGACAACGCTGCACTTTGTGCCGTCGATGCTGCAAAGCTTCCTGTTGTATGAAGGCGCGAGCCGCCGCTGCGGGCAAGTGGTGCGCGTCATGTGCAGCGGCGAGGCGCTGCCCGCCTCGCTGGTGGCGGAGTTCTATCGCCAGATGCCGCATGTCGAGTTGCATAACCTCTATGGACCGACCGAAGCGGCGGTGGACGTGACCGCCTGGCATTGCACCCGCCAACCCGGGCTGGTGTCGGTGCCGATTGGGCGGCCGGTGGCCAACACGCGGATCTATCTGCTTGATGAACAAGGGCAACCGGTGCCGCTGGGAGCGGTTGGCGAGCTGTATATCGGCGGCATTCAGGTGGCGCGCGGCTATTTCAACCGGCCTGAACTGACGGCGGAGCGCTTCCTGGCCGATCCGTTCGATGCTGGCCACGGCGGCCGCATGTACCGTACCGGCGACGTGGCCCGCTACCTGCCGGACGGCAATATCGAGTATCTGGGGCGCAACGATCAGCAGGTGAAGATCCGCGGTTTCCGTATCGAATGCGGAGAGATAGAGGCGGCGCTGGCCGCGCATCCGCAGGTGCGTGAAGCGGTGGTGGATGCGCGCGGCGGCGACGGCGGTGAAAAACGCCTGATCGCCTGGGTGGTGCCGCAGCAGGGCGCCGAGGAGGCGTCGCTGGCGGAGACGTTGCGCCGGCATCTGGCCGACAAACTGCCGGATTACATGGTGCCGGCCGCCTGCGTGCTGCTCGAGACGCTGCCGCTGTCGCCAAATGGCAAGCTCGATCGCCGCGCATTGCCCGACCCGTCGGGCGAGGCCTATCGTCGTGAAGCCTACGAGGCGCCACAGGGGGACGTAGAACAGCGCCTGGCGGCGCTGTGGGAAGAGCTGCTGGGCGTGGAACAGGTTGGCCGCAACGACAGTTTCTTCGCCTTGGGCGGCCATTCGCTGTTGGCGGTGCGTTTGGCCAACCGCCTGCAGCAAAGCGGGTTGCCGCTGTCGCTGCAGGCGCTGTTCGCCAACCCGGTCTTGCAGGCGCTGGCGCGCCAGATCACGCAGGCAGAAAGCCTGCCGCCGGTTCTGCCCGCGCCGCGCGATGCGGCCTTGCCGCTGTCGTTCGCTCAGCAGCGCCTGTGGTTCCTGACCCAGCTGGACGGCATGAGCGAAATTTACCACATGCCGCTGGCGCTGCGGCTGCGCGGGTCGCTGAATCTGGCCGCCTGGCAGAGCAGCCTCGACGCGCTTTATGCGCGCCATGACGCGTTGCGCACCGTTTTCATCAGCCGCGACGGCCAGCCGCAGGCGCTCATTTTGCCGGTCGCCGGTTTGCCGCTGACGATCCACGATCTGCGTGGCGTCGCGGATGCGCAGGCGCGCGCCGCCGCGTTGATGCGGGAAGAGGTCACGGCGCCCTTCGATCTGGCCGGCGGCCCGCTGCTGCGCGCCTGCCTCATCCGGCTGAGCGACGATGAACAGCTGTTCGCACTGACCTGCCACCACATCATTTCCGATGGCTGGTCGAACGGCATCCTGCTGCGGGAGCTGGGCGCGCTGTACGGCGCTTTGTGTCGCGACGAACCGTCGCCGCTGCCGCCGCTGGCGTTGCAGTACGCGGATTACGCCCACTGGCAGCGGCAATGGCTGCAGCCGGCGCGGTTATCGAAGCAGGCCGATTATTGGCGCCAGACGCTGGGCGACGCGCCGGCGCTGTTGACGCTGCCGACCGACCGCCCGCGCCCGGCGGTGCAGTCATTCGCCGGGGATCGGGTGGCGATCTCGCTCGATGCCGAGCTGACCGCGGCGCTGAGGCAATTCAGCCTGCGTCAGGGGTGTACGCTGTTCATCACGCTGCTGACGGCGTGGAGCGTCGTGCTGTCCCGCTTGTCGGGGCAGCGCGATCTGGTGATCGGCACGCCGGAGGCCAACCGTCGCCGGCTGGAAACGGAACCGATGATTGGCTTCTTCGTCAGCACCCTGGCGCTGCGCATCGATCTGTCCGACGATCCGGATTTGCCGACGTTGGCGCTGCGCGTGCGCGATACGCTGCTGGCGGCGCGCGATCATGGCGATCTGCCTTTCGAGCAGGTGGTTGAACAGGTGAACCCGCCGCGTCATCGCGGCCATACTCCGCTGTTCCAGGTGATGTTGAGCTGGCAGGACGGTTCGGTGCACGACATCGGTCTGCCGGGGCTTCAGGCGGAAGCGATCGATGCCGGCTATGCCGCGGCGAAATATGACATGACCTTGGATCTGACCGAGATCGGTGAAGAGATCGCCGGATCGCTGTATTACGCCACGGCGTTGTTCGATCGTGAAACCGCCGAGCGCTACGGGATCTATCTGCGCCAGGTGCTGCAGGGCATCGCCTTGGCGGCGGCGCAGCCGGTTTCGCAGCTTGCGCTGTTGCCGCAGGACGAGCGGCAGCGGTTGCTGCATGGCTGGAACCGGACGCCGGCCGAACCGCAGACGGACCTCTGCCCGCACCATCATCTGGAGCGGCTGGCGCAGCGCACGCCGGAGGCGGTCGCTGTGGTGTGCGGAGAAGAACGCCTCAGCTATCGGGCGCTCAATGAGCAAGCCAACGCGTTGGCGCAGGTGTTGATCGCCCGCGGCGTCGGGCCCGATCGCCTGGTGGCCCTGTGTGCGGAGCGCGGCACGCCGATGCTGGTCGGATTGCTGGCGATCCTGAAAGCGGGCGGCGCCTATGTGCCGCTCGATCCGGCTTATACCGGCGAACGTCTGGAGTACATTTTGCAAGATGCCCGGCCGGTGTTGCTGCTGGCCGACGCCGCAGGGCGCTCGGCGCTGAGCGGGGCCGACGTGCCGATGATGGCGCTGGAGGAGGATTGGGGCGCCGAGGCCGCCAATCCGCAGGTGGCGGGGCTGACGGCGGCCAATCTGGCCTATGTGATCTATACCTCCGGCTCGACCGGCAAACCGAAAGGCGTGATGGTGGAACACCGCCAGGTTGAGCGCCTGTTTACCGCGACCGATGACGGCTTCGGCTTTGACGCCGAGGATGTCTGGTGCCTGTTCCACTCGTTCGCCTTCGATTTCTCGGTATGGGAAATCTGGGGCGCGTGGCGCCACGGCGGCCGGCTGGTGATCGTGCCGCAGGAAACGGCGCGCTCCGCTCCCGCGTTCTATCAGCTGGTGTGCCGTCAGGGCGTGACGGTGCTGAACCAGACGCCAAGCGCCTTTAAGGCGTTCATTCAGGCTCAGGACGACACGCCGCATCGGCTGCGCTACATCGTCTTCGGCGGCGAAATGCTGAATCCGGCCGATCTGGCGCCGTGGTATGCGCGTAATCGGCCGGACGCGCCGCGGCTAATCAATATGTACGGCATAACGGAAACGACGGTGCACGTCACCTACCGGGAAATGTCTCCGGCGGACATCACCGGCAGCGGCAGCCCGATCGGCCGCCGTATCCCGGATCTGCGTTTGTATCTGCTTGACGAACACGCTCAGCCGGTAGCGCAGGGCGCAGTGGGCGAGCTGTACGTCGGTGGGCTGGGGGTGGCGCGCGGCTACCTGAATCGGCCGGAGCTGAATGCGCAACGTTTCCTCGACGATCCTTTCGTGGCGGGAGAACGGATGTATCGCGCCGGCGATTTGGCGCGCTATTTGCCGAACGGTGAGCTGGAGTACCTGGGGCGCAACGATCAGCAGGTGAAAATTCGCGGTTTCCGCATTGAGTGCGGTGAGGTGGAGGCGGCGCTGCTGGGCCATCCTGAGGTGCGCAGCGTAGCGGTTGACGCCTGGCAGGACAACGGCGGCGACAAACGTTTGGTGGCCTGGGCGGTGCCGGGCGAAGGGGCGGATCGGGAAACGCTGGCGCTGCGGTTGCGTCAGCATCTGGCTGGTCGTCTGCCGGATTATATGGTGCCGACGGCCTTCGTGTGGCTGGAGGCGTTGCCGCTGACCACCAACGGCAAACTGGACAAACGCGCGCTGCCGGCGCCGGAGCTGGGCGCCGCCGCGCGCGCCGTTTATGAAGCGCCGGCCGATGAGCGAGAGCGCCTGCTGGCGTCCGTCTGGCGTCAGTTGCTGAACGTGGAACGCGTCGGGCGTCATGATGACTTCTTTGCCCTGGGCGGGCATTCGCTGCTGGCGGTACAGCTGGCCAATCGGGTGCAGCAGGCCGGCTGGCGGCTGCCGCTGTCGGCGCTGTTCGCCGCGCCGGTGTTGCAGGCGCTGGCGCAGTTGCTTGAACGGGAGGGAGCGGCGCAGCCGACGGCCATCGTGCCGACGCCGCGTCACGGCGCCTTGCCGTTGTCGTTTGCCCAGCAGCGGCTGTGGTTCCTGAGCCAAATGGGCGGGATCGGCGAGACTTACCATATCCCGCTGGCGTTGCGCCTGGACGGCGAACTGGATGCAGCGGCGTTCCAGCGCAGCCTCGACGCGCTGTATGCCCGCCACGAGGCCTTGCGCAGCGTGTTTGTCTGCCAGGATGGGCAACCTCAGGTGCGTATCTTGCCGGAGGCGGCCATGCCGCTGACGCATCACGACTTGCGCGGCGAGCGTCAGGCGGAGCCACGTTTGCAAGCACTGGCCGAATCGGCGATGAAAGCGCCGTTCGATCTGGAAGGGGGACCGCTGGTGCGGGCCTGCTTGCTGCAAGTGAGCGAGCGGCGGCATCTGTTCCTGCTGACCTGCCACCATATCGTTTCCGACGGCTGGTCTACCGGGATCCTGATGCGGGAGTTGAGCGCGTTGTATGGCGCCTTCCAACGCGGCGAACCGTCGCCGTTGCCGCCGCTGGCGGTGCAATACGTCGATTATGCCGTTTGGCAACGCCAGTGGCTGACGCAGGAGCGGTTGGCCGAGCAGGCGACGTTCTGGCGCCGGACGCTGGGCGATGCGCCGGCGCTGCTGACGCTGCCGACCGATCGGCCGCGCCCGGCGATGCAGTCGTTCGCCGGCGGCGAGGTGCCGCTGGTCATCGACGCGGCGCTCACCGACGCGCTGCGGCGGTTGAGCCGTCAATACGGCGGCACGCTGTTCATGACGGTGTTGGCCGCCTGGAGTCTGGTGCTGTCCCGCATGGCCGGCCAACAGCAGGTGGTGATCGGCACGCCGGAAGCCAACCGCGGCAGGCTGGAAATCGAACCGCTGGCCGGCTTCTTCGTCAGTACGCTGGCGATGCATATCGATCTGCGCGGTGAGCCGACGCTGCAAGTCTTGCTCGAGCGAGTGCGCGAGACGGTGTTGGCGGCGCGGGAAAACGGCGATCTGCCGTTCGAACAGGTGGTGGAGGTGGTCAATCCGCCGCGCCAGCTGGACGCGACGCCGCTGTTCCAGGTGATGCTGGCCTGGCAGGACGGCTCGGTGCGCGATATCGCATTGCCGGGCCTGCAAACGACGGATGCGGGGTTGAGCTATGACGTCGCGAAATTCGACATGACGCTTGAGTTGGCGGAAAGCGGCAGCGGCATTGTCGGCTCGTTGAATTACGCCAGCGCCTTGTTCGATCGCGACACGGCGGTGCGCTACGGCGCGTATCTGCAGCAGGCGCTGCGAGCGATGGTGGCGGATCTTGCTCAGCCGGCCACGCGCGTCGATCTGCTGCCTGCGGCCGAACGCCAACGTCTGCTGCACGATTGGAACCGCACCGAGCGGGCGTATCCGGCGCAGGCGTGCGTGCATCAGCTGTTCGACGAGCAGGCGCGGCGCACGCCGCAGGCGACGGCGTTGATCGATGGCGAGCAGCTTATCCGCTACGAGCAGTTGGCGGAACGCGCCAATCGACTGGCCTGGCGTCTGATTGAGGCGGGCGTGGAGCCCGGCCAGCGGGTGGCGGTCCGGTTTGAGCGCTGCGCCGCCCTGGTGATCGCCCAATTGGCGATCCTGAAAGCCGGCGCGGCCTATGTGCCGGTTGATCCGCAGCTGCCGGCCGGCCGGCAAAACTGGATCATCGCCGACAGCGGCGCGGTGCTGCTGCTGAACGGCGGTGAGGACGACGCGCAGATTGGCGTCGGCGTCGCCCGTCTGCCTCAAAGCGACGACGCGGACCTGCCGGCCGGCGCGCCGATATTGGCGAGCAACAGTCTGGATCTGGCCTACATCATGTACACCTCCGGTTCAACCGGTAAGCCGAAAGGCGTGATGGTGCCGCATCAGGGGATCAACCGACTGGTGATCAATAACGGCTATGCGGAGTTCAGCGACTCGGATCGCATCGCTTTCGCCATCAACCCGGCGTTCGATCCGGCGACGCTGGAAGTGTGGGGCGCATTGCTGAACGGCGCCGCGCTGGTGGTGGTGCCGCCGGCGGTCTTGCTGGACGCCTCGGCGTTCGCCGATCTGCTGACGCGCCAGGCGATTACGGTGCTGGTGCTGCCGACCTCGCTGTTCAATCAGCATGCGCACAGCATCCCCGCGACGTTGGCGGGACTGAAATACCTGATCAGCGGCGGCGAAGCGGCGGATCCTCATGCCTATACCCGGGTGCTGAAGGAGGGCGGCCGGGTGCAGCTGATCAATGGCTACGGCCCGACGGAAGCCACCACCGCCGCCACCTCGGCGCACATCACCGTGGCGGCGGGGCGGCACCGTCTGCCGATTGGCCGGCCGATCGGCAATACGCGGGTGTATCTGCTGGACGAACACCGTCAGCCGGTGCCGCTGGGCGCGATTGGCGAGCTGTATATCGGCGGCGTGGGCGTGGCGCTGGGTTACCTGAATCGCGAAGATCTCACGGCCGAGCGTTTCCTGGCGGATCCGTTTAACGAGGGGGGCCGCATGTATCGCACCGGCGATTTGGCGCGCTATCTGTCGGACGGCAACCTCGATTACTGCGGGCGCAACGATCAGCAGGTGAAGATCCGCGGCTTCCGCATCGAGTGCAGCGAGATTGAAGTCCTGCTGGAAACGCACCCGGCGGTGCGCGAAGCGGTGGTTGACGTGCGCGGCGCGCATCCTGCGCTGATCGCCTGGATCGTTCCGCAAGCCGAGGCCGAAGGCCGCGATCTGACAGACGAGCTGCGGCGACATTTGGCGGCGCAGCTGCCGGACTACATGGTGCCGTCGGCCTGTCTGATGCTCGCCGACTTGCCGTTGACCCCGAATGGCAAAGTGGATCGCCGCGCGCTGCCGGCGCCGCAGGCCGACGACTTTGCGCGCGTGGGCCATGAGGCGCCTCAGGGAGAGACGGAAACCCTGTTGGCGGCGATCTGGGGCGAATTGCTCGGTCTGCCGAATGTCGGCCGACACGACAATTTCTTCGAACTGGGCGGGCATTCGCTGCTGGCGGTGAAACTGATCGCGGAGCTGCGTCGCTGCGGCCTGACGGCGAACGTGCAGACGCTGTTTACCGCCCCGACGCTGGCCTCGCTGGCGGAGGCGCTGGAGGCGCGCTGCGAAATCGAGATCCCTGAGAACCTGCTGCGGCCGGATAGCGAGCGCATCACGCCTGAGCTGTTGCCGCTGGCCTCGCTGAACCAGGCTGAGATCGACAGCATCGTGGCGCGCGTGCCGGGCGGCGTGGCCAACGTGCAGGATATCTATGCGCTGTCGCCGTTGCAGGAGGGGATTCTGTTCCACCACCTGTTGGCGGAGCGGGGCGATCCGTACCTGTTGTCAACGCTGCTGCGCTTTGAGAACCGCGAGCGTCTGGATCGTTGGCGGGCCGCGATGCAACAGGTGATCGATCGTCACGATATTCTGCGCACGGCGTTCATCAGCGAGGCGATCCGCGAGCCGGTACAGGTCGTTTGGCGCGCCGCTGCGCTGCCGTGGACTGAGCTGGCGCTCGATCCGGCGCAGGGGGCGATTGGCGATCAACTGCTGGCGCGCTTCGATCCTCAGCATGCGCGGCTGGATCTCAGCCGTGCGCCGCTGCTGAACGTGGTGGTGGCGCAAGATAGCGATGGCGGTTGGTGGATGCTGCAGCAATGGCACCATCTGGTGGGGGATCATTCCACGGCGGCATTGATCGAGGAAGAGATCGCCACGATCCTCGCCGGCAAAGGCGCCGAACTGGGGGCCGCACCGCCGTTCCGCAATGCGGTGGCGCAGGCGCGCTTGAGCGTCAGCGCGCAAGAGCATGAAACCTTCTTCCGCACCCTGTTGGCGGACATCGAAGAGCCGGTGCTGCCGTTCGGGCTCGGCAACGTGCGCGGCGACGGCAAAGGCGTCACCACGGCGCACCAGCCTATCGACAAGGCGCTGAACGAACGTCTGCGGCATCAGGCCAAGCGGCTGGGCGTGAGCCTGGCCAGCCTGTGCCATCTGGCCTGGGCGCAGGTGCTGGCCCGCACCAGCGGCCACGACCGCGTGGTGTTCGGCACCGTGCTGCTGGGGCGGATGCAGGCGGGGGAAGGCGCCGAGCGCGCGATGGGGCTGTTTATCAATACCTTGCCACTGCGCCTCGACATCGGCGATGACGATGTGGTGACGGCGGCGCGCCAGGCCCATGCGCGGCTGAGCGGGTTGCTGCATCATGAACATGCGCCGCTGGCGCTGGCGCAGCGTTGCAGCGGCGTGGCGGCGGGGATGCCGCTGTTCAGCGCGTTGCTCAACTATCGCCACAACAACGGCAGCGAGCTGGTGCTGCCGGAAGGCATGACGCTGTTGAGCGCGCAGGAGCGCACCAACTATCCGTTCGTCCTGTCGGTGGAAGACGGCGGTGATTCTCTGGGGCTGACGGCGCAGGTCAGCGAGCCGGTGCCGGCGGCGAGGATCTGCGGCTATATGCAACAGGCGCTGGCCTCATTGGCGCAGGCACTGGAAAGCCAGCCGACTCTGCCGGCGAGCGAACTGGAGATCCTGCCGCCGTCAGAGCGCCGGCTGCTGCTGGAGGAATGGAATCAGACGGCGGAGCCTTATCCTGCAGAGCTTTGCGTGCATCAGCTGTTTGAGCGTCAGGCGAAGCGTGCGCCGCAGGCTGTGGCGATCGTGCAAGGCGATCGTCGGATCGGCTATGCGGCGTTGAACGCCCAGGCTAACCGGCTGGCGCATGCCCTGATCGCGCGCGGCATCCAACCGGGCGAGCGCGTGGCGGCACGCCTGACGCGCAGCATCGATCTGGTGGCGACGCAGTTGGCGATCTTCAAAGCCGGCGCGGTGTATGTGCCGATCGACCCGCAACTGCCGGCGGCGCGTCAGCAGTGGATCCTAGAGGACAGCGGCGCGCGTCTTATCGTCGGTGAAGCGACGGACGGGGATACCTTGCCGCTGCTGCGGCCGGAGGCCGCCGGCGGTGACGAGAGCGACCCGGCGTTGGCGCTGTCGAGCGGCGAAGCGGCGTACATCATGTACACGTCCGGCTCCACAGGGCTGCCGAAAGGCGTGATGACGCCGCACCAGGGCATCACCCGGTTGGTGATCAATAACCGGTATGCGGCGTTCGATGCGACGGAGCGAGTGGCTTACGCCGCTAACCCGGCCTTCGACGCCGCGACGATGGAGGTGTGGGCGGCGCTGTTGAACGGCGGCGAACTGGTGGTGATCCCGGCGGAAACCGTGATGGATGCGGCGCGCCTGAGCGCCGCATTGACGCAGCATCGCGTGACGACGTTGTTCCTGACGACCGCGCTGTTCAATCAGTATGTGTACAGCATGGGCGCGACGCTGGCCCAGCTGCGCTACCTGATCTGCGGCGGGGAAAAAGAGGAGCCGGGTGCCTTCGAACGTCTGCTGCAGGAAGCGGGGCCGGTACAGGTGATCCATGCCTATGGGCCGACAGAGGCGACGACCTTCGCGACGACGGCGACGATCGCCGAGGTGCAAGGCGCAACGCGCTTGCCGATCGGCAAACCGATCGGCAACACCCGAGCCTATGTGCTGGATGCGCGCGGCCGACCGGTGCCGCTGGGCGTTACCGGCGAGCTGTATATCGGCGGCGTGGGCGTGGCGCTGGGGTACCTCAACCGGCCGGAACTGACCGCAGAGCGCTTCCTGAACGATCCATTCAATCCGGGTGGACGCATGTATCGCACCGGCGACCTGGTGCGCTATCGGGCGGACGGCAACCTCGAGTATCAGCGACGCAACGATCGTCAGGTGAAAATTCGCGGCTTCCGCATCGAGATGGGAGAGATCGAGGCGCGCCTGGCGGCGCACCCGGCGGTGAACGAAGCGGTGGTCGATGCCCACTGCGTCGGTGCGGATACGCGGTTGATCGCCTGGATCAGCGTGCGTGAGGACGTGGCGAGCGACGGGTTGGCCAGCGAGCTGCGCCAGCACCTGGCGGCGCAGCTGCCGGACTATATGCTGCCCGCGGCCTTTGTCTGGCTGGCGGCGATGCCGCTGACGCCAAACGGCAAGATTGACCGGCGGGCTCTGCCGGCGCCGGAGATGGCCGCCGCCGCTGGCGAAGCCTACGAAGCGCCGCGCGGCGATACTGAAACGCTGTTGGCGCAGGCGTGGGCGGAGTTGCTGGGGCTGCCGCAGATCGGCAGACACGACAACTTCTTCGAACTGGGCGGCCACTCGCTGCTGGCGGTGCGCCAGGCGAGTCTGGTGCAGCAGTGGGGGATCGCACTGCAGGTACAGGCGATCTTTGACCACCCGGTGTTGGCGGATCTGGCGGCGCATGTCGAGCAGCGCACGGGCGAACAGCCGCTCAGGGCATTGCCGGCGCGCCGCAGCGGCCAGCGCCCGCCGGTATTCTTCATGCCGACCGGCTATGGCGATCACTCCTATGTTTATGAGATAGCCAAAGAGATCGATGCGGACTTCCCGATTTATGCCGTGCCATGGCCAGAGATGACCGATGCGCCGCCGGCAACGATGGAGGCGATGGCGGAGATCGTCGCCGGGGTCATCCGACAGGCGCAAGCCAGCGGGCCGTATCAACTGTTCGGTTACTCTTCGGGCGGGATCTTGACCTACATGGTGGCGGAGCGGCTGCAGGCGGAAGGGGAAGAGGTGGCGCTGGTGGGCCTGCTCGACACCATGCGGCCGCAGCAGGCGATGCGCGATGCGACGCAGCTGTTCCTCAGCTGGCTGGAGGTGGAACATCCGACGCTGGAGGCGGCGCTGTTCGCCCGCCTCCAGCCGCTGTCGGTGGAGGAGGCGCTGGCCGTGCTGCACGGCCAGGGCATCAGCACTTTCCTCGACGATCCGCAGAAGGAAGCCGCTTTGTGGCGCAAGCGTTATCACTATGCGACCCTGGTCGGCGCCAGCGTTATCCGGCCGCTCGGCCTTAATCTGCACCTGTTTAAAGCGGTGGAGGAGATGCCCGGCTTGCTGAACGACGATCTGGAGGCCTACTGGCAGCGCATCAAGCCGGCGGGTTACAACCGCCGTGACGGCTCGGCGCTTGGCTGGGAGGGGCATTTGCCGGCGTCGGCGGTGACGGTCAACCTGGTCGATGGCGATCATGTCACCATGATGTCGGAAGCCGCGAACCGGCGCGGGTTAGGGGAGCGCATCAGCGCCGTGCTGAATGCGCTCGCCCGACGCTGACCGCGTTGCTTGTAGGTGAAGCCCTCGCAAGAGGGCTTTTTTTTATCCGTTAGCGGCGGTTTTGACGAGCTCCACCACCAGCGGTGAAAGCTCGCCGCGCAGCGCGGCGCGTTCCGACTGGAACAGCGTGGCGACGTAAAAGCGCCGGCCCGGCAGTTCGATAGCGCGCACGTCGCCTTCGGTGTCGTGGCCGCTGATGATCAGCGGGAAGCGCTCAAGATCGGCGACGAATTCCGGATTGACGCCGAAGTTGCAGTGGTAGCCTTCATGGGTGTTCAGGCTGCCGTAGGCCCGCGCGACGCGGCTGCCCGACTGAAAAACGATGTCGCCGGTTTTTTCCACCAGCGAGCAGCTCAGCGGGGCGATCACCAGCCGGCCGCCGCTGTCGGTTTCGGCATGACCGGCGTCGTGCCAGCCCATCACGTTGCGGGCGTACTCGACGATAGCGTATTGAAAACCGCCGCAGGAGCCGAGGAATGGCACGTCGTTTTCCCGCGCATGCCTGATCGCCATAAAGGCGCCGTCGTCGTGACGATACGGGCTGCCCGGCACTACCCAAACGGCGTCGAAATCTTGCAGGACTTCGGGGGAGGTCAGGGTTTCGGTCGGCAGCCATTGAGGCTGAACGTCGATGTCGAGGTGAGCGGCGGTAAGCTGGAGCGCCACGGGGATGGCCTGATGGGCGACGGCTTGCGGATTGTAATCACCGACCAGAGCAATGCGGACTTGAGCTTTCATCATTTCCTTTCCTGTGCGGGTAAAAAAGGAGATTACAGCAAAGCGGGATATTGAGCCGCCGTTTTTTATACGCGGCGCACAAAAAAGCCCGGCGTTGGCCGGGCTGGCAAGAGAAGCTCAGTACAGCGACGGCGCGCCGGCCGGTCGGGTTTTGAAGCGGCGGTGCAGCCAGAGATATTGCTCCGGCGCGCGCATGATCTCTTTCTCGATCACTTTGTTCATGTAGGCCGCCGCCGCCTGTTCGTCGCTGAGCGGATAGTCCTCCAGGGCCGGCTGAATCAGCAGGTCGTAGCCGCGCCCGCCTTCGCGGCGGATCAGCACCACCGGCACCAGCGCCGGATTGGCCATGCGCGCCAGCATAAAGGTGCCGCTGGTGGTGGCGGCCTGATCGACGGCGAACAGCGGGGCGAATACGCTGCCGCGCGGGCCGTAGTCCTGGTCCGGCGCGAACCACACCGCCTCGCCGCGCTTGAGTGCGTGCACCATGCCGCGCAGATCCTTGCGATCGATCATCGCCTTGTTGGAACGCATGCGGCCCTTGGTCTGCGCCCACTCCATCGCCTTGTTGTTGTGCGGGCGGTACATCGCCATCATCGGCTGGCACAGGCCCATCGCCCGGCCACCCAGCTCCAGCGACATGAAATGCACGCCGATCACCAGCACGCCGCGATCGTCCCGCTGCGCCACTTTGAGGTGATTGATGCCGGAGACGTTGAACCAGCGCTTGACGCGTTTATCCGGCCAGAACCAGGCCATACCGGTTTCCAACAGCCCCATGCCGAGAGATTCGAAGTTGCCTACCACTTTGCGTTCGCGCTGCGCTTCGTCCATCTCGGGGAAGCACAGCTCTAGGTTGCGGCGGGTGATGGCGACGCGGCGCTTAAGAAAACGCATCGAGGTGCGGCCCATCCATACCCCCAGCCGGTTGAGCAGCGGGTAGGGGAGCTGGACCAGCAGGAACAGCAGAGCGAGGCCGAACCAGGTCAGCCAGTAGCGCGGGTGCAACAAGGCCGGTTGAAATGCTTTTGCAGGTTTCATAGAAACTCGTTTTATACGTTAAAGGGGGCAGCAAGCTGTAACGCATAAAGGTTCCACTCGATAGCGATACGACCACTCAGACACCCGGGCATGACCAGGGTTTAGTCAGAATTCCATAATTGACTAAACATTTACATTCGAAGGGCGGTTTGCGCTGCTATCAGGCTTCGGAGGGATAGCTGTTGGCCAGCGGAGGCGGCTCTAGGAATGCTTATGCTAGCACAGGTTACGGGGTGTGGCGGAAGAGGGGCATGCGAATATTCTCATTCGCGTTGCCCCTGGATTGAAGATTGGCGCGTTTTATAGGCTGGGAATGATAATGGCGGCGAAAATTGCGGCGATCACCAGCCATTTCAGCAGGTAGTAGCCGCGGCGATTGCGCGCTTTCAGGCGCTGGCCGGCGTCGCGCACCGCATTGACGTATTTGAAGATGCGGTTGATGCCGCCGGTGCGGTCCTGGTCGTCGTTCGGCGAACTGGCCGCCGACATCAGCGTGGAGCCGACCCAGTGGTTGACCGCCTGCGCCCAGCGCCACTTCATCGGCCGCTCGACGTCGCAAAACAGAATGATGCGCGTCTGGTCGGTGGCGTTTTGCGCCCAGTGCACGTAGGTTTCGTCGAAGATCACCGCCTGGCCGTCGCGCCAGCTGTGTGACTCGCCGTCCACTTCGATAAAGCAGCGATCGTCGTTAGGCGTCATCAGCCCCAGGTGATAGCGCACCGAACCGGCGTAAGGGTCGCGGTGTTTACCCAAATGGCTGCCGGGCGGCAGCTCGGCGAACATAGCAGCTTTGACCGACGGGATGCGGTTGAGCAGCTCGACGGTTTTCGGGCACAGCGTCTGCGCCGAAGGGTGGCTGTCGCTGTACCACTTCAGATAAAAACGTTTCCAGCCGCGTTTGAAGAAGGTGTTGAAACCGGCGTCGTTGTGCGACTGCGCCTTTTTGATGTGATCCTGCAGACGCACCGCTTCCTCGCGGATCACCTGCCAGTTGTCGGTCAGCGTTTGCAGTTCCGGGAAGCCTTTTTCGTCGAAATAGGGCTGTTTGGCGGGCAAACGGGAGAAACCGGTCATAAACATGTTGATCGGCCCCATAAACGTGGAGTGATCGAACAGTTGGCGGGTAACCTTTTGTTTCTCTTTGCCGCGGGAGTGTGCGTAGAGGAAGCTGACGATGAAAATGCCGATAATGATCGCGGCAACCATAGAATCCATCCGTGTTAGTGCTTGTTAATAATTCGTACAAATTATAGTTTTGTGACAGGAAAAATTTAACGTTTTCGTGCTCTTTGACCGTGATCCGCGTAAGTGGCATAAAAGAACAAGAAATATATTAAAAATAAAATTTTATATCGATTTTTTTGGTTTTAGTCCTATTCTTAAATCGTTCGAGGGGCATTTTATGCCATCTTGTTTCATGACGAATGGCACGTATCTGAGAAAAGAGGGACTTATGAAGAAATCAATCATTGCCTTGTCTGCACTGCTGCTCGCTTCCCCGGTGTTCGCCGCCGATACCGCGACCGACACCGCCGCTCACGCCAGCAACGAGGTCGTTGCCGAAGCGCATAAAGGGGCGGATACCGCCAAAGAAAAGCTGCACCAGTCTCAGGACAAGGGTGAAGAGCTGAAGCTGAAAGCCAAGCACGCCGCCGAAGGCAAGAGCGATAGCGTCGGCAGTAAAGTGAGCGAAGGCTCGCAAAAGGCCTGGCACTCCACCAAACAGGGGTCGGAGAAGGCTTGGGATAAGACCAAGCAAGGGGCGGAAAGCCTCAAGAACAAAGTGACCGAGTAAGGTCTCCGCTTTACCCCAAGGGCCGCGCTGCGGCCTTTTTTATTGCTCGCAAACCGGGAATGCCCCAAAGAAAAAGGCGCCGCCTCTTGCAAGGTTGCGCCTTTTCAACACGTTAACTGACTAGTATCAGTTCATGCCGTATTTTTTCAGCTTCTTACGCAGCGTGCCGCGGTTGATGCCCATCATCAGGGCTGCGCGGGTCTGGTTGCCACGGGTGTATTGCATCACCATGTCCAACAGTGGCTGTTCAACTTCAGCCAGTACCAGCTCATACAGGTCATTTACGTCTTGACCATTCAGTTGAGCAAAATAGTTCTTCAGTGCTTGTTTAACCGAGTCACGCAGAGGCTTTTGAGTCACCTGATCTTGTGAGTTAACGGTAGAAACGGTCAGTACGTCAGAATTTACGCGTTGTTCGAACATAGTTCTGTCAGCTCTTTTTTTACGCTAAGATTTTCGAAATATGCCTCCAACGCCTCCAGCTGTTCGCTGGCATCCTCTATGGCGTTGAATGTGCGCCGAAACTGGTCATTCGGAGCGTGTTCCTGGAGATACCAGGACACGTGCTTACGAGCAATCCGGAATCCCTTGCCTTGGCCATAGAAGCCGTGCAATTCCCGAATGTGCCCAATCAACAAGCGCTTCACCTCGCCAAGCGGCAGCGGCGGCAGCAACTCCCCAGTGTCCAGATAATGCTGGATTTCCCGGAAGATCCAGGGTCTCCCCTGAGCAGCGCGGCCTATCATCAGGGCGTCGGCCCCGGTGTAGTCGAGCACTGCTCTGGCTTTATGCGGGTCAGTAATATCCCCATTCGCGATAATCGGAATGGAAACACTCTGCTTAACTGCCCGAATGCTGTCGTATTCCGCGTCGCCGTTAAACAGACAGGCGCGGGTTCGGCCGTGAATCGTCAGGGCCTGAATACCACAGTCTTCGGCCAGTTGGGCAATCTCTACACAGTTACGATGCTCTGGCGCCCAGCCGGTGCGAATCTTCAGCGTTACCGGCACATCCACCGCGTCAACCACCGCGTGGAGGATCCGTTTTACCAGATCCGGGTACTGCAACAAGGCGGACCCGGCAAGCTTCCGGTTCACTTTTTTGGCAGGGCATCCCATATTGATGTCGATGATCTGCGCGCCGCTGGCCACGTTAATACGCGCGGCGGCGGCCATATCATCAGGATCGCATCCGGCAATCTGCACGGAGCGGATCCCTGGTTCATCGCTATGCACCATACGCAGACGCGACTTATCCGTCCGCCACACCTCCGGGTTGGAGGAGAGCATTTCGGATACAGCCATCCCAGCACCCATTGCATGACAGAGGGTTCTGAACGGGCGATCTGTAATACCGGCCATCGGGGCCGCAATCAGGCAATTAGTAAGCTGGTGGTGTCCAATGCGCATAGACAAAGAGTGACCATACTGTGTCCGCAAGGGCGCGTATATTACGCATTTTTGCGCCGAGATGAAAGGCCAAACTTTAACCAATTGGCCCGATATTAGGGCGAAAAATGCGCTACGCGGTGATTCATAAAAATATTATATATATTTTACAATAAGTTGACGAAAAGTGCTTATTTTGTGTGCGACAAAATATTCGCCTTTGTGCAGGATATTATCTGCATTCACCCGCTGTTTTGGCCGGGATAGCCTGCCTGGAAGGCGCATTGTCAGGGCGATCCGTCGTTGAACGGCGAAAAAGTGGATAAAATTTTGTGTCGTTCGCGGGCCGATCGCCGGACAAAAAAAATCCACCGGCGCAGGGCCGGTGGATGACAGAACGACGCGCCGTGTCGCTTATTTGCGGCGGCCGGTGATGCGGCACCACTCTTCGCGCTCGGCGACCGGGTCGAGCGCGAACTTCTCTTCGTAGGCTTCTGCTACGCTGCTCGCCTGGCTGGCCAGCACGCCGGACAGCCCCAGATGGCCGCCGGCCTTCGGCAGGCAGCCGATCAGCGGCGCCAGCTCGCGCAGCGGGCCGGCAAGGATGTTGGCGACCACTACGTCCGCCAGCAGGTCCGCCGGCTGGTCTTTCGGCAGATACAGCTCCAGACGCTCTGAAACGCCGTTACGCTGCGCGTTGTCGCGGCTGGCCTGAATGGCCTGGGGATCGATGTCGATGCCGATAGCGCGCGCCGCACCGAGCTTCAGGGCGGCGATCGCCAGGATGCCGGAACCACAGCCGAAGTCGATAACGGTTTTGCCGGCCAGATCGAGGCCGTCCAGCCACTGCAGGCACAGCGCGGTGGTCGGGTGAGTGCCGGTGCCGAACGCCAGGCCCGGATCGAGCATGACGTTGACCGCGTCGGGATCCGGCACGTCACGCCAGCTCGGGCAGATCCACAAGCGCTCGCCGAAGCGCATCGGGTGGAAGTTGTCCATCCACTCGCGCTCCCAGTCCTTATCCTCCAGCTGTTCTATCTTGTGGCGGAAACCGGCGCCCAGCAGCGGGCGCTGTTCCAGCATCGCCACCACCTCGGCCATATCGGTCTCGGCGTCGTACAGGCCGATCACGTCGGTATCGCCCCACAGCAGGGTTTCACCCGGCAAGGGTTCGAACACCGGGTTGTCGTGGGTGTCCTGGAAGGTCACCGACACGGCGCCGCTTTCCACCAGCGCGTCGCTCAGGTCTTCCGCCTGGCTGCCGGTGGTGTTGAGTTTGAGTTGGATCCAAGGCATAGCAATTCTCTTCAAGAGGGTAATGATGACGTCGCCCGGCGCTTTTCGCCGACGACGTTACCGAGATAAAACGCCAACAGGCTGAGCAACAGCGAAGGCACGATAGGATGCAGCCCCGCCGGTTGCAGGTTGAAGCTGGCCAATAGCGTAT
This sequence comes from Serratia sp. LTN-2, assembly GCF_059740205.1. Taxonomy (NCBI): domain Bacteria; kingdom Pseudomonadati; phylum Pseudomonadota; class Gammaproteobacteria; order Enterobacterales; family Yersiniaceae; genus Serratia; species Serratia sp. LTN-2. Next base: position 116,715 of record NZ_JCAXDO010000009.1, on the reverse strand, counting down.
AGCATACCGCACCCGACACCATTGAGCTAAGCGCTCCCTGAGCATTGGCGCGCTCCCAGTACAGGCCCAGCACCAGCGGCCACAGGAATACCGCCTCCAGCCCGCCGAAAGCCAGCAGGTTGAGCCAGATGATCATCTCCGGCGGCCGCCAGGCCGCCAGCAGCACCAGCAGGCCGAGGATCAGCGTGGTCAGGCTGGAAAAGCGCTTGATCAACCGCTCGTTGTGGATCTGCTGCGGCCTCACGCCAAGATAGAGATCCTTGATGATGGTGGCGGAGGATTGCAGCAGTTGGGCGTTGATGGTCGACATGATCGCCGCCATCGGCGCCGCCAAAAAGATCCCGGCGGCGTACGGCGGCAGCACGGTGATCATCAGCGTCGGGATCACCTGATCGGGGATCTTGAGATCCGGCAGCACCGCGCGGCCGAGCGCGCCGGCCAGATGCATGCCGAACATCAGCACTGCCACCACCACGGTACCGAGCAGAATGCCGCGATGGACCGCTTTGCTGTCCTTATAGGAGATGCAGCGCACGGCGGTGTGGGGCAGGCCGATCACCCCGAAGCACACCAGGATCCAGAACGACGCCATAAACGGCAGGCTGAGGATCTGATCGCCGCCCTGCGGCGAGACCAGCGCCGGATCGATCTGCTGCAGCTTGTGCACCGCGCTGTCCAGTCCGCCGGCGGCATGGATCACCGCCACCAGCAGCAACACGGTGCCGAGTAGCATCACCAGCCCCTGCATGGCGTCGTTCAGCACGCTGGCGCGGAAGCCGCCAAAGGCGGTGTAGAGCGCGATGCTGATGCCGAAGATCAGCAGACCGGTGTCGTAAGGAATGCCGGCGGCGGTCTCCAGCAGCCGGGCGCCGCCGATAAACTGCACCGTCATGGCGCCGAGGAACGCCACCAGCAGGCTGAGGCTGGCCAGCCACACCAGCAGGCGGCTTTGGTAGCGGCCATACAGCATGTCATTGAGGGTGATGGCGTTGTAGCGGCGCGCCAGGATGGCGAATTTCTTGCCCAGCACGCCGAGCGACAGCCACACCGCTGGCAGTTGGATCATCGCCAGCAGCACCCAGCCCAGGCCGTATTTGTAAGCGGCGCCGGGGCCGCCGATAAACGAACTGGCGCTGATGTAGGTGGCGGTCAGGGTCATCGCCAGCACAAAGCCGCCCATCGAGCGGTTGCCGAGGAAGTATTCGCTGAGGAAATTCCCGCTCTGGCGGCGGCGATAGGCGTACACCGACAGGCCGAACACCAGCAACAGGTAGGCGATCAGCGGCAGAATCACTTCAGTTTGCATCGCGGTCCTCCAGCGAAATGTCGCGGAACACCGTGCGCACCATCAGCCAGCACAGGCCGATGAACAGCAGCGGCACCAGCAGACAGGCCATTTCGAACCAGTGCGGCAGGCCGGTGACGCCGATGGCGCTGTCCGGCAAATAGGCCGCCAGGCCCCAGGCCAGCAGGTAGAGCAGCGTCAGCCCCAGCGCCCAGCGCGCTTCGCGGTGCGCCTGGATAAAGCGTTTGTCCATCCGTGTCTCCCATAGGTTTACGGTGATGGATTCATCAAAGGTAGGGAATTTTACGGCATGACGGCGTTTTGCCAAGCCGTTACTGGCGGTAGTGCCAAAGAAAAAGGCCGGTGATTAACCGGCCTTTCGTCAGACGATGCTGCGTGGCTGCCTTAGGTTTCCTGCAGACCCAGCTTCTTCTCCAGATAGTGGATGTTGGTGCCACCGTGCTGGAAGTTTTCGTCGTTCATGATCTTCTGCTGCAGCTCAACGTTGGTTTTGATGCCGTCGATGATCAGTTCAGCCAGGGCGTTTTTCATGCGGGCAATCGCCACGTCACGGTTTTCGCCGAAGGTGATCAGTTTGCCGATCATGGAGTCATAGTACGGCGGTACGGTATAACCGGCGTAGATATGAGATTCCCAACGCACGCCGAAACCGCCTGGCGCGTGGAAGCGGGTGATCTTGCCCGGGCTCGGCAGGAAGGTGTTCGGATCTTCGGCGTTGATACGGCATTCTACCGCATGGCCGTGGATCTTCACTTCTTCCTGTTTGATCGACAGTGGCTGACCGGCAGCGATGCGCAGCTGCTCTTTGATCAGATCCACGCCGGTGATCATTTCGGTAACCGGGTGCTCTACCTGAATACGGGTGTTCATTTCGATGAAATAGAACTCGCCGTTTTCATACAGGAACTCGAAGGTGCCCGCACCGCGGTAGCCGATTTCCACACAGGCTTTCGAGCAACGCTCGCCGATGTAGCGGCGCATTTCGCTGGTGATGCCCGGCGCTGGCGCTTCTTCGACCACTTTCTGGTGGCGGCGCTGCATGGAGCAGTCGCGCTCGGCCAGATAGATGGCGTTGCCCTGGCCGTCGGCCAATACCTGAATCTCGATGTGACGCGGATTCTCCAGGTATTTTTCCATGTACACCATGTCGTTGTTGAAAGCCGCTTTGGCTTCCGCTTTCGTCATGTTGATGGACTGCTCAAGGTCTTTATCGCTGCGCACGACGCGCATGCCGCGACCGCCGCCGCCGCCTGAGGCCTTGATGATCACCGGATAGCCGATGCGCTTGGCGAAGGCACGGTTTTTATCCATGTCGTCGGTCAGCGGGCCGTCGGAGCCAGGCACGCAAGGCACGCCGGCTTTTTTCATGGCGTTGATCGCGGAAACCTTGTCGCCCATCAGGCGGATGGTTTCGGCTCTCGGGCCGATGAAGATGAAGCCGGAGCGTTCAACCTGCTCGGCGAAATCGGCGTTCTCGGACAGGAAGCCGTAGCCCGGGTGGATCGCCACGGCGCCGGTGATTTCCGCCGCCGAGATGATGGCCGGGATGTTCAGATAGCTTTTTACCGATGGCGCGGGACCGATGCAGACGGTCTCGTCGGCCAGCAGTACGTGTTTCAGATCGCGGTCGGCTGCGGAGTGAACCGCAACGGTCTTGATGCCCAGTTCTTTACAGGCACGCAGGATGCGAAGCGCGATCTCGCCGCGGTTGGCGATAACAATTTTATCAAGCATGGGGGCGCCTCGTTATTCGATGACGACCAGCGGCTCGTCATATTCGACCGGCTGGCCGTTTTCCACCAGGATGGCTTTCACGACGCCGGACTTGTCCGCTTCGATCTGGTTCATCATTTTCATGGCTTCAACGATGCACAGGGTATCGCCGGCGTTCACTTTCTGGCCCACTTCCACGAAGGCTTTCGCGTCCGGGCTTGGGGTGCGGTAGAAGGTACCTACCATCGGAGAACGAACGACGTGGCCACTCATGGCCGCCGGTGCTGCAGGGGTTTCTGCCGCAGGTGCGGTGGCGACGGCGGTAGCCAGAGCTGGCTGCTGCTGTGCCGGCATCGCGTAGGCCTGCTGCATGACGGGATAAGCCTGCGCCGGTGCGGCACGGCTGATGCGAACCGATTCTTCGCCTTCAGAGATTTCCAGTTCAGAAATGCCTGATTCTTCAACCAGTTCGATCAGTTTCTTGATTTTACGAATATCCATGAGTGTGATTCCGTACTCTTTTTGTGGAGCAATTAGTGGGTTTTCGACAGACGGTTAACCGCTGCCTGTAAAGCGAAAACGTAGCCATCCGCGCCGAGGCCGCAAATCACGCCTACCGCTACGTCTGAGAGATAAGAGTGATGGCGGAAAGGTTCGCGGGCGTGCACGTTGGACAGGTGGATCTCGATGAACGGGATCTGCACCGCCAACAACGCATCGCGCAGCGCCACGCTGGTGTGCGTGAACGCCGCCGGGTTTATCAGAATGAAATCGGTGTTGCCGCGCGCCTGATGGATGTGATCGATCAGCTGATGCTCGGCGTTGGATTGCAGATGGCTCAGGGTAATATCCAATGCGGATGCCTGGTTTTCCAATCCGTTAACAATCTCTGTCAGCGTCGTGCTGCCGTACTTCTCCGGCTCACGCGTCCCCAGCAGATTGAGATTGGGGCCGTTCAGAAGCAAAATGTGAAACTTATCCGCCATTGTGCTGGTATCTCCGGCAATAAAACCATCATCGTAGAAAATAACCCGATGTTACCGATTTGTCACCTGTTAAGGGGTAAATTCACCCTGAGAACAGAAACAAGGTCGGGCATTATAACGATATCGTAGCAATTCGCAGCTAAATACTGGTCTTATCAGCGAAGATATTCAACCCCAAATCGACGAACTCGGGGATCCGTGACAGCAATATGAGCGCTGGAACACAGAAAAAGTTCCCGCCGACGGCGCGTGTTTTTCTACGGCGATAACGCGCGCCGCCGTGCGATTCAGCGCCACCAGGCGCGGAACTTCTTATAACGCAATCCCAGCAGCGCCACCGCCAGCAACGCGTAAATGAACGGCTGGGGTGAAAAGGTTTTGACCGACCACAGGTAGTGGATGGGAGCGAGGATCGCCGCCAGATAGACGAAGTTGTGCAACGTTTGCCATTTGGCGCCCAGTTTGCGCATCGCCCACAGCGTCGACGTGGCCGCCAGCGCCAGCAGGATCAGCCAGGTGAGGATGCCGAGCGTCAAATAGGGCCGGTTCACCAGTTCGCTGCCCAGCAGGCCGAGATTGCTCAGCCCCAGCTCCAGCGTGGAGTAGCTTATCAGGTGCAGCGTGCCCCAGGCAAAGCACCACAGCCCCACCAGACGCCGGCAGCGGAGCAGCAGCGGCTGACGGGCGTAGCGCGCCAGCGGGGCGATCATCAGCGTGGCCAGCAGCAGTTTCAGCGTCATCCTGCCGGTAAAATGCTGGATGTCCTTGGACGGATCGGCGCTGAACCAGCCCTGGTCCACCGCCAACACCAGCCAGAGAAAGGGCAGAAACGCCGCCAGATGCAGGGCGGCTTTCAGCCATTTGATATGAACAGGCGTCAGGCGCACTTAGAAATTCTCCCGCAGATCCATGCCGCGATACAGCGATGCCACCTGATCGGCATAGCCGTTAAACAGCAGCGTCGGTTGGCGTTTGACATCGAGAATGCCGCCGGAGCCGATGAAGCGCTCGGTAGCCTGTGACCAGCGCGGATGATCGACGTGCGGATTCACGTTGGCGTAAAAACCGTACTCGTTCGGCGCGGATTGGTTCCAGGTGGTCGGCGGCTGATCGCGCACCAAACGGATGTGCACGATCGATTTAATGCCTTTGAAGCCGTATTTCCACGGCGTAATCAGCCGCAGCGGCGCGCCGTTTTGCGGCGGCAGGGTTTTGCCGTACACGCCGACGGTCAGCAGCGCCAGCGGATGCATCGCCTCGTCCAGCCGCAGCCCTTCGACGTAGGGATATTTCAGGCCGCCGCCGATAAAGCGATCTTTCTGGCCGGGCATCTGTTCCGGATCGTACAGCGTCTGGAAGGCCACGTAGCGCGCGTTGCTGTTCGGTTCGGCCAGCTTGATAAGCTTGCCCAGTTCGAAACCGATCCACGGCACCACCATCGACCAGGCCTCGACGCAGCGCATGCGGTAAATGCGCTGCTCCAGCGGGAAACGCTTCATCAGATCGTCGATATCCAGCGTTATCGGCTTCGCCACTTCGCCGTCGATGCGCACTTTCCAGCCTTCGGTCTTCAGCCCGCCGGCGTTGGCGGCCGGATCGGCCTTGTCGAGACCGAATTCATAGAAGTTGTTGTAGCCGGTGACCTTGTCTTCCGGCGTCATCGCCAACTGGGCCTGCCAGGCGGCCGGCTTGCTGAATGCCAGCGCTTTGCCCGGCGGCGCCTTGGGGCGATCGTTGCCTTTAAACCACGACAGCAGGTCCGCCTGCGCGCCGGTAGGCAGCGCCAGCGAAGCGGCGGTGATGCCGAGCGCCTGCAGCACTTTGCGCCGCTGGTGGAACACGCTCTCCGGCGTGACGTCGGCCTCGGTCAATTTAGGGTGTTTGTTCATGCTTATGTTCTCCGCGACTGATCCCCGCCGCCGGGGAGCGGCGGGTGGGTCTCCATGAAATAAGCATGGCGTTAAAGCCGGCCGGAAGCGAGGGGGCGCGGGAAAATATGAAATTTCGCAGAAGCCGGAGACCCCCCGTTGCCGGGGGGAGCGCGTCAACGAATCTTCACCAGGGTGCGGCCGGTGATTTGGTTGTTCAGCAGCGCGGCGGCGGTGGCCGGTGCCTGTTCGAGAGGGATTTGGTGCGTGGCCTGCTGATAGAAGCTGTCCGGCAGAATGCCGGCCAGCCGTTCCCAGGCGGTTTGGCGGCGATGCAGCGGCGTATGCACCGAGTCCACGCCCTGCAGGCGCACGTTGCGCAGAATGAACGGCATCACGGTGGTCGGCAGTTGATAGCCGCCCGCCAGGCCGCAGGCGGCGACGGTGCCGTTATAGTTCATCTGCGCCAGCACCCGCGCCAGCAGTTTGTCGCCGACGGTGTCCACCGCGCCGGCCCACAGCTGTTTTTCCAACGGACGCGGCGTGTCGATATAGCCATCGCGGGACATCACCTCTTTGGCGCCGAGCGCCTTCAGGTAGTCGGTATTGCTGTCGCGGCCGCTGATGGCGGTCACCCGGTAACCCAGCGCCGCCAGCAGAGCGATGGCGGTGCTGCCCACGCCGCCGCTGGCGCCGGTGACCAGGATGTCGCCGTCGTCCGGGTGCACGCCGCCTTCCTCCAGCGCCATTACGCACAGCATGGCGGTAAAGCCGGCGGTGCCGATGATCATCGCCTTGCGCTCATCGAGGCCGTTCGGCAGCGGCACCAGCCACTCGCCGGAAACGCGCGCCTGCTCGGCCAATCCGCCCCAGTGGTGTTCACCCACGCCCCAGCCGGTGAGCACCACGCTTTGGCCCTCTTTGAAACGATCGTCGCGGCTGTGGCGCACGGTGCCGGCGAAGTCGATGCCCGGCACCATCGGGAAGTTGCGCACGATCTTGCCTTTGCCGGTGATCGCCAGCGCATCCTTGTAATTCAGGCTGGACCAGTTGATGTCGACGGTAACATCACCCTCCGGCAATTGGCCGCTGTCGATATCTTTGATATGAGCCAGAGTTTGGTCGTCTTGTTGTTCCAATAGCAGTGCACGCATGTCACTCTTCCTCTTGTTTACACTTTTCTATCAATGGCTGAATCACATTTCTTTGACTATATGCATAATAAGCGGCTCAGGCCCTGATAAAGGACAAAAATGGCGCTTGCAGGTTTTATTCCTCGGCAAGGCTTGTTAGGGTTGGACAACCCTTTTAACTAAAGGGTGAACACTCACTTAACCATAGCGGACAAGGCACAGGGATGCGATTTACCACCAAACTCTCTGCATTGATCACTCTGTTGGTCGCGCTGGCGATGTTTTTGATGCTGATGGGATGCTCATACAGCTTCTTTTACGTTACCCAGGATCGCCAGGAGCGTCGCTTTGATTCGCTGGTCACCTCTCTCGATCAGGCCATGTTGCACGAGTCGCCGCGCGATCAGGAGAAATGGTTGCCGATCGTCATGCGCCCGCTCGGCATCGTGTCGATCCGCGTAGAGGCCGGTACCAGCCAGTTTCTCAACTATAAATTGCCGACGGTGAAAAAAGAGCCCTGGGATGCGCTGAACGGCTATCGTCAGATCTCGCGCCCCCTGTTGCAGCACCCGGGCAGCACGCTGTACATCACTTACCTCGATCCCTTCGCCAGCGATGTGCGCACGCTGCAGTCCACCGCCGCTGTCACGCTGTCGATCGTCGTCATGGTGGTGGTTTTGCTGTTCAGCCTGCGCTGGCTGCGTGAACAGGCCGACGGTGAAGATCGCCTGGAACGCCGCGCGCGGCGCATTCTGAACGGCGAGCGCGAAAACGTCATGCAGGGCGACGTGCGTGAGTGGCCGGCCAACGTCAGCGGCGCGCTCGACCGCCTGCTGGCCGATCTGGCGGAAGCGCGGGAAGAGCGCAGCCGGGTCGATACGCTGATCCGCGCCTTCGCCGCACAGGACGCCAAAACCGGGCTTAACAATCGCCTGTTCTTCGATAATCAATTGACCACTCAGCTGGAAGACGAAGGTTCGCACGGCATCGTGATGATGGTGCGGCTGCCCGATTTCGAGACCCTGCGCGACACGCACGGCAGCGTGGCGGTGCAGGAGCTGATGTATTCGCTGGTCAATCTGCTGTCGACTTTCGTGATGCGCTACCCGTCGGCGCTGCTGGCGCGCTATTTCCACAGCGATTTTACCGTGCTGTTGCCGCATCGCACCCTGAAGGAGGCCGACGGCATCGCGTCACAGCTGGTCAACGCCATCGATGCCTTGCCTTCCACGGCGCTGATCGACCGTGAGGCCTTCCTTCACATCGGCATCGTGGCGTACCGCAGCGGCCAAACCACGGAGCAGGTGATCGACTATGCGGAGCAGGCGACGCGCCATGCCACGCTGCAGGGCGAAAACGGTTGGTATGTGTACGACAGCCAGGTGCCGGAAATGGGGCGCGGCAGCGTCAAGTGGCGCACGCTGCTGGAACAGGTGCTGGCGCGCGGCGGCCCGCGGCTGTATCAGAAACCGGCGGTCACCGTGGAAGGCGAAGTGCACCATCGCGAGATCATGAGCCGGATCTATGACGGCTCCCAGGAGTTGCTGCCGGCGGAATATATGCCGCTGGTTCAGCAGTTGGGGTTGGCGGAGAGCTACGATCGCCAGCAGGTGAGTCGCATCATCCCCTTGTTGACGCAATGGCCTGAGGAAACGCTGGCGTTCCCGCTGTGCGTGGATTCGATTTTGCAGCGCTCTTTCCAGCGCTGGCTGCGCGATACGCTGCTGCAGTGCGAAAAAAGTCAGCGTCGGCGAATTCTGATTGAACTTGCGGAGGCAGATGTGTGTCAACATATCGACCGTCTTCGTCCGGTGCTGAGGCTGTTGTCAGGGCTGGGCTGCCGCCTCGCGGTGTCCAAAGCGGGTTTAACCGTGGTCAGTACGTCCTATATCAAGTCGCTGCAGGTGGAGATCGTCAAGCTCCATCCGGGGCTGGTGCGGAGTATCGATAAGCGGGACGAAAATCAGCTGTTCGTGCAGAGCCTGACCGGGGCCTGCGCGGGGACGCACGCTCAAGTGTTCGCCGCCAGCGTGCGTACGCGCAACGAGTGGCAGACGCTGAAAGAGCGTGGGATCCGCGGCGGGCAGGGTGACTTTTTCGCGTCGCCGGAGCCGATCGACCCGGGGCGTAAAAAATATTCACGTCGTTATCGTGTTTAAGCTGATTGCCGAACAAAAATTGACGTAGAATGAGCGCCGGATCCATCTGGGCCATGTCACCTGTCATTTTGGAGTTTTCTCCAATCTGCCTGCGACAAAGACGCCTATTTGAGATAGGCTCTTGTCAGCTTTTATCTGGCTGACGTTGGTAGGTGCTTACCACCGGCGGCAATCAGGGAATATGTTAGATTTTATGAGCTGTGTTACGCCGTTTCGTGCGTTGACAGGGTGGTAAACTGAGCCTTTGTTCAGGGAATTCAGGCCTCATCCAATTTCCGTGCATTCGAGCAGAAACAATACAGACTATTTTTCACCGAAGTAGAACGTTTTTGCGCCTTGTCGCTGCTTCGTGTGGTTGGTAAAGTAGGCGGATTTTATTTTCCGCCCCCAGCTTGCAGGATTATCCTTTCGTTATGTTTAAGAAATTTCGTGGCATGTTTTCCAACGACTTGTCCATCGACTTGGGTACCGCCAATACCCTGATTTATGTTAAAGGGCAAGGCATCGTACTGAATGAACCTTCGGTGGTTGCCATTCGCCAGGATCGTGCCGGCTCCCCAAAGAGCGTAGCGGCCGTCGGTCATGACGCCAAACAGATGCTGGGCCGCACCCCCGGCAACATCGCGGCTATTCGCCCGATGAAAGACGGCGTGATCGCCGACTTCTTCGTGACCGAAAAAATGCTGCAGCACTTCATCAAACAGGTTCACAGCAACAGCTTTATGCGCCCAAGCCCGCGCGTGCTGGTCTGTGTGCCGGTCGGCGCGACCCAGGTTGAACGCCGTGCCATCCGCGAGTCCGCCCAAGGGGCCGGCGCGCGTGAAGTGTTCCTGATTGAAGAGCCGATGGCGGCGGCGATCGGCGCGGGTCTGCCGGTCTCCGAAGCGACCGGCTCCATGGTGGTGGATATCGGCGGCGGTACCACAGAAGTGGCGGTGATCTCGCTGAACGGCGTGGTGTACTCCTCTTCCGTGCGCATCGGCGGTGACCGCTTCGATGAAGCTATCATCAATTATGTGCGCCGCAACTATGGCTCGCTGATCGGCGAAGCCACCGCGGAACGCATTAAGCACGAAATCGGTTCTGCCTACCCGGGCGACGAAGTGCGCGAAATCGAAGTCCGCGGCCGTAACCTGGCCGAAGGCGTACCGCGCGGCTTTACCCTGAACTCCAATGAAATCCTCGAAGCCCTGCAAGAGCCGCTGACCGGCATCGTCAGCGCGGTGATGGTGGCGCTGGAACAGTGCCCGCCAGAATTGGCCTCCGATATTTCCGAACGCGGCATGGTGTTGACCGGCGGCGGCGCGCTGCTGCGCAACCTCGATCGCCTGCTGATGGAAGAAACCGGCATCCCGGTCGTGGTGGCGGAAGATCCGTTGACCTGCGTGGCGCGCGGCGGCGGCAAGGCGTTGGAAATGATCGACATGCACGGCGGCGATTTGTTCAGCGAAGAATAGTCAGCCCCTGGAAGGAGGAATCGTATCGGATGAATGCGCACAGCGAAAATCGGGTACGGTTCCTCTTTCTGTTGTCGAGGAACTCGCATAATTTATGAAGCCGATTTTTAGCAGGGGGCCTTCCCTGCAACTGCGACTTTTTTTGGCGGTGATTGCGGCCATTGGCCTGATCGTTGCCGACAGCCGGCTCGGCACGTTCGTGAAGATACGCAACTACATGGACACCGCAGTCAGCCCTTTCTATTTTCTGGCCAACGGGCCGCGTAAAGTTCTGGACAGCGTGTCAGAAACGCTGGCTACCCGCCAACAGCTGGAGCTGGAAAACCGAGCTCTGCGGCAGGAACTGCTGCTGAAAAACAGCGATATTCTTCTTCTTGGCCAATTCAAGCAGGAAAACGCCCGTTTGCGCGAACTGCTGGGTTCCCCGCTGCGCCAGGACGAGCACAAGATGGTTACCCAGGTGATCTCCACCGGTTCCGATCCCTACAGCGACCAGGTCGTTATCGACAAAGGGTCGGACAACGGCGTCTATGAAGGCCAGCCGGTGATCAGCGACAAGGGCGTGGTCGGCCAGGTGGTGGCGGTGGCGAAGGTCACCAGCCGCGTGCTGCTGATCTGCGATGCCTCCCACGCGCTGCCGATTCAGGTGCTGCGCAACGATATTCGGGTGATCGCCGCAGGCAGCGGCTGCGCCGACGATCTGCAGCTGGAACACCTGCCGAACAACACCGATATCCGCGTTGGCGACGTGCTGGTGACCTCAGGCCTCGGCGGCCGCTTCCCGGAAGGTTATCCGGTGGCGGTGGTCTCCTCGGTCAAGGTCGACAACCAGCGCGCTTACACCGTGATTCAGGCGCGGCCAACCGCCGGTCTGCAGCGTTTGCGCTACCTGCTGCTGCTGTGGGGCGCCGATCGCAACGGCGACATGCCGCTGCCGCCGGACGAAGTACACCGCGTGGCCAATGAACGCCTGATGCAGATGATGCCGCAGGTGCTGCCGCCGGCCGGTTCGGTTGGGCCGCAGCTGCCAGCCCCGGCCGGCGGCGCGGCGCCGCAATCCGGCGCTCCGGCGTCTGCTCAGCCTCAGGTTCAGCCCGCAGCGGCGGGAGTCGTGCAATGAACAGCTACCGCAGCCACGGGCGCTGGATAATCTGGCTGTCGTTCCTGGTGGCGCTGGTGCTGCAAATCATGCCGTGGCCGGAGCAGATCTACATGTTCCGGCCGTCCTGGCTGGTGCTGATCCTGATCTACTGGGTGATGGCCTTGCCGCATCGGGTCAACGTCGGCACCGGCTTCGTGCTGGGGCTGATCATGGATCTGATCCTCGGCTCCACGCTGGGCGTGCGCGCGCTGGCGCTGGGTATCATCGCTTACCTGGTGGCGTTCAAATTCCAACTGTTCCGCAATATGGCGCTGTGGCAACAGGCGCTGATCGTCGTGCTGTTGTCGCTGTCGATGGACGTAGTGGTGTTCTGGGCTGAGTTTTTAGTGATCAACGTCTCTTTCCGCCCAGAGGTGTTCTGGAGTAGTGTGGTAAACGGCATTTTGTGGCCGTGGTTATTCCTGTTGATGCGCAAAATCCGCCGTCAGTTCGCCGTACAGTAAGGGTATATCAATGACTTCGCTTTATCTGGCCTCCGGCTCCCCACGTCGACGTGAACTGCTGACCCTGCTGGGCGTGCCGTTCGACATTCTGCTGACGCATACCAAAGAACAGCGCCGGGAAGGCGAAGCCGCGGAAGCCTATGTGCGCCGCCTGGCGCAGGACAAGGCCAAAGCAGGCGTGGCGCTGGCGCAGGAAGATAGGCCGGTGCTGGGTGCCGACACCATCGTGGTGCTCAACGGCCGGGTGCTGGAGAAGCCGCGCGACGAAGCCCATGCGGCGGAAATGCTGGCGGCCCTGTCCGGCAAACAGCATCAGGTGATGACGGCGGTGGCGATCGCCGATCGCCACGACGTGCGTTGCCAATTGGTGGTGACCGACGTGACGTTCCGCAGCCTGTCGCAACAGGATATCCGCGACTATATTGCTACGGGCGAACCGATGGATAAAGCGGGCGCCTACGGAATTCAAGGAAAGGGTGGTTGTTTCGTCAGAACGATAACCGGGAGTTATCATGCGGTGGTCGGTCTGCCGCTGGTCGAAACACATGAGCTGCTCAGTAATTTTGTCGCATTACGTGATGTAAGAACCGGTTGATGGGCGCTGCCATTATCGACCGGCTCTGAGGAGAAGGCATGACAGCTGAGCTACTGGTTAATATCACACCGTCTGAAACGCGGGTCGCCTATATCGACGGCGGCATTCTGCAAGAGATCCATATCGAACGCGAATCCAAACGCGGCATCGTCGGCAATATCTATAAAGGGCGCGTCAGCCGCGTCTTGCCGGGGATGCAGGCGGCGTTCGTCGACATCGGCCTCGATAAGGCCGCCTTCCTGCACGCCTCCGACATCATGCCGCATACCGAATGCGTCGCCGGTGACGAGCGGAAAAACTTCCACGTGCGCGATATCGCCGAGCTGGTGCGCCAGGGGCAAGACCTGATGGTGCAGGTGGTGAAAGATCCGCTCGGCACCAAGGGTGCGCGCCTGACCACCGACATCACGCTGCCTTCGCGCTATCTGGTCTTCATGCCGGGCGCGGCGCACGTCGGCGTTTCGCAGCGCATTGAAAGCGAAGCCGAGCGCGAACGCTTGAAATCCATCGTTGCGCCGCACTGCGACGAGCTGGGCGGTTTTATCATCCGCACCGCGGCGGAAGGCATCGGCGAGGAAGAGCTGGCGCAGGACGCCGCGTTCCTCAAGCGCTTGTGGACCAAGGTGATGGAGCGCAAGAAGCGCAACCAGACCAAGTACAAACTGTACGGCGAGCTGGCGCTGGCGCAGCGCATTTTGCGCGACTTCGCCGGCGCGGCGCTGGATCGCATCCGCGTCGATTCGCGGTTGACGCACGATCTGCTGGTGGAATTTACCGGCGAGTATATCCCGGACATCACCCGCAAGCTGGAGCTGTACACCGGCAGCCAGCCGATTTTCGATCTGTACGATGTGGAAAACGAGATCCAGCGCGCGCTGGAGCGCAAGGTGGAGCTGAAGTCCGGCGGCTATTTGATCATCGATCAGACCGAGGCGATGACCACGGTCGACATCAACACCGGCGCCTTCGTCGGCCATCGCAACCTCGATGAAACCATCTTCAATACCAACATCGAGGCGACGCAGGCCATCGCCCGCCAGCTGCGGCTGCGCAATCTGGGCGGCATCATCATCATCGACTTTATCGATATGAACAACGAAGAGCATCGCCGCCGGGTGCTGCACTCGCTGGAGCAGGCGTTGAGTAAAGATCGGGTAAAAACCACGATCAACGGCTTCTCTCAGCTAGGCTTAGTTGAAATGACGCGTAAACGAACGCGTGAAAGCATTGAACATGTGCTCTGTCACGATTGTCCTACTTGTAATGGGCGCGGCACCGTGAAAACGGTGGAAACCGTGTGCTACGAGATCCTGCGCGAGATTGTGCGTGTGCATCACGCTTACGATTCCGATCGCTTCCTGGTGTACGCCTCCGCGGCGGTCGGCGAAGCGCTGAAGAGCGAAGAGTCGCATGCGCTGGCCGAAGTGGAGATCTTCGTCGGCAAACAGGTGAAGGTGCAGATCGAACCGTTGTACAGCCAGGAGCAGTTCGACGTCGTCATGATGTAGCCCGTCCGACATCGGAAAGGGCCCGGCACGCCGGGCCTGTCAGTGCATAGATATTCCCGTTGCCAGGCAGCGGAGCAAGGAGAACTGCGTGAGGCGACTGCCTGGGATTCTGTTAGCAACAGGCGCCACCCTAATTGTGATTGTGGCGCTGCTGATCAGCGGGCTGCGCCTGATGCTGCCGAAGCTGAACGACTATCGTCCCCAACTGTTGGCGCAGGTGGAGAAGCTGTCCGGCGTGCCTGTACGAATGGATTTCGTGCAGGGCAGTTGGGAAACCTTCGGCCCGCAGCTTGAAATGCGCAACCTGAGCGCCACGCTGCCCAAAAGCGATGTGCATATCGAACGCGTAACGCTGGCGTTGGACGTGTGGCAGTCGCTGCTGCACTGGCGTTGGCAGTTCCGCGATCTGACCTTCTACCAATTCCGGCTCGATCTGAACGCCACGCTGGGCGGCGACCAGCAGGGCGAAGGCCTTGAGCCGGGCAAAATCAGCGATCTGATGCTGCGCCAGCTCGACCATTTCGATCTGCGCGACAGCCGTATTTCATTCCTGACGCCCGCCGGCGCGCGCGCCGAATTCGACATTCCTCAGTTGACCTGGCTCAACGGCCGCGATCGCCACCGCGCCGAGGGGCAGATCAGCCTGTCGACGTTGAATGGCCAACATGGCGTGGTGCAGCTGCGCATGGACCTGCGTGACAATCAAGGCCTGCTGGATACCGGTACGGTCTACCTGCAGGCCGACAACATCGACATGAAACCCTGGTTTACCCGCTGGCTGCGCGCCAACACCGGGCTGGAAAGCGCCGATTTCAGTCTGGCGGCCTGGCTGCAGGTGCAGAACGGCGAGATCGCCGGCGGCCATGCGTTGCTCAAGCAGGGGGCGGCCAACTGGGATACCGGCGCTGCTCAGCACCGGCTGGACGTGGACAATCTGGCGCTGTCGCTGCGCCGCCAGGGCACCGGTTGGCAGCTCGACGTGCCGCAGCTGCGTTTGAGCACCGACGGCCAGGCCTGGCCGCAGGGCGGGTTTTCCGCGCTGTGGCTGCCGGAAAACACCGAGTTCATGGGGCCGGCGCAGAATGAAGAGCTGCGGGTGCGCGCGACCAATATTCAGCTGGAGCGCCTGTCGGCGCTGCTGCCGACCTTCTCGTTCCTCAGTCCGGATGTGCTCGATCGCTGGAACGATCTGCAGCCGCAAGGGAAGCTGGAAGCCTTGGCGCTGGACATCCCGCTCAAGCAACCGGAAAAGAGCCGGTTCCAGGCGCTGTGGCGCGATGTCAGCTGGCAACGTTGGGAACTGCTGCCGGGCGTCAACCACTTCTCCGGCGCGTTGAGCGGTGGGGTGGAGAACGGCCGTCTGACGCTGGGGCTCACCGACAGCACCCTGCCTTACGGCGACATGTTCCGTGCGCCGCTTGAAGTCAGCAGCGCGCGTGGCGCGCTGACCTGGCGCTATAACCAGCAGGGTTGGGAGCTGGCGAGCCAGGGGCTGGACGTCAAGGCGAAGTCGCTGTGGGTCAACGGCGATTTTCGCTACCAGCAGCCGGCCAAGGGCGATCCGTGGCTGAACATCCTGGCGGGTATCCGCCTGTATGACGGCGCCGACGCCTGGCGCTATTTCCCGGAACCGCTGATGGGCAAGCATCTGGTGGATTACCTGAGCGGCGCCATTCAGGGCGGCCAGGTGGATAACGCCACGCTGATTTATTCCGGCGATCCGCAGCACTTCCCGTACCGTAAAAACGAAGGGCAATTCGAGGTCTTCGTGCCGTTGCGCCACGCCACTTTCCAGTTCCAACCGGGCTGGCCGGCGCTGACCGATTTGGCGATCGATCTCGATTTTGCCAACGAGGGGTTGTGGATGCATGCGCCGCAAACCCGGCTGGGTAAGGTGGCGGGCAAAAATATTAGCGCGGTGATCCCGGATTATCTGAAAGAGCGGCTGCTGATCGACGCCGAAGTGGCGGGGGCGGGCAGCGACGTGCATGACTACTTCATGCAGACGCCGTTGCACGATTCGCTGGGGGCGGCGCTGGATCAGCTGCAGATCGGCGGTAATGTCAGTGGGCGCTTACATCTCGATATCCCCTTGGACGGCGAGCAGGTCAAAGCCACCGGCGAAGTGGCGTTGAACAACAATTCGTTGCTGATCAAGCCGCTGGAAAGCGAGCTGCAGAAGCTTAGCGGCAAATTCCGCTTCGATAACGGCAATCTGGAGAGCGACACCCTGTCGGCCAACTGGTTCGGGCAGCCGGTGGCGGTGAACTTCACCACGCAGGAAGGCGATCGCGACTACAAGGTCAACGTCGGCCTGAAGGGCGACTGGCAGCCGGGCAAGTTCCCCGGCCTGCCAAAAGAGGCCGCTGATGCGCTCAGCGGCAGCGCGTCCTGGCAGAGCCAGGTGGCCATCACGCTGCCGCATCAGGGCTCGGCCAGCTATGATATCGGCATTGACGCGGATTTGAAGAAAGTGAGCAGTCACTTACCTTCGCCGCTGGACAAGGCGCCGGGTGAGGCGCTGCCGGTGAACGTCAAGGTTAAAGGCGGTCTGAACGGCTTCATGCTGACGGGCAGCGCAGGCAAACAGAACCGCTTCAACAGCGAATGGAGCTTCGACAAGAAACAGGTGAATCTGGCGCGCGCCGCCTGGCAAACCAACGGTGGTGGCACGCCGCCGCTGCCGGCCGGCAAATCGATGACGCTGAACCTGCCGGCGTTGGACGGCGAGCAGTGGCTGGCGCTGCTGGCGCCGGCGCTGAAACAGGGCGGCGGCAGTGGCCAGGTGGGCGGTTTCAGTTTCCCCACCACCGTAGCACTGACCACGCCGCAGCTGCTGTTGGGGGGCCAGGCCTGGCATAAGCTGACGCTGTCGGCCGAGAAACAGCTTGGCGCTACCCTCGTGAGTGCCAAGAGCGACGAAGTGGACGGTAGCCTGCGGGTGGCCGATCGCGGGCCGTGGCGCGCCGATATCAATTACCTGTATTACAACCCGCAGTTCGCCGAAACGAAAAACGCGGCGGGCACGCCGCCGCCGTCGACCGAGAAAGTTTCCTTCCGCGATTGGCCTTCGCTGATGCTGCGCTGCAAGTCGTGCTGGGTGCTGGGACAGAACCTCGGCAGGGTCGAGGCGGATCTGACCAATCGGGGCGATACCCTGACGCTGGATCACGGCCTGGTCGATACCGGCAAAGGGCGCATGACCGCCACCGGCCTGTGGAAACAAAATGCGCAGGAAGAGCGCAGCTCGCTGAAAGGCAAGCTGCTCGGCGGCAAGATCGACGAAACCGCCGCCTTCTTCGGCATCACCATTCCGCTCAAGGGGGCGCCTTACGACGTGGATTTCGATCTGTACTGGCATGGCACGCCGTGGCAGCCACGGGTCGATACGCTGAGCGGCGCGCTGCAGGTCAAGATGGGCAAGGGCGAGATCGACAGCATGGGTGGCGGCCGCGCCGGTCAGCTGTTGCGATTGGTCAGCTTTGACGCCCTGCTGCGCAAACTGCAGTTCGATTTCAGCGATACCTTCGGCAAAGGCTTCTACTTTGATTCCATCCGCAGCACCGCCTGGCTGAAAGATGGCATAATGCATACGGATAATCTATTGATCGACGGCCTGGCAGCGGACATCGCCATGAGCGGCCAGATCGATCTGGCGCGCCGTCGCATCGATATGGAGGCGGTGGTGGCACCGGCGATTTCGGCGACCGTCGGCGTGGCCACCGCGTTTGTCGTCAACCCGATCGTCGGCGCGGCGGTATTTGCCGCCTCGCAGGTGTTGGGGCCGCTGTGGAGCAAGATTTCGCTGATTCGCTACCATATCGGCGGCGATCTCGACCAGCCGAAGATCAATGAGGTACTTCGTAAGGCAAAGGAGGATAAGGCGTCATGAGGAATGCTAACGTTGCGTTGTTGCAGTTGTGCAGTGGCGATCAGGTGCGCGATAACCTGGCCCAGATTGAACAGCAGATCAAGCAGCTCAATGCCGGGGTAAAACTGGTCATGACGCCGGAGAACGCGCTGCTGTTCGCCAACTCCGCGGCCTATCGCCAACAGGCGGAAAAACAGGGCGACGGACCGCTGCAGAACGCGGTACGCGAACTGGCGCGCCGCTATGGCGTATGGTTATTGGTAGGCTCGATGCCTTTGATCAGCCGTGAGGATCCGCAGCTTATCACTACCAGCAGCCTGTTGTTCGACGATCAGGGCGAGATCCGCGCCCGCTACGACAAGCTGCACATGTTCGATGTGGATATTAACGATGCGCACGGCCACTACCGCGAGTCGGATACCTACCAGCACGGGCAGCATCTGACGGTGGTGGATACGCCGGTCGGGCGTTTGGGCATGACCATATGCTACGATCTGCGTTTCCCCGCGCTGTTCCAGGCGCTGCGGGCGCAGGGCGCCGAACTGATATCGGTGCCGGCGGCCTTTACCCGGGTGACCGGCGAGGCGCATTGGGAGATCCTGCTGCGCGCCCGGGCAATCGAGAACCAGTGCATGATCCTGGCGCCGGCGCAGGTGGGGCGCCATGGGCCGACCCGCCGCACCTGGGGCCACTCGCTGGCTGTCGACGGCTGGGGTAAGGTGCTGGCCGAGAACGCGGACGCCGTGGCGGCGCTGAAGGTGCGCGTGGACACCGCAAGCCTGCAAACGCTGCGGCAACAGATGCCGGTATTGCAGCACAATCGATTCCAGACGTCGCTGACGGCGCCGTCTGACAAGCTATCCTCCAATCAAGAGTGAAACCATTATGAGCCTGACGTTTGTCAGTGAGCAGTTACTCGCTACCAACAAGCTGAGTCATCAAGACCTGTACAAGGTACTGGGTCAACTGGCAGAACGCCGTATCGACTACGCCGATCTCTATTTCCAGTCCAGCTATCACGAAGCCTGGGTGATTGAGGACGGCATCATCAAGGATGGCTCTTACAACATCGACCAGGGCGTCGGCGTGCGCGCCGTCAGCGGCGAGAAGACCGGCTTCGCTTATGCCGATCAGATCACCCTGCATGCGCTGCAGCAGAGCGCCCAGGCGGCGCGCAGCATCGTGCGCGAGCAGGGCGACGGACGGGCGCATACCCTGGGTGAGATCGGCTATCGGGCACTGTATCCGCTGCTCGACCCGCTGCAAAGCCTGCCGCGTGAAGAGAAAATCGCCCTGCTGCACCGTGTCGACAAAGTGGCGCGCGCCGCCGATGCGCGGGTGCAGGAAGTGAACGCCAGCATTACCGGCGTTTATGAGCAGGTGTTGGTGGCCGCCACCGACGGCACGCTGGCGGCGGACGTTCGCCCGCTGGTGCGTCTCTCCGTCAGCGTGCTGGTGGAGCAGGACGGCAAGCGTGAGCGCGGCTCCAGCGGCGGCGGCGGCCGTTTCGGTTACGACTACTTCCTGGAAATCGCCGACGGCGACGTGCGCGCCGATGCCTATGCCAAAGAAGCGGTGCGCATGGCGTTGGTCAATCTCGGCGCGGTGGCGGCACCGGCCGGCAATATGCCGGTGGTGTTGGGGGCCGGCTGGCCGGGCGTGCTGCTGCACGAAGCGGTAGGCCACGGCCTGGAAGGCGACTTCAACCGGCGCGGCACTTCGGTGTTCAGCGGCCATATGGGCGAGCTGGTGGCGTCCGAACTGTGCACCGTGGTGGATGACGGCACCCTGCAAGGGCGCCGCGGTTCGCTGGCGATCGACGACGAAGGCGTGCCGGGCCAATACAACGTGCTGATCGAAAACGGCGTGCTGAAAGGCTACATGCAGGACAAGCTCAACGCGCGGCTGATGGGCGTCGCCCCAACCGGCAACGGCCGCCGCGAGTCCTACGCGCATCTGCCGATGCCGCGCATGACCAACACCTACATGCTGGCGGGCCAATCGACGCCGGAAGAGATCATCGCCAGCGTCGAATACGGCCTGTACGCGCCGAACTTCGGCGGTGGCCAGGTGGATATCACCTCCGGCAAGTTCGTGTTTTCCACCACCGAAGCCTATCTGATCGAGAAAGGCCGCATCACTAAGCCGGTGAAGGGGGCGACGCTGATCGGCTCCGGCATTGAGGCGATGCAGCAGATTTCGATGGTCGGCAACGATCTGGCGCTCGATAAAGGCGTGGGCGTGTGTGGCAAGGAAGGCCAGAGCGTGCCGGTGGGCGTCGGCCAGCCGACGCTGAAACTGGATACGCTCACCGTCGGCGGCACGGCGTAATCTTTCCTCAAGGGGCCATGCAGTGGCCCCTTAGTCATTCCCCCTGTTGCGGCTTGCCCGCATTCATAACGTTAAGCGCGGCAGGACGCCGCATCCCAGCAGGCGTGCCTGCGCCCATTGATGGAATGAAATTGACGTGGCGAAAAAACAGAACACTTCGAGGATGAGGCGTTTGGCATTATCCGCCCGGCGTTGGCTGCTGGTGCTGGGCGTTCTGTCCCTGACGGGCTGCGCCCGTTCAGATGCGCTGTGGGGCGTGGTCGATAAGCTCTGTATGGCCAACTATCAGCAAAAACGCAATCCAGCCCCGTGCGAGCAGATTTATATGCCGCAGGGTAAAGCGCAGGGCTTTAGCGTGCTGCAAAACCCGCGTTACCCTTATCACTTTATCCTGGTGCCGACGGCGCGGCTCTCCGGCATTGAAAGCCCGCAGCTGCTGGCTGGGGAACGGACGGATTATTTTGGCTATGCGTGGCTGATGCGTTACCGGTTGGCCGCCGAGTATGGCGGGCCGGTGCCGGATGATATGTTGGGCATGGCGATCAACTCCGCATACGGCCGCAGTCAGAACCAATTGCATATTCACCTGACCTGCCTGCGCGAAGATGTGCGACGTCAATTGCAGGCGGAGCGCCCCTACATACAGGAACAATGGCGGCCTTTGCCGGATAAGCTGTTGCGCCACACCTACTATGCCCGCCGTGTGATGCAGCCGACCGCGATGGGCATTTACCCGATTAAGGACGTCGCGCAATATTTCCATTTGTCGCCGTCGCAGCTGGCGGAATATGGCGTGGCCGTCGTCCCGGCCACATTTGCCGGCCGGCAAGGGTTTATCTTGCTGGCCTCGAAACGTGGCTGGGACGTTGGCAATCGCGCGTCGGTAGAATCGCTGCTGGATAAAGAGTGCGCGATTTTGCCACGTTGATCGCAGCGTTCTTCCCTATCTGAACCGCGCATCCCACGAAAACAGGAAGGCGGCTTCCCGCTGGCGAGCATCGGCTTCCGCCTGAGCGCCCTGGTAACGCAAGATCATGATCAGCGTGGCGTAGACGTTGGCGTCGATACGGCGCAGCAGATAGGCATTGGCCCACTGTCGATAGCCGGTCAACAGGGCGTCATCACGCGTCTGGTTATAGACCAGCAGCGAATGAGATTGCTCGTCGAAGGTTTTGCGCTCCCGGTAGATCCAGGCGGCCGGCGGCGGCATCTGCTCGATGCTGTCGATATTTGCCAACATAGTGCGTTCCGACTGGGTGAGCGCCATGCGCCCTTGCCAGGCGAAGACCGCCATCACCAGCACGCCGATCGCCGCCATCGCCACCGGCAGGCTCAGGGCTTTGGCGAACGGCAGCGGGCGGGGTTCGCCGGTTTGGCTGTCCAGCAACGCCAACAGCAACAGAAACGCCAGCCAGTGCGGCGCAGACAGATAGAAAGGGTATTCCAGCTGAGTGTGCACCAGCATTGGCAGCAGCACCAGAAACAGCCCGACGCGCGCGCCGGCCGGCTGCTCGCGATCCCGTTGCCAGGCGCGTTTCAGCAGCAGCGCGCCGGCGGCGAGGAGGATAACGATACCCGCCAGCGCCGGCAGGCCGCCCTCAACCCACCACAGCAGGATTTCATTGTGTGGATGCCCGGCGACTTCCAACACTTCTCGCCAGGGCATTTCCTGCAGACGGAAATGCGCGAAGCTGTATTCAAAGCCGCCGTAGCCCCAGCCCAGCAATGGTTTGGCCAGGATCATGCTTAGGGTATCCAGCAGCATCGTCAGACGTGAATAATTCGAGCCTTCGCGTGCGATAAGACTTGAGCGGCCATCAAGACCAAGACCGGTGAACAGAAACATCAGGCCAAGCGCGATGCCCAACAGCAGCGCGCCGCCGGCCCAGCGGCTTGTGGCCGGATGCTGGTGGGCAAAACGCCACAGCAGCAACGCAGCCGCCAATGCCCCGCCCAGCCAGGCGGCGCGCGATTGAATCAGCACCAGCAGGGCGGAGAAAACGATCAGCAGCGCGAGCAGCGGAAGTTGCCGCCGCCGTGCCGGCGCAGAGAGAGGGGCAAGCAGCAGCCAGAGTGCCAAAGCCAGCCCGGTGGCGATAAAGCTGCCCAGCACGTTCGGCTGCTGAAAGACGCCGTAGACCCGGTTGCCGTTAGGGGATACCCAGGCCAGCGCAGGGGCGAACAGCTGCAGAGCCGCCAGCAATGCCTGAACGCCGACGGCGAACAGCAGGCCGTACAGCAGCAGGCTGCGCTGCCGGGGAGTTGGGCGCAGCTGCAGGCAGGCGACATAGAACAGCCAACCGCCGAGCAAACCGGCGCAGCGCCACAGGGCATCTTCGCGCCACTCGGGGCGGGTATACAGCAGCGGCAGCGCCAGCACGGCGATGCCGAGCAGCAACAGCCGGGCGGTAGGGGTAAGCGAAAGACGGGTACGGCCAAGGCAAACGGTGAAGGCCACTATCAGCGTAGTGAGCGCCATGGCGCTCCAGGCCAGAATATTTTGCGGCAGCGCCAGGCCACCGCCGCCCATGTTGGGGTGATAAACCGGCAAAATCACCGCCATCCAGATCAGCAGCAGGGGCAGCACGGCGGCAGTCGGTATGTTAACGGGGGATTTATCGGTCATGGTAAACCCGCCATGTCTCGATATCGTCTATTGAATGCATGTTTTTATTATTCCCTGTCTTTTATTACGGTGTTTAAATTCGCTGATGCTTCAATTCCTAAAAATATTATGAAAATTTAAAATCATTCATGTCTAAATGATAATTTATTTTCACGCTGAGAATTGCGGGGTGCTGCTTGCATAAAGAAAGGTTAAGCCGCATTGGTTCACCTGTAAAAGGCATTTTCGGTGTGTAAAAAATAGAGGTGTCATTTTCTCAAATCTATTGCGATTCAGTCAATTCTTCATTAAGCAATTTAAATTTTCAATTAAAATCAATCAATTGAACTCATCTTTGGTGTGGGCTGGCGCAGTGGGTGAGTACGATGATGGGTTGCATCGACAGGCAAGACGGAGAATAAAGGCGTCAATCCTCTGTTAAGTTTATGTTGCCAATACCGGTGTAGCGACCGCAATTTATTTTATCTTCATCTGTCGCTTTTTTTCATATTTGATTTGAGTGCTGTGATTTTATTTTTATTAAGATTTTTCTCGTCTTTGAGTGTTTTTCATGGTTTTTATTTAATGCTCTATTGTTAGGAATATTCTGCTGTCTTGAAAATAAAAGAGGCCATGGCCTGAGCCTCACGCTTGACGCGATATGGTGCAGACTAACGCGCCCGTAAAAGCGCGTTAATCTCGTCTCTCATTCGCTTACTCCACCTCACCGATCCGCTCCAGCGCATCCACCACCAGATCCCAGAATTTATCCTGATCCAGTTTGACCGCCACCTGGGTGTGGCAATCCGGCGGCGGCGGCGCGCGGAAGTCCGCCACCGTCATGCCTAGCGTCAGGGTGCCGGTCAGTTCGATATCCACCGGTGCCTTGCGCACCGTCATCACGCTGGGATCGATCACGTAGGCGACTGCGCAGGGGTCGTGTACCGGCGGGGCGCTAAAGCCCTGCGCCTGTTGGTACATACGGCCAAAGAATGCCAGCAGTTCGCCGACGAACGTGGCCGGCCGGGTGCCGAGGGCGGCGATGCGTTCGCAGATTGCTGGCGTGGCCAGCGCCTGGTGGGTGAGATCCAGCCCGACCATGGTCAGCGGCCATTTTTCGTTAAACACGATGTGCGCCGCTTCGGGGTCGATTTTGATATTGAATTCCGCCACCGCGCTCCAGTTGCCCACATGATAGCCGCCGCCCATCAACACCACTTCCTTGACCCGTTCGGCGATGCGCGGCTCTTTGCGCACCGCCATGGCGATATTGGTCAGGCCGCCGGTCGGCACCAGCGTCACGCTGCCGGGCGGATGAGCCATCACCGTATCGATGATCAGATCTACCGCATGGCGCGTATCCAACTGCAGGTGGGGCTCCGGCAATACCGGGCCATCGAGGCCGGAATCGCCGTGAATGTCAGGCGCCACTTCGATATTGCGCACCAGCGGGCGCGGGCAGCCGGCGGCGAAAGGCACGCCGGTGATATTGGCGATGCGCGCCACCGCCAGGGCGTTGCGCGTCACTTTGTCCAGCGTTTGGTTGCCCACCACGGTGGTGACCGCCAGCAGGTCGATCTGCGGATTGCCCCAGGCCAGCAGCAGGGCGATAGCGTCGTCATGCCCCGGGTCACAGTCCAGTATGATTTTTTTCATGGTTATTCCTGATGCAGGGAGAGGTTCCCGCAGCATAACGCAGTGCGGCGAGGTGGGGGAATGCCGATGCGAATTTTGTTAACTACATCAAAGCCTTGCCGATCATTCGATGTAATGAAACGTAAATCCTGCTCGCCGGGCTTTACCCTGGAGTTTACTCCAGGGTTTACAGTGAGGTTCAGCGTTAATGCACAGAGGAGAGGCGTGATGAGCTTACTGAAAAGGTTGTTGGGGCAAGGTGGTGTTAACGGCGGTCATCAGCGCGCGGGTCACCGCGGCGGGCATCATGGCAACCGCTATAGCCAGCATGGCGATCAGGGGCCGCAGTGTCCGGAATGCCAGGCGGTGAATAAATCGGGCGCGCGTTACTGTCACCGTTGCGGCCAGCCGTTTGCCGCGGTGAGCGCCACCTGCGGGCAGTGCGCCGCGCCGCTGCCGCCGGGCAGCCGCTTTTGCCCGCAGTGCGGCGGCGGCGTACCGTGAACCGGGGCGGCTGGACGCTCGCGCTGTTGCTCGGCGCGATGGTGCTGTGGACGCTGCTGGCCTGGGGCGTTGCCGGTATGCTGGCCTGGCTCCCGGCGTTGGCGGAGGCGGCCGGCGACGCATCCCTGCCGGTAAACGGCGCGCTGAGCCTGGTGCCGCAGACGATGCTGGACGCCTGGCTGCCGTGGCTGAAACAGCTGGGCAGCGGTCTGGCGAGCTATTTTCCTCTGTTGCTGACCTGGGCGGGTTACGCCGTTTGGCTGCTATGGGGCCTCGGCATGTTGGCGCTGATGCTGCTGGGCGCGCTGGCGCGCCGCTATTTGAGCGCCGCTCAGCGATAGCCCTGATAGACCGCCGCTACGCGCTCGAAATAGTCGGTTAAATAGTTGATGCACACCTGCACCTTCAGCGGCAGTTTGTCCTTTTCGGTATAGAGCGCGTAGATCGGCCGCGGATCCGAATGGTAGCTTTTGAACAGGATCTCGATCTCGCCGCGTTTGATCTCTTCGATCACCCACATCAGCGGGGCGTAGGCGATGCCGGCGCCGTTTTTCAACCAGCGGATCATGGTGGAGGAGTCGTTGGTCACGAAGCGCCCCTGCGGCGAAATGCGCGTGGTGATGCCTTCCGGCGACATCAGTTCAAATTCGCTGTCAGGCCGCACGCTGTATTCCAGCCAGGAGAAGTTAACCATGTCGCTCGGTTTCTGCGGCGTGCCGTGCTGGCTCAGGTAGCTTTTGGCGGCGCACACCACCATCGGCATCTGCCCCAGGCGGCGAGAGAACAGGCTGGAATCCTGCAGCGCCCCGGTGCGGATCACCAGATCCAGCCCGTCGGCGATCAGATCCGGCGCCGGTATGCCGGTCACCAGGTTGACCGTCAGGCCCGGGTACTCTTTCATCATTTCGGCGGTCATGTTCGCCAGCACGTTTTGCGCCATGGTGGAGGAGCTGCCGATGCGCAGCGTGCCGGCGGGCGTATTGTTAAACGCATACAGCTGCTCATGCACTTCACTGACTTCCTGCAGCATGCGCCGGCAGCCCTGATAGTAGATTTTGCCGGCTTCGGTCAGGCCGATGCTGCGCGTGCTGCGGTTCAGCAGCTTGACCTGCAGCTCATTTTCCAGTTTCGAGACGGTTTGGCTGATCGATGAAACGCTCATGTCGAGTTGGCGCGCGGCCGCGGTAAACGACCCGAACTCAACCACTTTGGCGAATACCGACATCCGTTTTAATCTTTCCATTATTCACTCTGGCTTAAAAGTGATTTAGATCACAGATTGTTGATGCCTTGATAGTAAGCAGGCTAATATAACGTGGTCGGGTGAATAGACCTTACCAACGTGCGAGAGCGAGCGGCCCTGCAATCCTGCCGCT
Organism: Serratia sp. LTN-2; assembly: GCF_059740205.1. Classification (NCBI taxonomy): domain Bacteria; kingdom Pseudomonadati; phylum Pseudomonadota; class Gammaproteobacteria; order Enterobacterales; family Yersiniaceae; genus Serratia; species Serratia sp. LTN-2. The sequence goes on along the minus strand of NZ_JCAXDO010000009.1, from coordinate 90,063 downwards.
CCTCCGGCACCCTCGCAATCCCTGTCGTGGATGTCTGCCCCAAAGTTTAACCTTTTTTCGGGTTCGTGACCTGGACAAGCTGTCCGGTCAAGATTTGTGGCGCGCGCACGCTAAAATGTAAAGAGAATGTGAATGGCAAGGCCCGTCGTCCCCCGGCGCAGTGAACAATAAGGAAAAAGTGATGAGTTTGCTTCCGGTTATGGTCATCTTCGGACTGTCGTTTCCGCCGGTGTTTTTCGAGCTGTTGGTGTCGCTGGCGCTGTTTTTTCTCCTGCGCCGCCTGCTGCAGCCGACGGGGATTTACGATTTTGTCTGGCATCCGGCGCTGTTTAACACCGCGCTGTATTGCTGCCTGTTTTATTTGATTTCATGTCTTTTTGTTTGAGGTCGCTGTGAAAAATTTTTCGATAAAAATAACCCGGATCGCGATCACTTTGATTCTTGTGCTGCTGGGGATCGTTGCGGTGTTCAAGGCCTGGGTGTTTTACACCGAGTCGCCGTGGACGCGCGACGCCAAGTTCACCGCCGACGTGGTGGCGATCGCCCCGGACGTCAGCGGCCTGCTGACCGACGTGCCGGTGGTGGACAACCAGCTGGTGAAAAAAGGGCAGGTGCTGTTCGTGGTCGATCGGCCGCGCTATGAGCAGGCCCTGGCGGAAGCCGGCGCCGACGTCGCCTACTATCAAGCGCTGGCGGCGGAAAAACGGCGTGAGGCCGGCCGCCGCGTGAAGCTGGGCGTGCAGGCGATGTCGCAGGAAGAGATCGACCAGTCGAACAACTCGCTGCAGACCGTGCAGCACCAGCTGGCGAAGGCCGTAGCGGCGCGCGAGCTGGCGCAGCTGGATCTGGAACGCACCACGGTGCGCGCCCCGGCCGATGGCTGGATCACCAACCTCAACGTACACGCCGGCGAATACATCACTCGCGGCTCGGTGGCGGTGGCGTTAGTGAAGAAAGACTCCTTCTACATCCTGGCTTACCTGGAAGAAACCAAGCTGAGCGGCCTGAATAAGGGCGACCGCGCGGAGATCACCCCGCTGGGCAGCAACCGCATCATGCATGGCACCGTCGACAGCGTGGCGGCGGCGGTAAACAACAGCAGCAGCACGGTCAACAGCAAAGGGTTGGCGTCGATCGACAGCAACCTGGAGTGGGTGCGCCTGGCGCAGCGCGTGCCGGTGAAGATCCTGCTGGACGCCAAGGATCAGCAGCATCCGTACCCGGCCGGCACTACCGCGACCGTGGTGATCGTCGGCAAGAACGACCGCAATGCCGACAGCGGCTCGCCTTTTGTGCGCCTGATGCACCGGCTGCGTGAGTTCGGCTGATGAACAGCCCAACCTTCATCCGGCTGAGATTTGCCTTCAAACTCAGCTTCGCGATTGTGTTTGCGCTGTTCGTCGGCTTCCACCTCAATCTGGAAACCCCGCGGTGGTCGGCGATGACCGCTGCCATCGTCGCCGCCGGCCCGGCCTTTGCCGCCGGCGGTGAACCCTTCTCCGGCGCCATCCGCCATCGCGGCTGGCTGCGCATCATCGGCACCTTTATCGGCTGCTTCGTCGGCCTGATCATTATCATCACCACCGCCCGCGCGCCGGTGGTAATGCTGCTGCTGTGCTGCATCTGGGCCGGGTTCTGCACCTGGATTTCTTCGCTGATCAAGGTGGAAAACTCTTACGCCTGGGGGTTGGCCGGTTATACCGCGCTGATCATCATCGTCACCGTCGCCACCAGCGAAGCGCATCTGTTGGAAGCGCCGCAGTTCGCTATTGAGCGTTGCAGCGAGATCGTGCTGGGGATCGTCAGCGCCGTGCTGGCGGATCTGCTGTTTTCGCCGCGCTCGATCAAGCAGGACATCGATCGGGCGGTCGATCAACTGCTGGTGGAGCAATACCGCCTGCTGCAGATGTGCATCAGCAACGCCGATAAAGAGGACATCGACCGCGCCTGGAGCAACCTGGTGAAGAGCACCACGGCGCTGGACGGCATGCGCAACAACCTGATGATGGAGTCCTCGCGCTGGCAGAAGGTCAATCGCCGGGTAAAAGCGTTGCATACCCTGTCGCTGACGCTGATCACTCAGGCCTGCGAAACCTATCTGATCCTGCTGAATCACCCGGACGCGTTGCAAGCGAGCCTGCGGGAGCAGCTGATGGTGCCGGCGGAAAACCCGCCGGAGATCCACAAACGCATGAAGCTGCTGCGCCAGGTGCTGACCACCCATCGCTCCGATGAAACGCTGCCGACCATCACCGGCTGGGTCGGCGCGGCGACGCGCTACCTGCTGCTGTCGAAGGGCGTGCATACCAACGGCAGCATCAGCGCGGTTGAAGAGGACGTGTTGAGCAAAGAAACCGTGGTCAAACCGACCTCGGCGGAAGGGCACCACGCGATGATCAACGGCCTGCGCACCTTCGTGGCGACGGCCTTCGGCAGCCTGCTGTGGCTGTGGACCGGTTGGACATCCGGCAGCGGTTTTATGGTGATCATCGCGGTGATCACTTCGCTGGCGATGCGCACCCCGGCGCCACGCATGGTGGCGATGGATTTCGTGCTGGGGATGCTGGCGGCGATCCCGGTCGGTTCCCTGTTCTTCATGGTGATCCTGCCGGCGACGCAGCAGAGCATTCTGCTGTTGTGTCTCAGCCTCGGTCTGCTGGCGTTTTTCATCGGTATCGAGGTGCAAAAGCGGCGGCTCGGTTCGCTGGGGCTGTTAGCGGGGACCATCAACATTCTGGTGCTGAGCAACCCAATGGAGTTTAACGTGACCCAGTTTCTCGACGGGGCGCTCGGCCAGTTCCTCGGCAGCTGCGTCGGGCTGATGGTGCTGCTGCTGATCCGCGACAATTCGCGCGAACGCACCGGCCGCACGTTGCTCAACCAATTCGTCAGCAGCGCGGTGTCGGCGCTGACCACCAAGGCGGCGCGCCGCCGGCAGAACCACTTGCCGGCGCTGTATCAGCAGCTTAACCAGCTGCTGATGATGTTCCCGAACGATATCGCCAAGTATCGTCTGGCGCTGAACCTGATCATCGCCCATCAGCGCATGCAGCGGGCGGAAATCCCGATCAGCGAAGAGCTGTCGGCCTTCCACCGCCAGATCCGCAGCACCGCCGATCGGGTGGTCTCCGCCAAGAACGACGTCAAGCGCGCTTATTACTACGATCGCTTGCTGGGTGAAATGAACGAGTACCAGCAAAAGCTGGTAGACAATCAGGCACCGCTCAGCGTCACCGGGCCGGTGAAACGCCTGGCCGACATGCTGCATCGCTATCGTCACGCATTGATCGATTGATGCGTTCCCACCTGTTGCGCCGCGCGATGCGGCGCCTTCCCTGACTATACTGAAAGCAATGCCTGGCACGGCGGGTCGTCTCATGTGAGACGGCCCGTTTTCAGAGAGACTCCGAGTGCCAGAACGGCTGGAAAGTGGCATCATTGTCATGAATGGATGAAACCTTCGCCGCCGCGAAAACGTTACGCGGCGGTCATCTTAGTTTCATCCAGAACGGCTATATACCTAACTAGCCTGGGGGAGCTGCGGCGCCTCCCGCGGCATAATTTCAGGGAATGTCATGAACAAGCGGATTCTGTTGGCGATCGTCATCGCCGTCGTTATCGCCGTTTTCAGCGCCTTGCGCGGCAACGAGCACCGAGCGATCGGCGGCAACCCGGCGGTAACGCAGGCACCGGCATCGGCGGGGCAGCCGCAGAGCATCGATCGGCTCACGCAGCAGCAAACGGTGGTGAGTTACCTGCAGCAGCATCAGCGCCTGCCGGACTATTACGTCACCAAGAAGCAGGCGCGAGAGCAGGGTTGGGATCCGCGTTCAGGCAACCTCTGTTCGGTATTGCCGGGCAAGGCGATTGGCGGCGATCGATTCTCTAACCGTGAGGGGCAGTTGCCGACCGCCGGCGGCCGGGTTTGGCGCGAAGCGGACATCAATTACCAGTGTGGCCGGCGCGGCGCCGATCGCCTGCTGTATTCGAGCGACGGTCTGATCTTCGTCACGCGCGACCATTACAAAAACTTCATTCGTGTGGAGTGAGTTTGATGGCAAAAGTAGAGTTTGATTTTGAGCAGATCCAGGATGTGCCGGCCTTCTACCGCGATTTCGCGCACAAGTTTGCGCTGAACGAGGAGTTTGGCGCCAACCTCGACGCGCTGTGGGACGTGGTGACCGGCGATATCGGTTTGCCGGTGGAAATCGAGTTCACCCACCTGAATGCCCGCAGCAAGCGTCGTTTCGGCGCGATCATTCTGCTGTTTGAAGAGGCGGAAGAAGAGCTGGAAGGCAGCCTGCGTTTCAATATCCGCGAAAGCAGCGGCGAACCGGCGCATCACCGGGGATGAAACGGGTTCATCCCGGGATGGCGGCAGCGCTTAGTCGGTCGCTTCGGCCAGCTCGCGCAGGTATTGGAAGATCTGGCGGTAAGCCTTAGGCGGCTTGTTGGCGGCCTTCTCTTTCTGCGCGTTGCGCACCAGTGAACGCAGCTGTTGGCGATCGGCGGCCGGGTACAGATCCAGGATCGACGGGATAGCGTCATCGCCTTCTTCCACCAGGCGGTCGCGCAGCGCTTCCAGCTTATGGAACAGCGAAACCTGCTGGTTGTGGCGGTTTTTCAGCTTGTCGAGTGCGGTCTGGATCGGCTCGATATCGCGGGCGCGCAGCATCTTGCCGATCAACTGCAGCTGACGGCGACGGCCTTCTTTCTTGATCTTTTGCGCCAGCTCGATGGCGGCACGCAAATCTTCGTCCAACGGAATGCGGTCCAGCGCGTTTTTGCCCAGATCGACCATTTCGGCCCCCAGGTCTTTCAGCGCTTCGGCATCACGTTTAATTTCACTTTTACTGACCCAGATAATCTCGTCATCGTCCTCGTTTTCATTCTCCGGGACATCGTCGAGCCAGTCTTCAGGCTGTTTGTTCATGGTAGGCTCCGTTAAAAAGAGGCTAATCCTAACAGGTTGTCCGGCAACCCGCCAATTGCGTGCCCTGAGCAAACTGAGTATAGCTGCCACACTGGGGCATTATCATGCCTTGCCGCCTGTCCTCTGAATTCATGCTGTTGTTTTTATCATCATGTATGTATAAAATTTTATACAAAAGGAGGTGGTATTCATGGATGACGGCATCGAGAAAGCCATTGATTGGCGCGGTTCATCGTTAGCGGATTTGCTGGCCTTTCCAATCGATGCGCGAAAAGCGGCAGGATTTGAACTGAGTAAAGTGCAAAGAGGTCTGGAACCCGGTAATTGGAAACCGATGGTCAGCTGCGGAAGTGGCGTTATCGAAATCCGTTTATATGCCATCGGCGGTGCGTTCAGGGTGGTCTATGTGGCAAAGTTCAGCGAAGCGATCTACGTTCTGCACAGCTTTCAAAAGAAGGCGGAGAAAACCAGCCGCCACGATATTCAGATAATCAAAGCGCGTTATGACGCGGTCATTAATGAGCGGAGTAAAGGTCATGACCAAGCCGATTGATACCGGTTCGCGCCACGTTACGCCAACAGGCGGCAATGTGTTTGCGGACTTGGGGTTTTCCGCCGACGAGGCTCGGCAATTACAAGCGCAGTCCAATGCGGAAATTGCGCAGCTTATCGCACTGAAAAAGCAGCTGATGGGAGAGATCAGCGCGTGGATTGAGGAAGAAGGTTATCGTCAGGAGGAGGCGGCACGTTATCTGCACACTTCCCGGCCGCGTGTGTCCGACGTAGTGAATCAGAAAACCGAGAAGTTCACGCTGGATGCGTTGGTCAACATGATGGCGAATATCGGCAAGTCGATAAAACTGATCGTCGAGTGACGGGGGAGTTTTGCATGTTATCCCGGTTTTGCCTTTCGGCTTTATGCGAAATTCAACGCGGTTCCTGTTAGACTCAACGGCAGAGATCTCAGGATTTTTGCGCGCCGCCTCGCGTGCACAACTACGCCGCTCCGGCACTTTTCTCAACGATTTTCTGATTAATTATGGCAGATTGATGAAAGTAGTCACTCAAGTTGCAGAACAGCGCAAGGCGCTGGAACAGGCCGTTTCTCAGGCGCTGGAGCTGGCTCGCGCCGGTTCCGACGCGGCGGAAGTCGCGGTCACCAAATCGACCGGCATCAGCGTCAGCACCCGCTTCGGCGAAGTGGAAAACGTCGAGTTCAACAGCGATGGCGCGCTGGGCATTACCGTGTATCACCGCCAACGCAAAGGCAGCGCCTCATCCACCGATCTCAGCCCGGACGCCATCGCCCGCACCGTGCAGGCGGCGCTGGACATCGCTCGCTACACCTCGGAAGATCCTTGCGCCGGCCCGGCGGAGAAAGAGTTGCTGGCGTTTGAGGCGCCGGATCTCGATCTGTTCCACCCGATCGAACTGGACGCCGATCGCGGCATCGAGCTGGCGGCGCGCGCCGAGCAGGCTTCGCTGGCGGCGGACAAACGCATCACCAACACCGAAGGCGGCAGCTTCAACAGCCACTACGGCATCAAGGTGTTCGGCAACAGCCACGGCATGCTGCAAAGCTACTGTTCCAGCCGTCACTCGCTGTCCAGCTGCGTCATCGCGGAGCAGGACGGCGACATGGAGCGGGATTACGCTTACACCATCGGCCGGGCGATGGGCGATCTGCAAAGCCCTGAGTGGGTGGGTCAGGAGTGCGCCCGCCGCACGCTGGCGCGTCTCGCGCCGCGCAAACTGTCGACCATGAAGGCGCCGGTGCTGTTCGCTTCCGAGGTGGCCACTGGGCTGTTCGGCCATCTGGTGGGCGCCATCAGCGGCAGCAGCGTTTATCGCAAATCCACCTTCCTGCTGGACTCGCTCGGCAAGCAGATCCTGCCGGCGTGGCTGACCGTCGAGGAGCATCCGCATCTGTTGAAAGGGCTGGCGTCGACGCCGTTCGACAGCGAAGGCGTGCGCACCCAACGGCGTGATATCGTCAAGGACGGCGTGCTGCAGACCTGGCTGATGACCAGCTATTCGGCGCGCAAGCTGGGCCTGCACAGCACCGGCCATGCCGGCGGCATCCATAACTGGCGCATTGCCGGGCAGGGCGCCGACTTTGCCGGCATGCTGAAACAGCTTGGCACCGGCCTGGTAGTCACCGAGTTGATGGGGCAGGGCGTCAGCGGCGTCACCGGCGATTACTCGCGCGGTGCCGCCGGTTTCTGGGTGGAAAACGGCGAAATCCAATATCCGGTCAGCGAGATCACCATCGCCGGCAACCTGAAAGACATGCTGCGCAACATCGTCAGCGTCGGCAGCGATATCGAAACCCGCAGCAATATCCAGTGCGGTTCGGTGCTGTTGCCGGAAATGAAGATCGCCGGCCAGTGATCCCCAGCGCAGCCGGCGCCCGCCGGCTGCGCATTATCCTGTCTCAACCTTGCTTACAAATCTCCGGTTTCGATTTCGCCCGGCCTTGCCTATGGTAACGGTGGGTTAATTAAAACAATAACTGGAAGGTGAGCAAACATGCAGAATACCCTGAAAGCGCTGGCGGCGTTGGCGCTGCTGGCGGCCAGTTCGCTGGCGGTCGCCGCCGATCTCGGCGACGATATGGACACCCTGGCGGAAAACTACAAAACGGTGCTGAATACCGACTCCGCCGCCACCCTCAAGCAAAGCCTGCAGAACATGCGCGCGGCGGCGCAGGACGCCAAACTAGGCACCCCGCCGAAGCTGGAGGACAAAGCCGCCGACAGCCCGGAAATGCAAGATTTTCATCGCGGATTGGATACCCTGATCGGCCAGATCGATCAGGCACTGGCGCTGGCCAATCAAGGTAAAGTCGCCGAAGCGAAGCAAGTGGCGCAGGGCTTCAAGCAGACCCGCGACGCCAACCACAAGAAATTCCGCTAATCCGTCAACCCTCGCGCCCGTCCTCCGTCAGATAGGCAGAGGGCGCCTGCCCCAGCACGCGGCGAAACATGGTTGAAAACGCCGCGCTGCTGTCATACCCCATCTCCATCGCCACCTGCGTCACGCTGCACCCTTCCGCCAGCAGCGCCAGCGCCAGCACCACGCAGGCGCGCTGGCGCCATTGCGAAAACGGCATACCGGTCTGCGCGCGAAAGAAGCGGCTGAAGGTGCGAATGCTCATGTACAGACGCGGGGCCCACTGCTGCGCGGAGTCGTGGGCGTCGGGATGCTGCAAAAAGGCGTGGCACAGCTCGCCGAGCCGCGGATCGGCGGGCAGCGGGATATGCAGCGGCAAGGGCTGCAGCCGGGCCAGCTCGTGCAGCAGCAGGGTCGCCAGCGCCCCGTCGCGTCCCGCTTGCTCATACTCCAGCGGCATATCCACCGCCGCCATCAACAGCTGGCGCATCAGCGGGGTGACGCTGACCACCTGGCATACCTGAGGCTGCGCGGCGGACAAGGCGCCGGGTTCGAGGTACAGGCTGCGAGTGGTGACGCCGACCATCCTCACCGCGTGCGGCATCTGCGGCGGCAGCCATACCGCGTGCTGTGGCGGGACCACCCAATTGCCTTGCTGCGTGAAAACGTGCATCACGCCGGTGGCGCCGTACAGCAACTGCGCGCGCCGGTGGCTGTGCATCGGCAACAGGTGCCCCGGCGGATAGTCGGTCCCGATGGCGATCACCGCGCGCGCTACATGGTCGAAGTCATCAATGCGAACATTGCGCATGTATCCCCTTTGGCGAGCAGATTGGCCGAAACGCAATGATAGTTGGCCCTTCATATAAAGCAAGCCAGCTCCCCGGGTTCTACTATCGGGGCAGAAAAATAATGCTTGTCCGGGGCGCCGTTATTTTATCGGCCAGGAAGCCCGTGCAAGTTTTCACACCGGGGTGGGACGAGCGTTCTCGTTCTCGCAATACAAGAAGTTAATAAGGAATAAGGCGTCTTTTTATTCCAACACCTGAAGCAATAGTTCTTAGCGCAGTTCAATGACTATAAGGTGATATTTCATGTATAAGTTCGGTGTGATTGGCGGCGGAGCCGCCGGGATCTCTTTTGCCTATAACTTTATAAAAAATAAGTCGGTTAATCATTGCAAAAGACCGCTTTCCCTGACGGTTTTCGACAAGCAGGGCTTCAAGGGCGGGATGGCATACAGCAGCGATTTTGACAGCCATATATTAAATATGACGCCGGAAAATATGTCGGCGGATATTTTCGACGAAGCGCATTTCGTCGATTGGATCGCCATGCATTTTCCGCAATTTTGTCAGGATCGTTATCCGCCGCGCTGGCTATATCGGGAATATCTCGATTTTATTCGCGACATGACAATGTATATGGCGGCGGACAGTAACGTGACATTGAATTTCGTGGCCGCCGAAGTGAACGCCATCGCGCCGCACGAGGCGGGCTATCGGCTGACCACCGCCTGCGGCGCCGTCGAACAGATGAACGCGCTGGTGCTGTGTTCGGGGCACAACCCGCCGGAATGTCTCTATCCGGTGGACGGGGTGATCGCTTATCAGGCGCATCAGGAGCTGCCGCCGATCAACCCTTACTCGGCCATCGGTGTCATCGGCTGCAGCCTGACGGCGATCGACGCCATCGTTGAACTTATGGAGCGTTTGGGGGCGACCGATATCTGTGCCCTGTCGCGTTCCGGTCTGTTCCCCAGCGTGCAGCCGGCGCTGATGCGTCCGCCGCCGGAAGCGTTTGTGACGGAGCTGCGGCGCTTTGTCGCCGGCAATGATTTTATTGATGCGCATCGGCTGGTGCATGCGATCAACGCCGCGCTGGCGCGTCACTATCCGGGGCCGGAGCGGTTGGTGGTGCTTTCGGCGCTGGGGGAAAGGCGCGACTGTTATCGCGATCTGGCGGACAGCCTCGATCGGGCGCGCTTTGCCCGGGAACATATCTGCAGCTATCTGGCGGCGATCCATCCGACAGTCTGCGCCGCCTGGGTCAAGATGGATGCTCATAACCGGCAGGTCTTCATGCGTTTTTACAACTCCTCCTGGATGCGCAATCGGCACGCCATGCCGATCAAAAACGCCAACAAGATCGCGGCGGCCCTGGAGAGCCAGCGTCTGCGCGTCTGTGGCGGCCTGGCGGATATCAGCAAGGGAGCGGACGGGTTTATCCTGCGTTGCCATGATGCTCGGGTGCATACGCAATACCTGTTCAACTGCACCACGCCCTCTTATCAACTGCCGCCCAATCGCCTGAGCCATCAGCTGCTGGAGGATGGGCTGGTGCAGGAGAACCTGTTCGGCGGCGTGAAGTGCGACCCGCATACGCTGAAAATCGCGGACCGCCGCGGTCGCGAGCAGCATCTTTACTCGCTCGGCGCGCCCGCCAAGGGCGACCTTTTCTACACCTCGGCGATGGAATCCATCACGCGGGATATCAGCAAGATCGTGTTCAATAACCCTATTTTCAATGCAAAGAAGGCTGAAGTATGAAAAACGTAGCGCTCTTTGTCGGCAACGACATTTTCTCCTGGCTGGTGTGCCAGGATCTGATCGCCGCCCTGAAGGACGACTGTGCTTTTACGGTGTATTTCCCCCTGGCGAAAAGCGCCGGACGCACACAGGAGCCGGCGGTTCGCCGACTGGGGTTGTATGAGCGCGAAGTGCTGAATGATTTCGTGTTTCCGTTCGTTGGCCGCAACGCCGGCGTCTGCGAGGGCGCCTATCAGCCGCCGGCCCTGTTCCTGGCCGCCGCCGGGGTAAAAGCGCATCGCGTTCTCGACATCAACGACGCCACGTTTATCAGCAGCCTCGGGCATATGGACGGGGTGATCTCCCTGCGTTGTTATCAGAAATTTTCCGCTGACTATGTGCGCGCCTTCAGCCGACGCGGCAAGCTGCTGTGGAACCTGCATCCGGGGGATTTGCCGCGCTATCGCGGGGTGATGACGCTGTTCCGGGCGATGATGAACGGTGACAAGGATTGTGCGGTGACGCTGCATGAAATGGATGAGCACTGGGACGCGGGGCCGGTGCTCGCCCGCTTGCCTGCCGAGCTGCGTCACGACCTGTCGTTCCTGGAAAATATGATGCTGCTGGGCGTGCAGAGCGGCGGCTTCCTGGCGCGCCAGCTGATGCGGGCGGAGCACAGCGAAGCGATAGCGGCGGAGAAGCAGGGCGATTCGCGCTATTGGGGCTTCCCGGACGCGCAGACGCTGGCGCTGGCGGAACAGGCGGGCATTGAGCTGGTGGACCATGACGCCGTGCGCGAACAGTACCTGGGGCTGTTCGTCGGCGATCGTTTCCACCCGCTGGCGGGGCAGTTCTGCGCCGGGTTCGACGACTTCGTTCGGGCGCACGGCCATGATTGAAACGCTCATCGTGCTGGGTGCCGGTTTTCTGACCGGCATCACCACTATTCTGTTCGGCTTCGGCGGCGGTTTTGTGGTGGTGCCCTTTGTCTATCACTTGATCTCCGCGTCGGGCGAGCAGCCCGGTCAGGCGATGCATATTGCGGTGGCGACCTCGACGGCGGTGATGATCCTCAACGCCAGTTACGCCACCCTGACCAACTGGCGCAGCGGCAACCTGCTGCGCGAAGCCATCGTGCCGCTGATCTTTTTCATCGGCATCGGGGCGGCGCTGGGCGCGTTCGCCTCCTCGCTGTTGGCGGACGGCGTGATACGTGGGCTGTTCGTGGTCTATATGGCGGTGACCATCGCCGACTGTCTGTTCCGCCGGGGCTTCCTGATCAAACCGGCGCGCGCCGAACTGTCCACCGCCACGCTGTGGGGCGGCGGGCCGCTGATCGGTGGCATCGCCACTCTGCTGGGGGTGGGCGGCAGCGTGATGACCGTGCCGCTGCTGCGCCGCCATGGTTATGACATGAAGTATTGCGTCAGCGCCGCCAACCCGTTGTCGATCCCGGTTGCGGTGATCGGCGCGCTGATGTATGTCGTGTTGGGGTGGCGCGAGATGAGCGGGCCGCAGTATCTGGGCTACGTCAATCTGAACATTCTGGGGCTGCTGGTGGCGGCGGGGATTGCGGGGATCGTGTTTGCCAGGCGCTGTTTGCCGAAGGTGAGCGATGCACTACATGCCAAAATCTACGTACTGCTGCTGATCGCCGTGCTGATCGCCATCTGCCTCTGAGACAGAAAGGGCGGCCGGATGCCGCCCTGATAACCGCCTAACGGTGGTATTCGCCCGCCGCTTCCGGCTGGTACAGCAATTCCAGCACTTCAATCCGCGCTTCTTCACCGTTCGGCAATTGCCAGGAGATCTGCTTGCCGACGTGCATGCCGAGCAGCGCTGCGCCCAGTGGCGCCATCACCGACAGCTGATCGTGGCTGTCTTTCAGCGATGCCGGATAGACCAGCGTGCGCACGTGCTCTTCATCGGTGTGCAGATCGCGAAAACGCACGCGGCTGTTCATGGTCACCACGTTGGCCGGCATCTTCTCAGGCGGCAGGATCTCCGCGCGATCCAATTCGTCGTTCAGCGCGGCGGCGACGTCGGTGTTGGCAAAGGCCGGTTGTTCCAATAGCGCATCCAGGCGTTCCGCATCCAGCTCATTAATAGTAATGATGGGTTTGGTCATTCCACTCTCCAGTCAAATCAAAGGGTGCCAGTCTGTGCACCCATAAATTCGGAAAAACAACACAAAGCAACACCCCCGCGCCAGAGGAGCGGGGGTGTGGGTAATGTCGGTTTGTCCTATTGATAGTAGGCGGTTGAGGCGAGAAAAGAAAGAGATCCCGATCACGAAGGCTTTTATCGTCAATCGAGGCAAAAAAAACCGTTAGCCGGGTTATGTAATTGTTATCTCATTTACTTTTTCGCCGCCGCGCCGTTTTGCGAAATGGATCTCTGCGCGTCATTCGATTTCCACTTCGAACTGGAAAAAACCGGTCTACACAGAAAATCCTGGCGGGGGTAGGGTAAAGACATCACAGAAAGCGGGTTATTCAGGTGATGCGCTTTACGGCTTACTGATTAATGTGGGATCTAGGGGTACTGAAAAGTGAATGATGGATCTGCTTCGATAAAAGAAATTGAACAATCCGATGTCAGCGAAGCCGGGGCGATCACCGCTCGGGTATTGGCGGATATTACCGCGATGCTGAATGCTGACAATATTTATACCAATGCGGTGCAGCAACAGATGCTGGAGTCGCATATTCGCGCCATGGTGCTGCGTTCAATAACCGGTGAGCCATTGCCGGAGGTGGATAAATCGTTATTCGACGAAATTTCTGCCGAATCCATGCAAATGGCGGAGCGCGTGGTGAATCAGTTTGGCACATTGCCTATCGAAGAAGCCTATTTGCTGTCCGTGCACTTCGAAGTGGCGAAAGATAATAACGCATAGCGGTTAACGCATCGATTTCAATCAGGAGAATATACCATGGGTCAAATTACCGTAGTGATCGGCGATCGTTTGGGTAAAGGGCAAAAAGTCGGACAAGGCGTTGAAAGCGCAGGCGGAAAAGCGGTAGTCATCCCCGGCGTGGCGGCGGATATGAAGCTGGGCGACGTGATGAAAGCGGAAAACGCGCAGCTGGGCATCTCTTTTTGCGGCAGCGGCGGCGCCGGCGCGATTACCGCGCAAACCAAACACGGCTACAAGGCAAAATACGGCATGCGTTCGGTGGAAGAGGGCGTGACGGCAATTAACGAAGGCTACAACGTGCTGGGCTTCGGCTTTATGGATAAAGAAGAGCTGGGCCAGAAACTGGTGGAAGCCTACGTCAAAAAACATGGCAATCCATAATGAAAGAGCAATATACCACATCGGTAAAGGTGGAGGGTAAAGGCGACAGCAAAGCGAAAGCTTTTGCTTCCGCCTTGGCTAATGTGCAGGGCGCGGTATTAAAGTCCACCAATAATATTCTGCTGCGCATCGAGCCGCAGGACGTCAGCGTCTTGAAAGCGGAAGAGAAAATAACTAAAGAGAAATTTCTTTTCTTCTTTTTGCCGCGCGAAAGAAAAAGCTATGCCGTTTCTCTGGAAATAACCGTGAACGTAACCATTATCAACACCGAGAAGGTTGTCTTCGTCACGAAATAAAAACGTTAGCATAAATGAAAGGGTATACTGATGTTTTTAATCATCTTATTTAAATCGATTATTATCGGTGGACTGGTGGGGGTCGGCGTAGGGGCCGGCGCCGCGCGCATGTTCCACGCACCGACCACACAGGGCATGGGGGCGTTTCGCACCCTGGGCGAGCTGAACTCCTGCGAGGGCGATCCGGCTTCCCATTTCTCATTCGGTCTGGGCTTCTTCTTCAACGCCTGGGCGTCTTCCGTGGCGGCGGGTTCCTTCACGCAGGACGTCGACCACCGCATCATTCCGCACTGGGGCGCGGCGGCCTTGATGGTCAAGAACCGCAACCTGGCGCAAACGCTGCACGATCCGAAAAAAATGGCTATCGCCTGCGGCATCATCGGCATGCTGGTGGTGGCCTTCCTCAACACCACCGCTTCCGCCGTGCCCGCCGCGCTGCAGGTCACCGCGATCAAGGTGCTGGTGCCGGCGGCCAACCTGCTGGTGAATACCGTGATGCCGGTGATCTTCTGGTTGGCGGCGATCGACGCCGGGCGCCGTTCCGGCTTCTGGGGCACCATCTTCGGCGGCCTGGCGCAGCTGATCATGGGCAACGCCGTACCGGGCCTGGTGCTGGGCATTCTGATCGGCAAAGGCGTGGAAGAGAGCGGCTGGAACAAGATAACCAAGATCATGATGGCGGTGATCGTGCTGTTGTTCGTGCTGAGCGGCTTCTTCCGCGGCTTCGACATGAAAGTTCTCGAGTCCTTCAGCCTCGGCGTGCCGGGCTGGCTGGACGCCATTCACAACACCCTGAGCGGTAAATAAGGAGCGGGATGATGGAAGAGCAAACCCAAAAAGGCTTCTGGTACGCCGACTGGTCATTCCCGATTTTTGTTGGCCTGCTGTCCTCCGGCGTGTTCGCCGGGACGCACATGTACTACCTGTACGGCATCGGCGCCTTTAACGAAGTGGCGTTCGTCTCCATGCTGCGGGCAGGGATGGATACCGGCGTGTACGGCGCGGTGGCGGCGTTCGGCGCCAGCTTCCTGTTCGCGCGCATCATCGAAGGCTCGCTGGTGGGCATCCTGGACATCGGCGGCGCGATCCAGACCGGCGTCGGGCTGGGCGTCCCGGCGCTGCTGCTGGGGGCCGGCATCGTGTTCCCGGTCGCCAACTTCGCCGCGTCGCTGGCCACCGGTCTGATCATCGGCCTGGCGATCGGTTACGTGATCATCCTGGCGCGCAAATTCACCATCAATCAGAGCAACTCCACCTACGGCGCGGACGTGATGATGGGCGCGGGCAACTCGTCGGGCCGTTTCCTCGGGCCGTTGATCATCCTGTCGGCGATGACCGCTTCGATCCCGATCGGCATCGGTTCGCTGCTTGGCGCGCTGCTGTTCTATATCTGGGGCAAACCGATCACCGGCGGAGCGATCCTCGGCGCGATGATCCTGGGAGCGATCTTCCCGGTAGCCATTTCTTAAGAGGCCTGCGCCAGGCGCCGCCCGATGCTGCGGCGGCGCCCGGGCTAACAGGAGCAATGCGGTATGTATGACTTAGTAATCAGAGGCGCCAGACTGGCGGACGACACGCTGATCGATCTGGCGGTAAAGGACGGCAAAATAGCCTCGGTGGGGCGGCTGGCGGCGGACGTCAGCGCCGTTCGCCAACTGGATCTGGCGGGCAACTGCTGCCTGAGCGCCGGTTGGATCGATGCGCACGTGCACTGCTATCCCGAATCGCCGATTTACCATGACGAACCGGATCGGGTCGGTGTCGCCAGCGGCGTCACCAGCGTAGTCGACGCCGGCAGCACCGGCGCCGACGATATCGACGCTTTTTATCAGCTGACGCGCAGCGCCAAAACCAACGTTTTCGCCTTCCTCAACATCTCGCGCATCGGCCTGCTGCGGCAGAACGAGCTGGCGGATATGGCGGACATCGACAAGCGCGAGGCCGGCCAGGCCATCGCCAACCACCCCGGTTTCATCATCGGCATCAAGGCGCGCATGAGCAGCAGCGTGGTGGGGAAAAACGGCACCCGGCCGCTGGTGTTGGCCAAAGAGATCCAGCAGGAAAACCGCCAGCTGCCGCTGATGGTGCATATCGGCAACAACCCGCCGGATCTGGACGAGATCGCCGATCTGCTGATCCGCGGCGACATCATCACCCACTGCTACAACGGCAAACCAAACCGTATTCTGACGCCGGCGGGCACATTGCGCGAGTCTATCCAGCGCGCGCTGCGGCGCGGCGTGTTGCTCGACGTGGGGCACGGCACCGCCAGCTTCAGCTTCGAGGTGGCGCGCCAGGCGATCAAATTGGGGATTTTGCCGCACACCATCAGCTCCGATATTTACTGCCACAACCGCATGAACGGGCCGGTGCATAGCCTGGCGACGGTGATGTCCAAATTCTTCAGCGTCGGCCTGACGCTGCCGCAGGTGATCGCCTGCGTCACGGAGAACGCCGCGTCGGCGCTGCAGCTGAGCGGCAAGGGCCGGCTGGAGCCGGGCTATGACGCCGATTTCACGCTGTTTGAACTGCGCCGCGAACCGCAGGTCTTCGCCGACGCCGAAGGGCAAACCGCCGAGGGCGAACAGCTGCTGGTGCCGCTGGCCGCGGTGGTGGCCGGGGAAATCCTATTAACCGAACAAGGGGAGGCAAGCCATGTCTTCGATTTATGAAAAATACGGTTTGAAGCAGGTGATCAACACCTCCGGCCGCATGACCATTCTCGGCGTTTCCACGCCGCGCCAGGACGTGATCGACGCCGTTGATTACGGCCTGAATCACTACTTCGAAATCAAGGATCTGGTCAACAAGACCGGCGCCTACATCGCTGACCTGCTCAACGTGGAGGACGCGGTGATCGTTTCCTGCGCCTCGGCGGGCATCGCCCAGTCGGTGGCGGCAGCGATCGTTAAAGATAACGCCAATCTGCTGGTGAACCTGCACTCGGCGCCGATCACCGTGCCGCGCGAGATCGTGTTGCCGCGCGGCCACAACGTCAACTTCGGCGCGCCGGTGGACACCATGGTGGCGCTGGGCGGCGGCAAGGTGGTGGAGGCGGGCTACGCCAACGAATGTTCGCCGGAGCAGATTGAAGCCTGCATCACGCCGCAGACGGCGGCGATCCTGTACGTCAAATCGCACCACTGCGTGCAGAAAAGCATTCTGTCCGTCGAACAGGCGGCGGTGGTGGCGCGCAAACATAACCTGCCGCTGATCGTCGACGCCGCGGCGGAAGAAGATCTGATGTGTTACTACCAGATGGGGGCCGATCTGGTGATCTACAGCGGCGCCAAAGCCATCGAGGGGCCGACCAGCGGCCTGGTGATCGGCAAGAAACAGTACGTCGAGTGGGTGAAGCTGCAGTCCGGCGGCATCGGCCGGGCGATGAAGGTCGGCAAAGAGGGCATCCTCGGCCTGACGCAGGCAATTGAAAGCTATCTGACGCTTGAGAAAACCACCGGGCAACAGATGGTGGAGCGGATGACGCCGTTCCTCGATAGCCTCAACACCCTGACCGGCGTCAGCGCCAAAACCGTCTGGGACAGCGCCGGCCGCGATATCGCCCGCGCCGAGATCACTTTCGACGAAGCGGTGCTGGGGCGGTCGACCTATGACATCGTCCAGGCGCTGAAAACCGGCGATATTGCCATCTACTTCCGCGGCTACAAGGCCAACGAGGGCAAGATTGAGGTTGACGTGCGCAGCGTCGACGAGCAACAGCTGATGACCGTCTTTAGCTGTATCAAGAACCTGTTTACGGAGAAACAAGCATGAAGCTGCAGCCTAACTACTATCGCGACCGCGTCTGCCTGAACGTGCTGGCCGGTTCCAAAGCCAACGCGCAGGACATCTATGCCGCGGCGGAAGGCCATGTGCTGGTGGGCGTGCTCTCCAAGAACTACCCGGACGTCGACAGCGCGGTGACCGACATGCTGCGCTATGCGCGCCTGATTGAAAACGCGCTCTCGGTCGGCCTGGGCGCCGGCGATCCGAAGCAGTCGGCGATGGTCAGCCTGATCGCTCAGCAGGTGCAGCCGCAGCACGTTAACCAGGTGTTTACCGGCGTCGGCGCCAGCCGCGCGCTGCTGGGCCAGAACGACAGCGTGGTCAACGGCCTGGTGTCGCCGACCGGCCGCGTCGGCTGGGTGAAGATCTCTACCGGCCCATTGAGCGCCGCAGCGCCGGACGGCATCGTGCCGGTGGAAACCGCCATCGCCTTGCTGAAGGACATGGGGGGCAGCTCCATCAAGTATTTCCCGATGGGCGGCCTGAAGTGCAAGGACGAATACCAGTACGTAGCCAAGGCCTGTGCCGAGCATGACTTTATGCTGGAGCCGACTGGCGGCATCGATCTGGAAAACTACGAGCCGATCGTCGAGATCGCGCTGGCGGCCGGTGTGAAACGCGTGATCCCGCATATCTACAGCTCGATCATCGACGCCGCCAGCGGCGACACGCGTCCGCAGGACGTGAAAACCCTGCTGGCGATGACCAAAAAGCTGGTGGGTTGAACGCGTAATGGGATGAGGTATGCCCTAAATAATTGGAGTTGCTTCCCGACGGCAAGAGCATGACAAATCGGTCGGGAACCGATTTGAACAGCGTTTTCGCTGGCCCGCAGGGGGGGCCTCAGGACGAGGCCCATCAGTCCTCAGGAGCTTACTTAGGTAAGTGACTGAGGGGAGTGCTTGCAGCCAACACAGAAGCAACTTCAAGTATGACGGGGATAACGCTGGGAGGCGAAGGTTTTCCCGTGGTGCGGCATGCCGCGCCGTTACCTATACTGAGGATTACTATGCGAAACTGGCAGGCTCCAACCCGACGCACCGCGTTGTTCCTGGCGCTGCTGGCCGTGACCGGCCCGGCGCTGCATGCTGAGGATGCAATGAACTCCACGTCATCTCATTTCGCCTATATCGGCACCTACAATCCCAACGGCGAAGGCGTTTACCGGGTGCAGGTCGATCCGGCCAGCGGCGCGCTGAGCCACGCCACGCTGGTCAGCAAAGTGCCGAATCCGGCGCAGCTGACGCTGAGCGTTGACGGCAAGACGCTGTATGTCGCCAGTGAAGTGGCCGACTTCAACGGCGGCAAACACGGCGGTATCACCGCTTACCGGGTCAATCCGGCCGACGGCGGCCTGACCCAGCTCAACCAGGTGGATTCGCAGGGAGCGGGGCCGGTGTATCTCTCATCGACGCCAGACGGGCGCCATCTGCTGGTGGCCAACTACGTCAGCGGCAGTGTGGCGGCTTTCCCGATCGAAGCGGACGGCAGCCTGGGTGCCGCCAGCTCGGTGCAGCAACAGCAGGGCCCGGCGGGGGCGGCCAAACCGGCGGCGGCAGTGAACGGCAGCTTCGCTATCAGCGATCACAACGGCCCGCATGCCCATATGATCGCCAGCGATCCGAGCGGCAAGTTCGTGTTCTCCACCGATCTGGGCTTGGATCGCATCTACCAATGGCGCTTTGACGCCGCGAGCGGCCGCCTGACGCCGAACGATCCGCCGTGGATCGCCGCCTCGTCCGCCGGTGCCGGTCCGCGCCACTTTGTGTTCCATCCGGACGGCGGCACCGTGCTGCTGGTGAACGAAGAGGCTTCGACATTGACCAGCTACCGTTTTGATCGCCAAAAAGGTACTCTGAAACAACTGCATGCGGTTTCCGCGCTGCCCGCCGACTATCAGGGTACCAGCTTCGCTTCGGGGTTGGCGCTCAGCAAGAATGGCGGCACGCTGTACGTCGCCAACCGGCTGCATAACAGCATTGCCCAGTTCAGCGTGGGCGCCGGCGGCGAGTTGAAACCGGTGGCGGAAACCTGGACCCGCGGTGATTACCCGCGTTCGCTGGCGCTGAGCCCGGATGGCCGCTATCTGTATGCGCTTAACCAGCGCAGCGATAACGTCACCCGCTTCAGCGTCAACCCGACGGACGGCAAACTCAGCTTTGCGGGCGGCTATCTGCCGATCGGCAGCCCTTCGCAAATGGCGTTCCTGCCGCCGCCGAAGTAACCCGTGGCCCGCCCGGTTCGCCGGGCGGGCCGCCTGATTGACGGACACAGAATGGTGCGATTTCCTTACCCGCGTTTGGCTTACTTGTTCGATGCTTTGCAAACCGAGACTTTGCCGCAGGATGAGCTGGCGAAGCGTTTCGCCGTGTCCACCCGCACGGTGCGGGCGGATATCACCGCGCTGAACGAGATCCTGGACAAATACGGCGCGCGCTTCGTGCATAATCGCGGGGCCGGCTATCGTCTGCAGGTCGATAACGCTGCGCTGTTCAGCGCCCTGCAGCAGCAAGAGCGCCGCAAGCAGGCTACCCCGCGCAGCGCGCAGGAGCGGGTGCATTATCTGCTGGTGCGTTTTTTGACCTCAGCCTTCTCTCTCAAACTGGAAGATCTGGCCGACGAGTGGTTCGTCAGCCGCGGCACGCTGCAAAACGACATGGCTGAGGTGAGAGAGCGTCTGGCGCACTATCAATTGACGATCGAAACCAAGCCGCGCTACGGCATGAAGCTGTTCGGCGCGGAAATGGCGATCCGCGCCTGCCTGACCGATCTGCTGTTCCAGCTGCAGCTGGCCGACGCCGAGAACCCGTTGCTCAACAACGAGATCCTGCTGCAGCCGCAGGTGGCGGCGTTCGCCGGGTTGTTGCACCCGCTGCTGTCGCAATACGCCATTCGCCTGACCGACGAGGGCGAGCAGTATCTGATCTTCTACTGCGCGGTGGCGCTGCGGCGCATCAGCGACGGCTATCCGTTGCCGGACTTCGAAGTGGAGGACGGCGACGAGGCGGTGCGCCAGGTGTCGACCCGCCTGGCGGCTGAGCTGCGCGCGGCCTCCGGCAAAGAGATCTCGATGGCCGAAGAGGCCTATCTGCGGGTCAACATTGCCGCGCGGCGCGTGCAGGACGTGCAGCCGACCGAGATCAACGCCGACGATGAAGAAGCGCTGGTGGACTACATCCTGTCCTACATCAACGCGCACTATAACTACAACCTGCAGGGCGACGAGCAGCTGCGGGCCGATCTGCTCACCCATATCAAAACCATGATTACGCGGGTGAAGTACCAGATCAATATCCCCAATCCGCTGCTGGCCAACATCAAGCAGCACTATCCGATGGCTTACGACGTGACGCTGGCGGCGGTCTCCAGCTGGGGCAAATACACCCCCTATACCCTGAGCGAGAACGAGATCGGCTATCTGGTGCTGCATATCGGCGTGGGGCTGGAGCGACATTACAACATCGGTTATGAACGCCACCCGCAGGTGATGCTGGTGTGCGATACCGGCAACTCGACGGTGCGCATGATCCAGGCGCAGATTGCGCGCAAGTATCCGCAGTTGGTGATGACGCGCATCGTTTCGCTGCGCGATTACGAGATGCTGGCGCATATCGACGAAGACTTCGTGATTTCCAACGCCCGCATCGGCGAGAAGAACAAGCCGGTGGTGGTGATGTCGCCGTTCCCGACCGATTATCAGCTGGAGCAACTGGGCAAGCTGGTGCTGGTGGATCGCACCCGGCCGTACATGCTGGAGAAGTTCTTCGACGCCGAGCATTTCATGGTGCTCAACGAGCCGCTGACGCAGGCGGAGCTGTTCAGCCGGGTGTGCGGCCAGCTGGAGCGAGAAGGGTACGTCGGCGCGGACTTTTATCCGTCGGTGGTCGAACGCGAGGCGATCGTCTCCACGCTGCTGGGCGAGGGCATCGCGCTGCCGCATTCGCTGGGGTTGCTGGCGAAGAAAACCGTGGTGGTGACGCTGCTGGCGCCGCAGGGCGTCGCCTGGGGCGAAGGCGAGGTCGCGCACGTGATTTTCCTGCTGGCGATCAGCAAGAGCGACTATGAAGAGGCGATGGCGATCTACGAGCTGTTCGTCACCTTCGTGCGTGAGCGCTCAATGAGCCGCCTGCTGGGCAGCGACAGCTTCGACAGCTTCAAAGCGGTGGCGCTGGACTGCCTGAGCCGGAGCTGAAGGGAATTAATCCGCTTCCGGCAGAAAGAGGGCCGGGGGCAGATTGAAGCGCTTGGCCAGCGCCATAATGTGCGGGATGGTCAGCGATCTTTTGCCGCTCAGGATTTGGCTGACCAACGACTTTTTACCGATCTCCTGTTCAAAATCACTTTGGCTGAGCTGGTGCTGTTCCATGAGGACGCGAAGCGCGGCTACCCCCTGTGGCAATTGGGCGATACGCTGGTTGAATGCGGTAAATTCGGCGCTGTTGTCTTCATAGTCGGCGATCTTGTTTGCCAGCATGTCAATCAGCGGATGGTGTTCGTCGTTTTCCAGCAGGTATTCCACCAGTTCGAGCGCTTCCCGGTAGTCTTGCTGAGAGCTGCTGCCCTGCAATAAGGGCACGGCGCGCAGTAGCGCATCGGCGGCCTTAATGGCATCTGTAATCATGATGAACTCCTTCGGTAATGCTGCATCAGCTTGTCGTACTCGGCGTGGCTAACAATGTGTTTTACGAATACTTTCTGTGTCTCAAAGCTGGCAAAGAACAAAATCCGCAGGTGGTTACCGCCGACGTCAATGACCCACCATTTCTCTTTGTATTTCATACGATCGAGCGAAGGAAAAAGCGCTTTTAACTCGTCCGGCGTGCGGAACTCGCCGCGTCGCAACGTTTTATAAATGGCCTCGAGAGCAGCGGCTTCATTAGGGTATTGCTTCGTTGCGTTATTGAACGGTTCCCTGGAAATGATATGCATCGTTCCCTCGATTCCTGCCTGGTGAACATTATAGCGACTGCCTTAGGTGTTCACAAATTGTAAACTTATCATCCCCGCTCGCAGTGAGAGGGAAAGACCCGGCTGCAGCCCGTTTTTGTCGTTGCACACTATTGCGGTTAGCGCTGTGCGGGTAAATCAATACCTCGCATTTACAGGCCGTTACTGCTGATTTTGGAAGCGGATACGCAAAGTGAAAAACGGGAGGTGGTGTCAGGAAGAAAAAGCAAAGGGAACGAACGCGCCAGTGCGGCGCATTCGCGGGAGGGCTTCAGCGGCTAATCTTCATCAAACCCGGAGTTGAACAGCTCGACCACCGCCGCCAGCGCGTTGACTTCGTCGGGGCCGGTCGCCTCGACTTCGATGTGCCGGCCCTGGGCGGAATCCAGCATCAGCAGCGCGATGACGCTGCTGGCTTCGGCCTCGGTGCCGCTTTCGTTGCGCAGCATCACTTCGGCGTCGAAACTTTGCACCAGTTCGAACAGTTTCATCGCCGGGCGTGCGTGCATGCCCAGCTTGTTTTTGATTTCAACCGTCTGTTTGACCGTCATTGTTTGCGCTTTTCCAGCGTGCGGTGGCGCGACTGCACGTTCTTGCCGCGCGAGCGGAAGTAATCGGCCAGCTGTTCCGCCACGTACACCGAGCGGTGCTTGCCGCCGGTACAGCCGATGGCGACCGTCAGGTAGCTGCGGTTGTTGGTTTCCAGCATTGGCAGCCATTGCTCCAGATAGCTGCGGGTCTGGTAGATGAAGTTGTGCACTTCGGTATGGCGATCGAGGAACGACGCGACCGGCTTGTCCAGACCGGTCATCGGCCGCAGCTTCGGATCCCAGTGCGGGTTGGGCAGGAAGCGCACGTCGAACACGTAGTCGGCGTCGATCGGAATGCCGTGCTTGAAGCCGAAGGATTCGAACACCATGGTCAGCTCGCGCTCGCGCTTGCCCAGCAGGCGGGTGCGCAGCATTTCGGCCAGCTCGTGCACCGACATTTCCGAGGTGTCGATAATCAGATCGGCCCGCGAGCGCAGCGGTTCGAGCAGGTCGCTCTCTTCGTCTATCGCGCTTTCCAGCGACAGGTTTTTGCTGGAGAGCGGGTGCAGGCGGCGGGTGTCGCTGTAACGGCGGATCAGCGTGTTGCGATCGGCGTCGAGGAACAGCAGCTGCGGCGAGAAGCTGTCCGGCAGCTGAGTCATCGCGTATTCGAACACTTCCGGCGATTCCGGCATGTTGCGCACGTCGATGCTGACCGCCGCGGAGATATTGCGTTCCGCCAGCGTATTGGCGAGCTGCGGCAGCAGGACCACCGGCAGGTTGTCAACGCAGTAAAAACCCATGTCTTCCAGCGCCCGCAAGGCGACGGATTTTCCGGAACCGGAACGGCCGCTGACAATCATCAGCACCATGTGGCAACTCCCCTGGCATCGCGGCGGCGTTCATCGCCACCGTTGGAAACTTTGTTATTCCGGCCGCAGCCGGATCCATCATCGTGAAACAGTATCGTTATCCGGGCTGGAAGTCACGCCGGCCGGGCATCACTCGGTGATGATTTGGTAAAGTTCTTCGTCGCTCTGCGCGGCGCGCAGGCGGCGGCATACGGTTTTGTCGGCCAGGCGTTTGGCGACCAGCGACAGGGTATGCAAATGGGTTTTGCACTGATCGGCAGGCACCAGCAGCGCGAACAGCAGATCGACCGGCTGATTGTCGATGGCGTCGAAAGCGATGGGTTGGTCGAGACGGATAAACACGCCAACGGCCCGCAGTGTGTCCTCTTCCAGTTTGCCGTGGGGAATGGCGATACCGTTGCCGATACCGGTGCTGCCCATGCGCTCCCGGGTGAGAACCGCGTCAAACACCACCTGCGAAGGCAGATTGAGCTGTTTGGCGGCCAGTTCGCTGATAATTTCCAAAGCCCGCTTCTTGCTGGTGCAGTGTACCGAGCTTTTGGTGCACTCGATGTTTAACACCGAGCTTAATTGCATATATTCGTTGTTCATCTCATCTTCACTTAAAACCGCGCCACCGGGCGGACCCGGCAAGGCGGTTTTTCGTCGGTTTTAACCCTGATTACCGTTCGGCGCGTCACCCATGCGGGTCACGCGCCGAACGGCGAGGCTGCGACGTATGCAACCTCATGGAATGGGTTAGGGTGTCAGTGTTGCTTCAATTTGTCTTTATGTTTGTTCAATTGACGTGCCAATTTGTCGATCAGCGTATCAATTGCGGCATACATATTCTCGTCTTCCGAGGTGGCGTGCAACTCGCCTCCATTCACGTGCACCGTTGCTTCCGCAATTTGCTGCACTTTTTCCACACTTAATACAACATACACCTGATTGATGCGATCAAAATACTGTTCGAGTTTGGCGAACTTGTTGTTCACGAACTCGCGCAACGGATCGGTGATTTCGATGTGGTGTCCGGTAATGTTGAGCTGCATAGTGTCTTCCTTCTCAATAGAGGTCAAACCAACTGTTTGCGTTGGTTCGACGGCGGGATGGACAAAGACTCTCGGTACTTGGCGACGGTGCGCCGCGCCACGATGATCCCCTGATCGGAGAGCAGGGTGGCCAGCTTGCTGTCGCTGAGTGGTTTGGCGGGGTTTTCCGCCGCAATCAATTTCTTCACCAACGCGCGGATCGCCGTCGAGGAGGCTTCGCCGCCGCTGTCGGTATTCACGTGGCTGGAGAAGAAATATTTCAATTCGAAAATGCCGCGCGGGCTGTGCAGAAACTTCTGCGTGGTGACGCGCGAGATCGTCGATTCATGCATCTCCACGGCCTGGGCGATATCCGCCAGCACCATGGGTTTCATAAACTCTTCGCCCTGCTCGAAGAACGCCTGCTGCTGGCTGACGATGCAGCGGGTGACCTTCAGCAAGGTTTCGTTGCGGCTCTCCAGGCTTTTAATCAGCCACTTGGCTTCCTGCAGGTTGCTGCGGATAAACTGGCCGTCGGCTTCGCTGCGCGCGCTGTTGCCCAGCGCGGCGTACTGCTGATTGATCTTTAAACGCGGCACGCTGTCGCCGTTGAGCTCCACCGTCCACTTGTTCTGCGTCTTGCGCACCAGCACGTCCGGAATCACGTATTCCGATTCGCCGGTATTGATAGACTGCCCCGGGCGCGGATCGAGCGACTGAATCAGCAGCATCGCTCCTTTCAGTGTATCTTCTTTTAGCCGGGTTGATCGCATCAGGCTGCGAAAGTCGTGGTTGGCCAACAGATCCAGATGCTCGCTGATGATCAGCCGGGCTTCGGCCAGATAAGGGGTGTCTTTGGCGTATTGGGAGAGCTGCACCAGCAGGCAATCGCGCAGATCGCGCGCGGCGACGCCGATCGGATCGAAACGCTGCACGCGCTTCAACACCGCCTCGACTTCCTCGAGGGTCACGTTCTCGTCGCCCAGGCTTTCCAGAATGTCTTCCAGCGGGACGGTGAGGTAGCCGGTGTCGTCCACCGCGTCGACGATGGAGGTGGCGATGGCGGCGTCGGTATCGGAAAACGGCGTCAGATCCACCTGCCACATCAGGTAATCCTGCAGCGTTTGGGTGGTCTCGCCCTGATAGACCGGCAGCTCATCGTCGCTGTAGTCGGTGCCGGTTCCGGACGGGGTGCCGGCGGTGTAGATTTCATCCCAGGTGGCGTCCAGCGGCAGCTCTTCCGGCATGTCTTTCTGTTCCAACGCCTCGCGGGTATCGAGCCCCTCGGTATCCTGGGTTTCTTTGGCGTCGATTTCGTCGTGCAGATCGGTCTGTTCAAGCAACGGATTGCTCTCTAGCGCCAGCTGGATCTCTTGCTGAAGCTCAAGCGTGGACAACTGCAGCAGGCGGATCGCCTGCTGGAGCTGAGGAGTCATGGCCAGCTGTTGGCTGAGCCTGAGTTGCAAACCTTGCTTCATAGTCTTCTGTCTACTTCCGTTAACGGTGTCGCCCCACAGGGCGCGCCGGCGCTCAGAGGCGGAATTCTTCGCCCAGATAAACGCGTTTTACCTGCTCGTCGGCCAGAATAGCATCCGGCGTGCCGTGGGCAATCAGTTTGCCCTGGCTGACGATATAGGCGCGTTCACACACGTCCAGCGTTTCGCGCACGTTGTGGTCGGTGATCAGCACGCCCAGGCCGCTGTCACGCAGGTGCTCGATGATTTTCTTGATATCGATAACGGAAATCGGATCCACCCCGGCGAAGGGTTCGTCCAGCAGAATGAATTTCGGGTTGGCCGCCAGCGCGCGGGCAATTTCGACGCGGCGGCGTTCACCGCCGGACAGCGCCTGGCCGAGGCTGTCGCGCAGATGGGAGATATGGAACTCTTCCATCAGCTCCTTGGCGCGGTCCTCGCGCTGCTCGCTGGTGAGATCGGGACGGATCTCCAGCACCGCCATCAGGTTGTCGTACACGCTCAGACGGCGGAAGATCGACGCTTCCTGCGGCAGGTAACCGATGCCGCGGCGCGCGCGGGCGTGCAGCGGCAGCAGGCTGATGTCTTCTTCGTCGATCACGATGCGCCCGGCGTCGCGCGGTACAATGCCGACCACCATGTAGAAGGTGGTGGTTTTACCGGCGCCGTTCGGCCCGAGCAGGCCGACGATCTCGCCGGATTTCACTTTCAGGCTGACGTCTTCGACAACTTTACGGCCCTTGTAGGCTTTCGCCAGGTTTTCTGCGATGAGTGTTGCCATAAGTGATTAGTTACTCTTTTTTTGCCCGTTTTTGTCTTGCAACTGCGACGGTACCAGAACCGTTGTCACGCGTTTGCCTTTGTCGCTAAACGCCTGCATTTGCTGCTGTTGCACCAGATAGGTGATGCGATCGCCTTTCACGTTGCTGTCGAGCTGCTCCAGATAGGCGTTGCCCGTCAGGGTCACCAGCTGGGTCGCCACGTCGTAACGCACTTTCTGCGCGTGGCCTTTGACCGGTTTGCCGCTGTCCTGCATCTGGTAGAAGGTTACCGGGTTGCCGAACGCTTCAATATAGGTCTTATTCTGATCTCCGCCCGGACGGGTGACCACCACCTTGTCGGCGCGGATATCGATGGTGCCCTGTTTGATCACCACGTTGTCAGTGAAGGTGCTGACGTTGCTTTGCATGTCCAACGACTGCTTGAGCGAGTCGATGCTGACCGGTTGGCTGGAGTCGGATTTCAGCGCCAGAGCAGGGGCGCTGGCGGCCAAAACTAAGCTGCCGATCAACAGATTACGGAGTTGGTTTTTGGTTCTGGATTTCATAGTTGGTCTTAACCTTATCAATCAGCTCAGCGGTTTTGGTCCGCAGGTTCCCACGCATTTTCATGCCGTTAGAGGTAAAATTGGTCCCGTAAAGCGTGACTTCGTCATCGGAGGTGACGTCCTGGGTGACCAGGTTTACCTGAGCGTTGTCCGTCTTAATTTTTTCCAGCTGCGTGGTGGTGGTCAGGCTGTTTACCTCGACGTGACCATACAGATACAGCATCCGGTCTTTTGTCAGTTTGGCGCGATCGGAGCGAACTGACCAGGTGGCCACCGCATTCTCATCGAACAGCGTCATCACCGGCTGGGTGAACCAGCTCAGCTCGCCGGCGGTGTAATACTTCGCGTCTTCCGCCACCAGCTTGTAATTCAGCTTGCCGGCCGGGTTGTACACCACGGTGACCGTATGCTGGCTCTGGTAGGTCGGATCCTGATCGTTGGCCGGGCCAGGCGCGGTGTCGTCGCTGAAGTCCGTCATGTTCCAGCCGATCAGCGCCAGAACGATCACCGTCAACAGGATGGTGATCCACAGTTTGGTTTTACTCATATCGACAGCCCTTTGGCGTCCTCCAGCTTATTTTGAGCCAAAAGAATGATGTCGCACAGTTCGCGCACCGCGCCGCGGCCGCCGGCAATGCGGGTGACATAGTGAGCGCGCGGCGTCAGCAGCGGGTGTGCGTCCGCCACCGCGACCGCCAGCCCGACCTGCGCCATCACCGGCCAGTCGATCAGGTCATCGCCGATATAGGCGACCTGATCCGCCGTTAACGACAGTGTATCCAACAGTTCGCGGAAGGCCAAAAGCTTATCGGATTGCCCCTGATACAGATGGGTGATACCGAGCGTCTGCGCGCGGTCTTCCAGCAGCTTGGCGGAGCGACCGGTGATGATCGCCACCTCGATGTCCGAGGTTTTCAAGCAGCGGATGCCGTAGCCGTCGCGCACGTTGAACGCCTTCAATTCTTCACCGTTGTTGCCCATGAAGATCAGGCCGTCCGACAGCACGCCGTCAACGTCGCAAATCAACAGGCGGATGTTCCCGGCACGCGCCATAACCTCTTGTTCTACCGGCCCGTAGCAGGTTTCTACCATACCCATTCCGTTCTATTCCTTAATTAAACGACGCCGGCGCGCAGCATGTCATGCATATGTACCACACCCAGCAATTGGTCGCCATCGGCAACCAACAGCGCGGTGATGTGGCGTTGTTGCATCAGATTCAGCGCATCGACCGCCAGGATATTGGGGCGCACCCGCACGCCGCCCGGCGTCATGACATCGGCGATCTTCGCCTCGTGCAGGTTGATGCCCATGTCGAACACCCGTCGCAGGTCGCCGTCGGTAAAGATGCCGGCGATTTTCATCAGATCGTCGCAGATCACCGTCAGGCCCAGATTTTTGCGGGTGATTTCCAGCAGCGCGTCGCGCAACGAGGCGTCGGCGCTGACGTGGGGCATTTCGTCGCCGCTGTGCATGATATCGCTAACCCGCAGCAGCAGTTTGCGGCCGAGTGCGCCGCCCGGATGAGACAGCGCGAAATCTTCCGGCGTGAACCCGCGCGCTTTCAGCAGCGCGACGGCCAGCGCATCACCCATCACCAGCGTGGCGGTGGTGCTGGTGGTCGGTGCCAGCCCCAGCGGGCAGGCCTCCTGCGGCACCTTGATGCACAGGTGGATATCCGCCGCTTTGCCCATCGAACTTTCCGGGTTGTTGGTCATACAGATGAGGGTGATCTGCTGGCGTTTCAATACCGGGATCAGCGCCAGGATCTCGCTGGACTCGCCGGAGTTGGAAATCGCGAGCACGATGTCCTGCGAGGTGACCATACCCAAATCGCCATGGCTGGCTTCCGCCGGATGAACAAAGAATGAGGGGGTGCCGGTGCTGGCGAAGGTCGCGGCGATCTTGCAGCCGATATGACCGGACTTGCCCATGCCCATCACCACCACTTTGCCGCTGCAGGCGGCGATGGTTTCGCAGGCGTGGGTGAAGTCTGCGTTGATGTAGCTGTCGAGCTGGGCCAGCCCTTCACGCTCTATCTGAAGCACTTCTTTACCGGCCTGTTGAAAATCGAAGCCCGGTTGCAACTCAATGTTCGACATACTCATTCCCGTCGGTTTAGCCGAAAGTACTGAAAGGGTTAAAGAACAGCACCGCAAGATACGCAATAAAGCCGCATAATAACAGCGCGCCCGCCAGGTGGCCGATGCGGTGTTTGCGGCCGATGCACAGCACGCTCAGCAGCACGCTGGCCGCCAGCATCACCCAGTAATCGCGCTGGAAGGCGGCGGCGTCCACGCTGCCCGGCGACAGCAGGGCGGGTACGCCCAGCACGATCACCGTGTTGAAAATATTGGAGCCGATGATGTTGCCAATCGCCATATCATCTTCGCCCTTCAGCGCCCCGGCGATGGAGGTGGCCAACTCGGGCAGACTGGTGCCGATGGCGATAATGGTCAGGCCGACCACCAGTTCGCTCAGGCCGAAATAGTGCGCGATCACCGTCGCGTTATCGACCACCATTCTGGAAGAGAGCGGCAGAATGATAAACGCCAGTACCAGCCACAGCACCGCCACGGTGTTGCTGCTGTCCTGCGGCAACTCGGCGATCTGCTCCATGGTCAGGCTGTCGCTGCCCTCGCGCTGCGCCAGACGGGCGATTTTCAGCATCAGCAGGATGAAGCCGGCGGCGGCGGCCAACAGCAGCACGCCGTCCAGCCTGCTGAGGGTGCCGTCCATCAACACGAAACCGCACAATACTGTGACCGCTAACATCAACGGCAGTTCGCGCCGCAGTATTTCGGAGCGCGCCGCCAGCGGGTGGATCAGCGCCGCGACGCCCAGGATCAATAAAATGTTGGTGATGTTGGAACCTAATACGTTGCCAACGGCCATATCTATCTGCCCGTTGAGCGCGGCGGTGGTCGACACGATCAACTCCGGCAGCGACGTGCCGATGCCGACGATGGTCATGCCGATGATCAACGGCGGCACGCCGAGCGAGCGGGAAATCACGGCAGCACCATAAACTAAGCGGTCTGCACCGTACACCAGTAGAAATAAACCAACGATTAATAATGCTATCGCGAGAAACATGCAGGGTCCTTTGTCGGGTATTATCCCGGTTCGTTGGTTAAAGCCGTCAATGCGGCGGTATTGCTTGCCCTCCGTTGCGCGCGTTTGAGCCGCAGCAACGGTTTTTCCCGGCTAATAGTTGAACACTTTCGTTTTTTTTCGTTATGGCGCCAATTTTGACCGGGTGGCGCGGAAAAGTAAAACCAATGGCACCATTGGTTGCGAAATGGCAGTAAGTTTTTGTAAAGATGAGACGGATTGCGCCCATTGCTTTAACATCACGGGTAGATTCAGCAAAAGATGAGTCGTAAAGGGTCCATTAACATGCTCCAAAAGGCAGATAATTTGGTCGAAGTGCGCGACATGAGCTTCTCGCGCGGCGACCGACGGATATTTGAAGACATCAACCTGACGGTGCCTCGCGGTAAGGTCACGGCGATCATGGGGCCATCGGGCATCGGCAAAACCACGCTGCTGCGTCTGATCGGCGGTCAACTGACGCCGGACAGCGGGGAGATTTGGTTTGACGGCGACAACATTCCCGCGTTGTCCCGCCGTCAGTTATACGACGCGCGCAAAAAGATGAGCATGCTGTTCCAGTCGGGCGCGCTGTTCACCGATTTGACCGTATTCGAAAACGTGGCCTACCCGCTGCGTGAACACAGCAACCTGCCTGAACCCCTGCTGCGCAGCACGGTGCTGATGAAGCTGGAAGCGGTGGGGCTGCGCGGCGCGGCCCAACTGATGCCCAATGAACTCTCCGGCGGCATGGCGCGCCGGGCGGCGTTGGCGCGGGCGATCGCGCTGGACCCTGAAATGATCATGTTCGACGAGCCTTTCGTCGGCCAGGATCCGATCACCATGGGGGTGCTGGTCAAGCTGATTGACGAGCTGAACCATGCGTTGGGCATTACCTGCATCGTGGTGTCGCACGACGTACCGGAGGTGCTGAGCATCGCCGACTACGCCTACATCGTGGCCGATCACCGGGTGATCGCCGAAGGCACCACGCAGCAATTGCAGAACAATCCTGATGCGCGCGTGCGCCAGTTCCTGGATGGTATAGCGGATGGGCCGGTGCCGTTCCGCTATCCGGCCGGGGACTATCAGACTGAACTGCTAGGCTTAGGGAGTAAATAAGCTCATGTTATTAAGAGCGTTAGCGTCGTTGGGGCGCAGTGGCATCAACACCAGCGCCAGCTTCGGCCGCGCCGGGCTGATGCTGTTCAACGCATTGATTGGCCGGCCGGAACCCGGCAAGCAGTGGCCGCTGTTGCTGAAGCAGCTCTATAGCGTCGGCGTGCAGTCGCTGTTGATCATCATGGTTTCCGGGCTGTTCATCGGCATGGTGCTGGGTCTGCAGGGGTACATCGTGCTCACCACCTACAGTGCTGAAGCCAGCCTCGGCATGATGGTGGCGCTGTCGCTGCTGCGCGAGCTGGGGCCGGTGGTGACGGCGCTGCTGTTCGCCGGCCGCGCCGGTTCCGCGCTCACGGCGGAAATCGGCCTGATGAAGGCGACGGAACAGATCTCCAGCCTGGAAATGATGGCGGTCGATCCGCTGCGGCGCATCGTGGCGCCGCGCTTCTGGGCCGGGCTTATCAGCATGCCGTTGTTGACCATCATCTTCGTGGCGATCGGCATTTGGGGCGGCTCGGTGGTCGGCGTGGATTGGAAGGGCATCGACAGCGGCTTCTTCTGGTCGGCGATGCAGGGCGCCGTAGAGTGGAAAAAAGATCTGCTCAACTGCCTGATCAAAAGCGTGGTGTTCGCCATTACCGTAACCTGGATTGCCATTTTCAACGGGTACGACGCCGTGCCTACCTCTGAAGGGATTAGCCGGGCGACGACGCGGACCGTGGTGCATTCGTCACTGGCGGTGTTGGGATTGGATTTCGTGCTGACAGCACTGATGTTTGGGAATTGATTCGATGCAAACGAAGAAGAGTGAAATCTGGGTTGGGGCATTTATGCTGATCGCGCTGTGCGCCATCGTGTTTATCTGCCTGCAGGTGGCGAACCTTAAATCGATCGGCAGCGAGCCGACCTACCGCGTTTACGCGACGTTCGACAACATCGGCGGCCTGAAGCCACGTTCGCCGGTGAAGATCGGCGGCGTAGTGATCGGCCGCGTGGCGGACATCGAACTCGATCCGAAAACCTACACGCCGCGCGTGGCGATGGATATCCAGAAAAAGTACGACCAAATCCCGGATACCAGCTCGCTGGCGATCCGCACCTCCGGCCTGCTGGGCGAGCAATATCTGGCGCTTAACGTGGGCTTCGAAGATCCTGAAATGGGCACCGCCATTCTGAAAGACGGCGGCACCATTCAGGACACCAAGTCAGCCATGGTTCTGGAAGATCTGATCGGCCAGTTCCTGTATAAAAGCGGCGGTCAGGACAGCGCCAAATCGGGAGACGCGGCCGCTGAGCCGGCTGCCGGCGCTGCACCGCAACCCGCTGTTCCAAATCATTAAGAGAGGATACCTGCATGTTTAAACGTTTACTGATGGTGGCCCTGCTGGTGGTTGCGCCGCTGGCGAGCGCAGCCGACCAAACCAATCCTTACAGCATGATGCAAGAAGCGGCGCAGAAGACCTTCAGCCGTTTGAAGAACGAACAGCCGAAGATCAAGCAGGACCCGAATTATCTGCGCGCCATCGTGCATCAGGAACTGATGCCGTTCGTGCAGGTGAAATACGCCGGCGCGCTGGTGCTGGGCCGTTACTACAAAGACGCGACGCCTGCGCAGCGCGAAGCTTATTTCACTGCCTTCCAGTCTTACCTGGAGCAGGCTTACGGCCAGGCGCTGGCGATGTACCACGGCCAGACTTACCAGATCGCGCCTGAACAGCCGCTGGGCAATGCCGATATCGTAGCCATTCGCGTCACCATCATCGACAACGGCGGCCGCCCGCCGGTGCGTCTGGACTTCCAATGGCGCAAGAACAGCAAAACCGGCTACTGGCAGGCATATGACATGATCGCCGAAGGCGTCAGCATGATCACCACCAAGCAGAACGAGTGGGCGTCTACGCTGCGTACCCAGGGCATCGACGGCCTGACCAAACAGCTGCAGGCCGCCGCCGCGCAGCCTATCACGCTGGACAAGAAAAACTGATGTCGGCAGCGCTCAGCTTCGAATCACAGCAGCAGACGCTGATCCTGCGCGGTGAACTGGACCGGGAAACGCTGCAGCCGTTGTGGCGGCAGCGCGACACGCTGATGGCGGATAAAACCGCGATCGACGTGGCGCAACTGCAGCGTGTGGACTCCTCCGGGCTGGCGCTGTTGCTGCATCTGCAGGAAGAGCAGCGCCAACGCGGCGTCGCGCTAAAAATTTTCGGCGCTACCGAGCGCCTGAAAACGCTGATCGCGCTCTACAACCTGCAGGCGATAATGCCTGTCGATACCGCCGGTTAGCGGCGCTTTACGCCGCCTTTACGTGGTAAAGCGATACAAAGCCCCTGTTACGCAGGGGCTTTTTCTTTAGTTTAAGAAAACATCGTATTCCACTAAGATACTAGGCTGTTTATGATCCTTTAGCGGCAGAACTGGATACTATGGAAACCAACGAGATTAAAGACGTGCTGATGCAGGCATTGGCACTGGATGAAGTACATGTGACAGGCGACGGCAGCCACTTTCAGGCGATCGTGGTCGGCGAACTGTTCGCCGGCATGAGCCGCGTCAAAAAACAGCAGACGGTTTACGCGCCGCTGATGGAATACATTGCGGACAACCGCATTCATGCCTTGTCTATCAAGGCGTACACCCCTGAAGAGTGGCAGCGAGACCGCAAACTCAACGGATTTTAAGGCTGTTTGCCCTGCCGGGCGGGCAGCTTCAGATTAGATAACAGAGAGTAGTCAGATGGATAAATTTCGTGTGCAGGGTCGGACTCGCCTGAGCGGTGAAGTGTCTATTTCCGGGGCCAAAAACGCCGCCCTGCCGATCCTGTTCGCCGCCCTGTTGGCGGAAGAGCCGGTCGAGCTGCAGAATGTCCCTAAACTGAAGGACATCGACACCACCATTAAACTACTCAGCCAATTGGGTACCAAGATTGAGCGCAACGGTTCAGTCTTTGTGGACGCCAGCGGCGTGAACGAGTTCTGCGCCCCTTACGATCTGGTGAAAACCATGCGCGCTTCCATCTGGGCGTTGGGGCCGCTGGTGGCGCGCTTCGGCCGCGGTCAGGTTTCTCTGCCGGGCGGCTGCGCCATCGGCGCGCGTCCGGTCGATCTGCACATCACCGGCCTGGAGCAGCTGGGCGCCGAGATCAAGCTGGAAGAAGGTTACGTCAAGGCGTCCGTCGATGGCCGCCTGAAAGGCGCGCACATCGTTATGGACAAGGTGAGCGTGGGCGCGACTGTGACCATCATGAGCGCTGCGACCCTGGCGACCGGCACCACCGTTATCGAGAACGCCGCGCGTGAGCCGGAAATTGTCGATACCGCCAACTTCCTCAACACGCTGGGCGCGAAGATCAGCGGCGCCGGTAGCGACAAGATCACCATCGAGGGCGTCGAGCGTCTGGGTGGCGGCGTGTATCGCGTGCTGCCTGACCGCATCGAGACCGGTACCTTCCTGATCGCCGCCGCAGTTTCCGGCGGTAAAGTGATGTGCCGCAACACCCGTCCGGACACCCTGGATGCGGTGTTGGCCAAGCTGCGCGAAGCCGGTGCCGATATCGAAGTGGGCGAAGACTGGATCAGCCTGGACATGCACGGCAAACGTCCGAAGGCGGTCACCGTGCGCACCGCGCCGCACCCGGGCTTCCCGACCGACATGCAGGCCCAGTTCAGCCTGCTGAACCTGGTGGCGGAAGGCACCGGCGTCATCACCGAGACCATCTTCGAAAACCGCTTCATGCACGTGCCGGAATTGATCCGCATGGGCGCGCACGCGGAAATCGAGAGCAACACCGTGATCTGTCATGGCGTTGAACAGCTGTCCGGCGCTCAGGTGATGGCGACCGACCTGCGCGCTTCCGCCAGCCTGGTGATTGCCGGCTGCATCGCCGACGGCGTGACCGTTGTCGATCGCATCTATCACATCGATCGCGGCTATGAACGTATTGAAGACAAGCTGCGCGCGCTGGGTGCGAACATCGAGCGTGTGAAAGGCGAATAACGCATTAGCGCCGGCGCGGCTGCGTCGGCAGGATGAAAATCAAAGGGCCGGCTATCAAGCCGGCCCTTTTTTAATTGCTGTCTTCCGGGAATTCACCCACCGTCATTTTCAACGTAATGCGCTTGCCGTCGCGCAGCACGATAACCGGTATCTCGGTGCCCGGCCTGATCTCCGCCACCTGATCCATGGTTTCCAGCACGGACACCGCCGGTTTGTTATCCACGTTGATGATGATGTCGTTGATCTGGAAACCGGCGCTGCTCGCCGGGCCGTTTGGCGTAATCTCGGTCACGATGATGCCCTGCAGGCGATCGATGCCGGAATTGGACGAGCGCAGCGGGATGATCTCTTTGCCCTGAATGCCGAAATAGCCACGGATCACGCGGCCGTCGCGGATCAGCTTGTCCATGATTTTGGTGGCCAGTTCGATCGGAATGGCGAAGCCGAGGCCCTCCGGCGTTTCGCCGTCGGTGATTTTGTCATAGGTCAGGGTGTTGATGCCGATCAGCTCGCCCAGCGAGTTGACCAGCGCGCCGCCGGAGTTGCCGCGGTTGATCGAGGCGTCGGTCTGCAGGAACGTCTGCCGGCCGGTGGTGCTCATACTGATGCGCCCGGTGGCGCTGAGGATGCCCTGAGTGACGGTCTGCCCCAGGTTATAGGGATTGCCGATCGCCAGCACCACGTCGCCGACGTGGGCAACGCGATTTTTATTGGTCGGGATCACCGGTAAATTGCCGGGATCGATCTTCAGCACCGCCAGGTCGGTCAGGCCATCGGAGCCGACCAGCAGCGCTTCGTAGCGGCGGCCATCCTGCAACACCACGGTGATCTGCTGTGCGTCTTTGATCACGTGGCGGTTGGTGATGATATAGCCGCGTTCGTTCATGATCACGCCGGAACCGAGCGACAGCACGTTGGCGGCGCCGTTCAGGTTGCGGTTGTAGATGTTCACCACGGCGGGCGCAGCGCGGCGCACCGCTTTGTTGTAGCTCACCGGCGTTTCGTCGCTGGTATTCTCGGTTTTTTCTGCAAACAGGCCGTTGGAAGAGCGCAGCATGGGCAGGGCGGCCAACAGCAGGCCGGCAACGATGAGACCGATAACGACAGAACGCAAGAGCTTAGCAAACATGGAGTTTTCGTGGTGTGGTGAACGATGTTCGGAGGATAGCATGAGTTAACCGGGCGCAGTATGTCACCGAGCCCGGTTTTTGCACAAATTAACGCAGCAGCAGATAAATGGTTTCGTTACCGCGCACGATATTGAGCGCCATCACCGGCGGCTTGGCTTCCAGCACCTTACGCAGCGCAGTGATGCTGTCCACGCGCTGGCGGTTGACGCCGATGATCACGTCGCCTTTTTGCAGACCGATCTGCGCCGCCGTCGAGCCTTTATCCACGTTCTCCACCTTCACGCCCTTGTCGCCGCTCGGCAGCGCGCCGTTGCTGAGGGAAACCCCCTGCAGCGCCGGCGACAGCGTTTCGGCGTTGGTCGAGGCGCTCTCGCTGTTGTCCAGCGTGACCGAGACTTCCTGCGCTTTGCCGTCGCGCAGCAGGCCGACCTTGAGGGTTTTGCCCGGCGCGGTGGTGCCGACCTTGGCGCGCAGCTCGGCGAAGCTGTTCACCGGCTTGCCGTCGACGGAAACCAGAATATCCCCGGCTTTGATGCCGGCCTTGGCGGCGGCGGATTTCGGCAGCACTTCGCTGACGAAGGCGCCGCGCTGCGCGTCGGTGTTGAAGGCTTTGGCCATGTCCGGGGTCATTTCGCTGCCCTTGATGCCCAAGAGGCCGCGCTTCACTTCGCCGAATTCGATCAGCTGCTGGCTCAGGTTCTGCGCCATATTGCTCGGAATGGCGAAGCCGATGCCGACGTTGCCGCCGCTCGGCGCCAGGATGGCGGTATTGATGCCGATCAGCTCGCCGTTCAGGTTAACCAGCGCACCGCCGGAGTTGCCGCGGTTGATCGAGGCGTCGGTCTGAATGAAGTTTTCCAGCCCTTCCAGATTCAGGCCGGTGCGGCCCAACGCCGAGATAATGCCGGAGGTGGCGGTTTGGCCCAGGCCAAACGGGTTGCCGACCGCCACGGCGAAGTCGCCGACGCGCAGCTGATCGGAGTCGGCCATCTTGATGGCGGTCAGATTTTTGGTGTCGCTGAGCTGCAGCAGGGCGATGTCGGATTGCTCATCGCGGCCGACCAGCTTGGCGTCCAGCTCACGGCCGTCGTTCAACTGCACGCGGATTTTATCGGCGTTGTTGATGACGTGGTTGTTGGTCAGCACGTAGCCTTTGGCGGCGTCGATGATCACGCCGGAACCCAGCCCTTCAAACGGGCGGGAGCTCTGCTGTTGGCCGGGGAAATTGGGGCCGAAGAAGCGTCTGAACTCTTCCGGCAGCTGTTGGCGCTGCACCTGAGTGCCTGCGACATGCACGCTCACGACGGCGGGCAAGACTTTTTCCAGCATCGGCGCCAGGCTCGGCAGCGGCTGACCCTGAACGGCGACGGGCAGGGCCGCGTTAGCCGCCGGTACGGAGCTGAGCGCCAGGCCGAGGCTCATTGCCAATGCGCTAAGAATTAACGATTTTTTCTTCATTGATGATAACTCTCTCAATACCTGCCGATGAAAATTTGATGATAAGGCAATCACCTTGTCATAGTGAAGGGTAAGACCGTGAATTTGCGTGCAAAGTTCAGTAAAGGTAATGCGAAGGAAGGTCAATCAGGCAAACGGAGAAATAAACCCGCGGGTGGCCCCGCGGGCGAAGGGCGAGATGTTAGTCGCGGCGCGCGCCTTGGCCACGCAGCAGGCCGGAGGCGCCTTCCGAATAGTCGCGCGGCATTTCCACCGGCGCCTGATCGTTGTCCGCTTCCGCTTCGGTCAGGCGATAGCGGAACGGGTTCTCCTGCATCGGCAGATCCGGCAGCAGATTGTTGGAGCTTTTCGCCATATGCTGATACAGCTGGCGATAATCGCGCGCCATGTTGTCCAGCAGCTCGGCGCTGCGGGCGAAGTGGCCGACCAGCTCCTGACGGTACTCTTCCAGCTCGGTTTTGCTCTTGTCCAGCTCATTCTGCAAGACTTGTTGTTGACGCAATTTACGGTTGCCAAAACGCATCGCCACCGCACCAATCACGATACCGACGACCAAACCAATCAGCGCATACTCCCAGGTCATGATGACTCCTATTTTGACTTCGTTGTTCCGCAGGGATTTTTCACTTAATAATATCCACTATAACCGTTAACCTTGTCCGAGTGGAATCCTGATGCGCTTCCACCCAGTGTTTACAGGGGTTTTCAACGGCGCCCGCAGCGGGCATTTGTGGCGATAACGGTGCGAATCGGCATCAACTTGCCGCCAACGTTGGCTAAATAATTTCTAAGCGTTCTTAGGGAACATCGAACAGATGCAGGCACTATCACCGTTATCTCGTTACCAGCAGGCGCTGGATGCGGGGGAATATCAGGCCGATGAGGTTCAACGCCGGGCCGTCACTCAACTGGATCGCATTTATCAGGCCCTGCTGCAAAAACCGGCGGGGAGCGCACCTGCCGGCGGGCTGCGCGGCAAGCTCAGCCGTTTGCTGGGCAAGGGCGGCGAAACGGCGCCGCAGCGTCCGGTGCAGGGGCTGTATATGTGGGGCGGCGTCGGGCGCGGCAAAACCTGGCTGATGGACATGTTTTTCCACAGCCTGCCGGGCGATCGCAAAATGCGTCTGCACTTCCACCGCTTCATGCTGCGGGTGCATGAAGAGCTGACCGAGCTGCAAGGGCAGGAAAACCCGCTGGAAATCGTCGCCGACGGCTTCAAGGCCGAAACCGACGTGCTGTGCTTCGACGAGTTCTTCGTGTCCGACATCACCGACGCCATGCTGCTGGCCACGCTGCTGCAGGCGCTGTTCGCGCGCGGCATCACCCTGGTGGCCACCTCGAACATTCCGCCGGACGATCTGTACCGCAACGGCCTGCAGCGGGCGCGTTTTCTGCCGGCCATCGATCTCATCAACGAATACTGCGACGTGATGAACGTCGACGCCGGCATCGACTATCGCCTGCGCACCCTGACCCAGGCGCACCTCTACCTGACGCCGCTGGGCGAACAAACGCGCGAGACCCTGGATCGGATGTTCGTCAAGCTGGCGGGCAAGGCGGGGGAGGAGGCGCCGGTGCTGCAGATTAACCATCGGCCGCTGCAGGCGATCCGTTCGGTGGACGGCGTGCTGGCGGTAGATTTCCACACGCTGTGCGAAGAGGCACGCAGCCAGCTGGACTATATTGCGCTGTCGCGGCTGTATCACAGCGTGATCCTGTATAATGTGCAGGTGATGGGGCCGCTTAAAGAGAATACCGCGCGCCGTTTCCTGGCGTTGGTGGACGAATTCTACGAGCGGCACATCAAGCTGGTGATCGGTGCCGAAGCGTCGATGTTCGAAATCTATCAGGGCGTGCAACTGAAATTTGAATTCCAGCGCTGCCTGTCGCGCCTGCAGGAAATGCAGAGCGAAGAGTACCTCAAGCTGCCGCATCTGCCCTGAGTCTGCCGGGCTTGCCGCCGCCGTATCGCCGGTTGTCCGCCACCGGCGATAAATTTATTTTCCATTCAAAAACCGTTCGATCTTTGTGAGCGACTTCTCTATAATCTTGCGACCCCACGTTACAACAAAGTTTTTTTTCCCAAAAACTTTATAGTGCCGGCAATGGCTATTCGAAGGGGTAGGTTTGCTGGACTTGTATGGTCGTGTGAGCCTCAACTGTTTTCGAGCGTTTGGGTGTTCACCAACGTGTAACTAATTATTGGGTAAGCTTTCTAATGAAAACTTTTACAGCTAAACCAGAAACCGTAAAACGCGACTGGTACGTTGTTGATGCAGATGGTAAAACTTTAGGCCGTCTCGCTACTGAACTGGCTCGTCGCCTGCGCGGCAAGCATAAAGCGGAATACACCCCGCACGTGGATACCGGTGATTACATCATCGTTCTGAACGCTGACAAAGTTGCTGTAACCGGCAACAAGCGTACAGACAAAGTGTACTACCACCACACCGGCCACATCGGTGGTATCAAGCAAGCGACCTTTGAAGAGATGATTGCCCGCCGTCCTGAGCGCGTGATTGAAATCGCGGTTAAAGGCATGCTGCCAAAGGGCCCGCTGGGTCGTGCTATGTTCCGTAAACTGAAAGTTTACGCGGGCACCGAGCACAATCACGCGGCACAGCAACCGCAAGTTCTGGACATTTAATCGG
Organism: Serratia sp. LTN-2; assembly: GCF_059740205.1. Lineage (NCBI taxonomy): Bacteria > Pseudomonadati > Pseudomonadota > Gammaproteobacteria > Enterobacterales > Yersiniaceae > Serratia > Serratia sp. LTN-2. The sequence continues at coordinate 48,713 of NZ_JCAXDO010000009.1, read as the reverse complement.
GATTAATGGCAATGGCTGAAAATCAATACTACGGCACTGGTCGCCGCAAAAGCTCCGCCGCTCGCGTCTTCATCAAGCCGGGCAACGGTAACATCGTTATCAACCAGCGCAGCCTGGAACAGTACTTCGGTCGCGAAACTGCCCGCATGGTAGTTCGTCAGCCGCTGGAGCTGGTCGACATGGTTGGCAAACTGGACCTGTACATCACCGTTAAAGGTGGTGGTATCTCCGGTCAAGCTGGCGCTATCCGTCACGGTATCACCCGTGCACTGATGGAGTACGATGAGACTCTGCGTTCTGAACTGCGTAAAGCTGGCTTCGTCACCCGTGACGCTCGTCAGGTTGAACGTAAGAAAGTCGGCCTGCGTAAAGCACGTCGTCGTCCGCAGTTCTCCAAGCGTTAATTTTCGCTGCTTCGGCAGTGCGATTTACGCAAAAAACCCGGTGCTTCACCGGGTTTTTTTATGCCTGAAATCCGCCGTCCCCGACTAAAATCTGTGGCATATCAGACAATTCAACATGAATTCGCCGCAGCGTCCCCACAAAACAAGCAAAATCTGGTAAACTATCACCCACTTTTGCGCCTGTTCGCCGTGCAGTTGACCGCCTGGGCCGGTTTTTCATGGGCTCGGGTCGCGCTGCGTGCTGCCGGCCTGCGGCAAGATTATTCAGGATAGCAGCCTGTCAGTTGGCTATTCGCAGTATTTTCTAGATAACTTGGAGGTTTTCATGGCTGTCGCTGCCAACAAACGTTCGGTAATGACGCTGTTCTCTGGCCCGACCGACATTTTTAGCCATCAAGTACGCATCGTACTGGCGGAGAAAGGTGTCAGCGTCGAGATCGAGCAGGTCGAAATGGATAACCTGCCGCAAGATCTGATTGACCTCAACCCTTACCAGACGGTGCCTACGCTGGTCGATCGCGAACTGACCCTGTATGAATCCCGCATCATCATGGAATACCTGGATGAGCGTTTCCCGCACCCGCCGCTGATGCCGGTTTACCCGGTTGCCCGTGGCGAGAGCCGTCTGATGATGCTGCGCATCGAGAAGAACTGGTACTCGCTGATGGACAAGATCGAGAAAAGCAGCGGTCAGGAAGCGGAGTCCGCCCGCCGCCAACTGCGCGAAGAGCTGCTGGCGATCGCGCCGATCTTCGGTCAGGCGCCGTATTTCATGAGCGAAGAGTTCAGCCTGGTGGATTGCTACCTGGCGCCGCTGTTGTGGCGTCTGCCGCAGCTGGGCATCGAATTGAGCGGCGCCGGCTCCAAAGAGCTGAAAGGCTATATGACCCGCGTCTTTGAACGCGACGCTTTCCTGGCTTCCCTGACCGAAGCCGAGCGTGAAATGCGCCTGCAAACCCGGGGCTAAGCGCGATGGACATGTCTCAGATGACGCCGCGTCGCCCGTATCTGCTGCGGGCGTTCTACGACTGGCTGCTGGATAACCAGCTGACGCCGCACCTGGTGGTCGACGTGACTCGCCCTGATGTTCAGGTGCCGATGGAATTCGCGCGTGACGGCCAGATCGTGCTGAATATCGCGCCGCGCGCGGTAGGCAACCTGGCGTTGGGCAACGAAGACGTGCAGTTCAACGCGCGCTTCGGCGGCGTGCCGCGTCAGGTTTCGGTGCCGATGGCCGCCGTGCTGGCGATCTATGCGCGTGAAAACGGCGCCGGCACGATGTTCGAACCGGAAGCCGCCTACGACGAGAGCGAAGGCGTGTTCGAAGGTCTGGACAATGAGACGATCCCTTCGGAAACGCTGATGTCAGTGATCGACGGCGATCGCCCGGATACTGCGGAAGACAACGGCCCGGATGACGAGCCGCCGCAGCCGCCGCGCGGTGGCCGCCCGGCGCTGCGCGTGGTGAAATAATCCCACCAGAGCGAACGAAAAAGCACCCTAAGGGGTGCTTTTTTTTTTGCCCGGCAGAAGCGGGTCAGCCTTTCAGGGCGGCAATGCAGGCATCGCGGGGCGCGCTGAGATCGCCGACGCGCACGGTAGAGAGGGCGCGGGTTGCGCGCTGGCGGAAACTGGTGATGGCGGTGTCGCCTTGCACCTCCGGCGGCGCGGTGCAGATGTCATTGAGCGGCAGATCGTTGCCTTGGTTGAGCGCCTGCAACACCGCCGCCGGATTGTAGATCAGGGCCGCGGAAAGGGCCGATTTGATACCGGCGGTAAAGCCGGCGTTGCCGCCGCCGGCCAGCTTGGGCGCCAGGGCAATCCAGTTGTCGTCCCCCAGCCGGATGCTGTTTTCTACGGCGCTGAACTGCCCGGCCTTACCCAACTGCGCCACGACCGGCCGCGCGCCGCGCGCTTCGATATTGTAACCGACCTCCTGCGAATCCGGCGCCATGGCTGAAGCGCTGAAACTGGCGGCCAGCAGCGCGCCGGCCAACAGGGAAATGGAGCATTTCATGTTCGCTATCCTTATCTCGGTGTCAGGCGCAGCCGCGCCCCGCAATGGTGCTAACTCAATACTATAGCGCGTTGAGGCGGTAAGGAGAGGGGAGGTTGTTACAAAGCGTGGCAGGCTAAAAACAGAGGCCCGTCAATGTGCCGGGCCTCGGATGGTACGGGAGGTTTACACTTCCAGGTAGTTCATGATGCCGTCTGCCGCTTTGCGGCCTTCGGCGATCGCCGTCACCACCAGGTCGGAGCCGCGCACCGCGTCGCCACCGGCGAAGATTTTCGGGTTGCTGGTCTGGAACGCGTTGTCGTTGCCTTCCGGTGCCAGGATGCGGCCCTGTTTGTCGAGCTGCACGTCATGCGCCGCCAGCCAGTCCATGCGGTGCGGGCGGAAGCCGAACGCCATCACCACCGCATCGGCGTCGATCACGTGCTCGGAACCCGGCACCTGCTCCGCCGCCTGACGGCCGTTGGCATCCGGCGCGCCTAACTGAGTGCGCACCATTTTCACTCCGGCTACGCGGCCGGCGCTGTTCAGTTCGATGCTCAGCGGTTGTAGGTTGAACTGGAAGTCCACCCCTTCTTCCCGGGCGTTCTTCACTTCGCGCTTCGAGCCCGGCATGTTGGCTTCGTCGCGGCGGTAGGCGCAGGTGACCTGCGTCGCGCCCTGACGTACCGAGGTGCGCACGCAGTCCATGGCGGTATCGCCGCCGCCCAGCACCACCACGCGTTTGCCTTCCATGCTGACATAAGGCTCGTGCTGCTCGGTTTCATACCCCATCAGCTGCTTGGTGTTGGCGATGAGGAACGGCAGTGCGTCGTACACGCCCTGCGCCTCCTCGTTCTCCAGGCCGCCGCGCATTGACTGATAGGTACCGACGCCGAGGAACACCGCATCGTACTCGCTCAGCAAAGTCTCCATGCTGACGTCTTTGCCCACTTCGGTATTCAACTGGAACTCGATGCCCATCTCGCTGAAGATGCCGCGGCGTTTGATCATCACGTCCTTTTCCAGCTTGAAGGCCGGGATACCGAAGGTCAGCAGGCCGCCGATCTCCGGATGACGATCATACACCACCGCTTTGACACCGTTGCGGGTCAGCACGTCGGCGCAGGCCAGCCCGGCGGGGCCGGCGCCGACGATCGCCACGCGCTTGCCGGTTGGCTGCACGTGCGACATGTCCGGCTTCCAGCCCATTTCGATGGCCTTATCGCTGATGTAGCGCTCGATATTGCCGATGGTGACCGCGCCGAACTCGTCGTTCAGGGTGCAGGAGCCTTCGCACAGGCGATCCTGCGGGCATACGCGGCCGCACACTTCCGGCAGGCTGTTGGTCTGATGCGCCAGGTCCGCCGCTTCCATGATGCGGCCTTCGTTGGCCAGCTTCAGCCAGTTCGGGATGTAGTTGTGCACCGGGCACTTCCACTCGCAATACGGGTTGCCGCAGGACAGACAGCGATCCGCCTGGGCCTTGGCCTGGGTTTCCGAAAACGGTTCGTAGATCTCGACGAACTCGATTTTGCGGATTTTCAGCGGTTTCTTTGGCGGATCAACACGCTGCAGGTCGATAAATTGATAAACGTTCTGGCTCATTAATGACCTACCTCTTACTGCGCCTGCACCCGCAGCTCGGCTGCGGAACGGCTACGGTGACCCAACAGCGCTTTGACATCGCTGGACTTCGGTTTGACCAGGGCGAACTTCGGCGCCCACTCCGGCCAGTTGGCCAGGATCTCTTCCGCGCGGGAAGAGCCGGTCGCCTGCACGTGTTCGGTGATCAGGCCGCGCAGGTGCTCCTCGTGGATCGCCAGCTGATCGACATCCAGCACTTCCACCAGCTCCGGGTTCACGCGCTTGCGGAACTCGCCGTCTTCGTCCAGCACGTAGGCGAAGCCGCCGGTCATGCCGGCACCGAAGTTGATGCCGGTTTTACCCAGCACGCAGACGATGCCGCCGGTCATGTATTCACAGCCGTTGTCGCCGATGCCTTCCACCACGGTGATGGCGCCGGAGTTGCGCACCGCGAAACGTTCGCCCGCGCGGCCGGCGGCGAACAGTTTGCCGCCGGTGGCGCCGTACAGGCAGGTGTTGCCGACGATGCTGGCTTCATGGCTGCGGAAGGCGGAGCCGATCGGCGGACGCACCGCGATGCTGCCGCCGGCCATGCCTTTACCGACATAGTCGTTGGCGTCGCCGGTCAGGGTCAGCTCGACGCCGCCGGCGTTCCAGACGCCGAAGCTCTGCCCGGCGGTGCCGGAGAAGTGCGCCTTGATCGGATCGGCCGCCATGCCCTGATCGCCGTGCGCGTTGGCGATAGCGCCGGACAGCATGGCGCCCACGGAGCGGTCAGTGTTGCGAATGTCGAAGTAGAAGGTTTTGCCCTGTTTCGCTTCGATGTGCGGCTGCGCCTGCGCCAGCAGCTCTTTGTTCAGCAGGCCCTTGTCGAACGCCGGGTTGCTGCTTTCGGTGCAGTACACCGCTTTGCCCGGATGCGGCGTGGCGGTTTTCAGCAGCGGCGACAGATCCAGCTTGTTCTGCTTGGCGGAAATGCCGTCCAGTTCGGTCAGGAACTCGGTGCGGCCGATCAGATCCACCAGCTGGCTCACGCCCAGCTGCGCCATGATCTCGCGGGTTTCACGCGCGATAAACTGGAAGTAATTCGTCACGCGTTCCGGCAGGCCGTGGTAGTGATCGCGGCGCAGTTTGTCGTCCTGAGTCGCGACGCCGGTCGCGCAGTTGTTGAGATGGCAGATGCGCAGGTATTTGCAGCCCAGCGCCACCATTGGCCCGGTGCCGAAGCCGAAGCTTTCCGCGCCCAGGATCGCCGCTTTGACGATGTCCACGCCGGTTTTCAGGCCGCCGTCCACCTGCAGGCGGATCTTGTGGCGCAGGCCGTTGGCCACCAGCGCCTGCTGGGTTTCCACCAGGCCCAATTCCCACGGACAGCCGGCGTATTTCACCGAGGACAGCGGGCTGGCGCCGGTGCCGCCGTCGTAACCGGCGATGGTGATGAGATCGGCATAGGCTTTCGCCACGCCGGTGGCGATGGTGCCGACGCCCGGTTCGGACACCAGTTTCACCGAGATCACCGCCTTCGGATTGACCTGCTTCAGGTCGAAGATCAGCTGCGCCAGATCTTCGATCGAGTAGATATCGTGGTGCGGCGGCGGGGAGATCAGGGTCACGCCCGGCACCGAGTAACGCAGTCTGGCGATATACGGGGTGACTTTGTCGCCCGGCAGCTGGCCGCCTTCGCCCGGCTTGGCGCCCTGCGCCACCTTAATCTGGATCACATCGGCGTTCACCAGATAGGCCGGCGTCACGCCGAAGCGGCCGGAGGCCACCTGTTTGATGCGCGACACCTTGTTGGTGCGGTAGCGCGCCGGATCTTCGCCGCCTTCGCCGGAGTTGGAGAAACCGCCGAGGCCGTTCATGGCGATCGCCAGCGACTCGTGCGCTTCCGGGCTCAGTGCGCCGATCGACATCGCCGCGGTGTCGAAGCGTTTGAACAGCGACTCCGCCGGTTCAACCTGATCGACCGGGATCGGTTCGCCTTTCGGCGTGATGGCCAGCAGATCGCGCAGCATGGCGACCGGCCGCTCGTTCACCAGCTTGGCGTAGACTTGATAGTCGCTGTACTCGCCGCTGTGCACCGCTTTTTGCAGTGAGTTCACCACGTCCGGGTTGTAAGCGTGGTATTCGCCGCCGTGCACGAACTTCAGCAGGCCGCCTTGCTCCAGCGGTTTGCGTTTCAGCCAGGCGCGCTTGGAAAGGTTCTGCAGATCCTGCTGGAAGTCGCTGAAGCTGGCGCCGCCGATGCGGCTGACCACGCCCTGGAAGCACAGATCTGCCAGATCGCGGTGCAGGCCGACCGCTTCGAACAGCTTGGAACAGCGGTAAGAGGCGATGGTCGAGATGCCCATTTTGGACATGATCTTGTACAGGCCCTTGTTGATGCCGTTGCGGTAGTTCAGCATCACGTCGCGGTATTTCTTGTCGATCGCCTGGCTGTCCACCAGCTTGGCCAGGGTTTCATAGGCCAGATACGGGTAGATGGCGGTCGCGCCGAAGCCGAGCAGCACGGCGAAGTGGTGCGGATCGCGGGCGCTGGCGGTTTCAACGATCAGGTTGGCGTCGCAGCGCAGGCTTTTCTCCACCAGGCGGGTTTGTACGGCGCCAACTGCCATCGGGGCCGGTACCGGCAGGCGGCCGGGCGCGATGGCGCGGTCGGACAGCACCAGCAGCACCGCGCCTTCGCGCACCTTGCGTTCCGCTTCGTCGCACAGGGCGCGAATGGTCTGCTCCAGATCCTGCTGTTGCGGATCGAAGGTCAGATCGAGGGTCTCGGCGCGATAGTATTCGCCTTCCAGCGTGGTGAGCTGTTTGAAATCGGAGTACAGCAGGATCGGCGATTTGAAGCTCAGGCGGTGCGCCTGGCCTTCGGCTTCGCAGAACACGTTCATTTCACGGCCGATGCTGGTGGCCAGCGACATGACGTGCGCTTCGCGCAGCGGATCGATAGGCGGGTTGGTGACCTGCGCGAACTGCTGGCGGAAATAGTCGTAAACGATGCGCGGCCGGCTGGAGAGCACGGCGAACGGGGTATCGTCGCCCATCGAGCCGGTGGCTTCCTGGCCGATCTCGCCCAGCACGCGGATCACCTGATCCAGCTCTTCGCTGCTGTAGCCGAACTGTTTCTGGTAGGTCTCGAGCTGTGCGTCGTCGAGCTCGCGGCTGCCGACCTGGTCGTCCGGCAGATCTTCGAACGGCACCAGACGTTTGACGTTTTTCTCCATCCACTCTTTATACGGATGGCGGCTTTTCAGATCGTTGTCGGTTTCCGCCGAGTGCAGGATACGGCCGCTGCGGGTGTCGATCACCATCAGCTCGCCGGGGCCGACGCGGCCTTTTTCCACCACTTCGTCCGGCTGGTAATCCCAGATGCCGACTTCGGAGGCACAGGTGATCAGCTTGTCTTTGGTGATCACGTAGCGCGCCGGGCGCAGGCCGTTGCGATCGAGGTTACAGGCGGCGTAGCGGCCGTCGGACATCACGATGCCGGCCGGGCCGTCCCACGGCTCCATGTGCATCGAGTTGAAGTCGAAGAAGGCGCGCAGATCGCCGTCCATGTCCGGGTTGTTCTGCCAGGCCGGCGGCACCAGCAGGCGCATGGCGCGGATGAGATCCATCCCGCCCGCCAGCAGCAGCTCCAGCATGTTGTCCAGCGAGCTGGAGTCGGAGCCGGTTTCGTTGACGAACGGCGCGGCGGCCTGCAGATCCGGGATCAGCGGCGTTTGGAATTTATAGGTACGGGCGCGCGCCCATTGGCGGTTGCCGGTGATGGTGTTGATTTCGCCGTTGTGCGCCAGGTAGCGGAACGGCTGCGCCAGCGGCCAGCGCGGCACGGTGTTGGTGGAGAAACGCTGGTGGAACAGGCAAATGGCCGATTCCAGGCGCAGGTCCGCCAGATCGAGATAGAAGCGCGGCAGATCCGCAGGCATGCAGAGGCCTTTATAGATCGTCACAAGGTTGGAGAAGCTGCAGACGTAAAAACTGTTGTCCTGCACGCGTTTCTCGATGCGACGGCGCGCCACGAACAGGCGGCGTTCCATATCGCGCGGGCGCCAGCCGGCCGGGGCGTTAACGAAGATTTGCTCGATGCGCGGCAGGGAGGAGAGGGCGATTTCACCCAGCACGTCCGGGTTGGTCGGCACTTCACGCCAGCCGACGATCGACAGCGTTTCGTTTTGCAGCTCTTCTTCCACGATGCGGCGGCTGAGGCGCGCTTCCTCTTCATTCTGGCTGAGGAACATCATGCCGACGGCGTAGTTCTTGGCCAAGCGCCAGCCGCGCTCTTCCGCCACCATGCGGAAGAAGCGATCGGGTTTTTGCAGCAACAGGCCGCAGCCGTCGCCGGTCTTGCCGTCGGCCAGGATCGCGCCGCGGTGCTGCATGCGGGCCAGCGCGTGAATGGCGGTGCGCACCACCTTGTGGCTAGGTTCGCCTTCTATGTGGGCGATCAGGCCGAAACCACAGTTGTCCCTCTCTTGGGATTTATCGTACAACATATCAGTGAACCTCCCCAGGCTCTGCGTGACTCTCACAACCTACTGCGAGGGGGCTTCCCAATTTCAGGCAGAAGTCCAATCAGCAAGTTAACCCCGCCAATCTGCTTTTCCGCCCTCCATCAATGGCCTCTCGTGACGGTCTCACAAGTGGTATAGGACTTGTTTTAAGAGGGAGTCTTCAATTACTGCATAAATATGACGAGACGTTTGCCCGTCCAGAAAGCTTCCAGCGGACTTCCAACTTAGCGAGAAAGAATTCGCAGGTCAAATGTGGGCTTAAGATAGATTCTTATCGAATTGATGATGTTTATTTATTTGAAAAATAAGTATTTTAATGCATTTTTGCACTATCGTGGGGCAACACGGATCCCCGCAGAAGTGTGAGCTGTCTCACTATAGTGCAACCCCTTAATCTCTGCACCATGCTAGTGCGGGGGTTAATGACAGAGTTTTATTCTATAAGATATTGCTTTGTTGATGTTTATGACTATTTTTCACCGCATTGTCATATTGCCGTTAACGGTTGCGTGACGATTAGAATAATTCATCAGAATTATAGTGAATTTATTTGCGTTTATGATGAATGGTTATGCGTGATGGCGCCTTGCGGGGAAAGCGTTGATCTCTGTCATCGCGGGAAAAACCGTTTCTTATTAGCATCGCGGCTTTGAACACAGAGAATCACCAAGATTATGCAGTTGCCGCAATTAGTCAATATGTTTGGCGCGGATCTCCAGCGCCGCTATGGCGAAAAGATCCATAAACTCACGCTACACGGCGGATTCAGCTGCCCAAACCGCGACGGCACGCTGGGACGCGGTGGCTGTACATTTTGCAACGTCGCGTCGTTCGCCGATGAAACGATGCAGCAGCAGAGCATCGCCGAACAGCTGGCGCGGCAGGCCGTGCGGGTCGACCGGGCGCGGCGCTATCTGGCCTATTTCCAGGCCTATACCAGCACCTATGCGGAGGTCGAACTGCTGGCGTCGATGTATCGGCAGGCGCTGGCGCAGAGCGACATGGTCGGCCTGTGCGTCGGCACCCGGCCGGACTGCGTGCCGCCCGCCGCGTTGGACCTGCTGGCGGGCTACCGCGAACAAGGCTATGAAGTGTGGCTGGAACTGGGGCTGCAGACGGCGCACGATAAAACGCTAAAGCGCATCAACCGCGGCCATGATTTCCGCTGCTATCAGCAGACCGCACGGCTGGCTCGACAGCGCGGTCTGAAGGTGTGCTGCCATCTGATCGTCGGGCTGCCGGGAGAAACCCAGCGCGATCATCTGCTCACGCTGCAGCAGGTGACGCAGACCGGTGTCGACGGCATCAAGCTCCACCCGCTGCACGTCGTCACCGGCAGCACCCTGGCGCGGGCTTGGCAGGCCGGGCGTTTGTCCGAACTGGCGCTGGAGAATTATGCCGCCAGCGCCGGGGAGATGATCCGCCATACGCCGGGGGACGTGGTGTACCACCGCCTTTCCGCCAGCGCCCGCCGGCCTACGCTGCTGGCGCCGCTGTGGTGCGAAAACCGCTGGAGCGGCATGCAGGCGGTCGGCGCTTATCTGCAACGGCACGGCGGGCAGGGCAGCGCGCTGGATGAAAAGCGGCGCTACCGCCCTGGCATGCCGCTCTGAAGTGCAATCTTTGCCACACTTCGGCGTTTGTCGCCTTATCTCACCGCTGTTTTACGGTATGATTCAAAAGATTGTGTCTGATGGGAGCCGCTATGAAGCAAATCCGGGTGTTGGCCCAGTACTACGTCGATTTAATGGTAAAACTGGGGTTGGTGCGCTTCTCGCTGCTGCTGGCCTCGGCGCTGGTGGTGCTGGCGATGGTGGTGCAGATGGCGGTGACCATGCTGCTGCGCGGCGAAGTGGAAAGCATCGACGTGGTGCGTTCGATCTTCTTCGGCCTGCTGATCACCCCGTGGGCGGTCTATTTCCTCTCTGTGGTGGTGGAGCAGCTGGAGGAGTCGCGCCAACGGCTGGCGCGGTTGGTGGACAAGCTGGAGGAGATGCGCCACCGCGATCTGGAGCTCAACCAGCAGCTTAAAGACAATATCAGCCAGCTGAACCAGGAGATCGCCGACCGTATCAAGGCGGAAGAAGAGCGCCTGCAGGTGATGGAAAAGCTGACGGAAGAGATGGAACAGCGCGAACTGGCGCAGATTGAGCTGGGCCAGCAATCGGCGCTGTTGCGTTCCTTCCTCGATGCCTCGCCGGATCTGGTTTATTACCGCAACGAAGACAAAGAATTTTCCGGTTGCAACCGCGCGATGGAGCTGCTGACCGGCAAGAGCGAGAAGCAGTTGATCGGCCTGACGCCGTTCGACGTCTACGGCCAGGAGATCGCCGAAAAGGTGATCGAAACCGACGAGAAGGTGTTCCGCCACAACGTCTCGCTGACCTACGAACAGTGGTTAGTGTATCCCGATGGCCGCAAGGCCTGTTTCGAGCTGCGCAAGGTGCCGTTTTACGACCGGGTGGGCAAACGCCACGGCCTGATGGGCTTCGGCCGCGATATTACCGAGCGTAAGCGCTACCAGGACGCGCTGGAGAATGCCAGCAGGGAGAAGACCACCTTTATCTCAACGATCAGCCACGAGCTGCGTACGCCGCTTAACGGCATCGTCGGCCTGAGCCGCATCCTGCTCGATACCGAGCTGAACGATGAGCAGCTGAAATACCTGAAGACCATTCACGTCAGCGCCATCACCCTCGGCAACATCTTCAACGACATTATCGAAATGGATAAGCTCGAGCGGCGCAAGGTGCAGCTCGACAACCAACCGGTGGACTTCACCGGCTTCCTGGCGGATTTGGAGAACCTCTCGGGCCTGCTGGCGCAGCCGAAAGGGCTGCAGTTCGTCATGGAGCCGCAGACGCCGCTGCCGCAGCAGATCGTGACCGACGGCACCCGCCTGCGGCAGATCCTGTGGAACCTGATCGGCAACGCGGTGAAATTTACCCAGCAGGGCAAAATCGTGGTGCGCGTGCGGCGCGAGGCGCCGGAGAAGCTGGTGTTCGAGGTGGAAGACTCGGGCATGGGCATCCCGCAGGATGAGCAGGACAAGATCTTCGCCATGTATTATCAGGTGAAAGATCAGCGCGGTGGCCGCCCGGCCACCGGCACCGGCATCGGGCTGGCGGTCTCCAAGCGGCTGGCGCAGAGCATGGGCGGCGACATCACCGTGCGCAGCGAACAGGGGCACGGCTCTTGCTTCACCCTGACCATCAAGGCGCCGGCGGTGCAGGAAGCCGTCAGCGCGGTGCCGGAGGAAGAGGAGCTGCCGTTGCCGGCGCTGCACATCCTGCTGGTGGAGGATATCGAACTGAACGTGATCGTGGCGCGCTCGGTGCTGGAGAAGCTGGGCAACAGCGTCGAGGTGGCGATGAACGGCCACGACGCGCTGGCGATGTTCGATCCGGACGAGTTCGATCTGGTGCTGCTGGACATCCAACTGCCGGACATGACCGGGCTGGATATCGCCCGGGCGCTGCGTGAGCGCTATGCCGGGCAGGCGCTGCCGCCGCTGGTGGCCCTGACCGCCAACGTGCTGAAAGACAAAAAAGAGTATCTCGAGGCGGGCATGGACGATGTGCTGAGCAAGCCGTTGTCGGTGCCGGCGCTGACCCAGGTCATCAAACACTATTGGGATCATCAACCTTCTCACACTTCTAAGAAAACGGAGCATAAGGCGATGCAGATTAATGAGTCGTTACTCGATACCGCGATGCTGGAGCAGTACATGGACCTGGTTGGCCCGCAGTTGATCCACCAAAGCCTGGAGATGTTCGAACAGATGATGCCGGGCTATCTGGCGGTGCTGGATTCCAACATGACGGCGCGCGATCAGAAAGGCATCACCGAGGAAGGGCACAAGATCAAGGGCGCCGCCGGTTCGGTCGGTCTGCGCCACCTGCAGCAGCTGGCACAACAAATTCAAACGCCTACGCTGCCGGCCTGGTGGGATAACGTGCAGGATTGGGTGGATGAGTTGAAACAAGAGTGGCGCAACGATGTGCAGGTGCTGCGGGCTTGGGTTGAGAACGCTGAAAAAAAATGACCCCGACCTAAGCCGGGGTGCGCGAATATTGCGCCAACACCAGGGAAATTGTGAACCTGCGTATTGGTTTCAGTGTTCTGGTCGAGCAGGTTGTAGCGAATTCCTAAACATCATACAGCCAACAACATAGCAAATGTAAGCGCTCTTGTTAGAAGATTCATTAAAATGTGTGATGTAGATTAGTGTTTGTCAACTCCGAGCACGAACCAGTTGACAGCAGCGACAGGAGTAAGAGTGATGAAAAAGGTGGGTGTCGTCCTCAGCGGCAGCGGCGTTTATGACGGTACAGAGATCCATGAAGCGGTGTTGACGCTGCTGGCGTTGGACCGCGCCGGCGCCCAGGCGGTGTGCTTTGCGCCGGATAAACCTCAACGCCATGTTATCAATCACTTATCCGGTGATGAGATGGCGGAGTCGCGCAATGTCCTGATTGAATCGGCGCGCATCGCCCGCGGCGCTGTGCAGCCGCTGGCGCTGGCGGAAGCCGCGCAGCTGGATGCGCTGATCGTGCCCGGCGGCTTCGGCGCCGCCAAGAATCTCAGCAATTTCGCCGAAGCCGGCGCGGAATGTTGGGTCGATGAAGATTTGGCGCGCCTGACGCGCGAGATGCATAAGGCCAACAAACCAATTGGCCTGATGTGCATCGCGCCGGCGCTGTTGCCGAAGCTGCTGGATCAACAAGCGCGGCTGACCATTGGCAACGATCCCGACCTGGGGGAAGTGATTGACGCCATGGGCGGAGAGCCGGTGATTTGCCCGGTGGACGACATCGTGGTGGACCGCGAACATAAGATCGTGACCACGCCGGCCTATATGCTGGCGCCGTCGATCGCGCAGGCGGCCCTCGGCATCGACAAACTGGTGGCGCGGGTGCTGGAACTGGCTGAATGAGAAAATCGCTCGGCGGATGGCGGCGGCTGCGCCCTTGGTATTGGCTGAAGCGCGGCGTCATCGCGATTATCGGCCTGTGGGTGCTGGGCATTGTGGCCTTTGCTTTCCTGCCGGTGCCGTTTTCCGCCGTGATGGTGGAGCGGCAAGTCAGCGCCTGGTTGAGCGGCGACTTCGGCTACGTCGCTCATTCTGACTGGGTGTCGATGGACGATATCTCGCCGCAGATGGCGCTGGCGGTGATGGCGGCGGAGGATCAGAAGTTTCCCGATCATTGGGGCTTCGACGTGGCGGCCATTGAAAAGGCGCTCAGCCACAACGAGAAACGCCCGACGCGCATCCGCGGCGCGTCCACGCTGTCGCAGCAAACCGCCAAGAATCTGTTTCTGTGGGATGGCCGCAGCTGGCTGCGCAAAGGGCTGGAGGCCGGGCTGACGTCGGGCATCGAGCTGGTGTGGACCAAGCGGCGCATTCTGACGGTGTATCTGAACATCGTAGAGTTCGGCGATGGGGTGTTCGGCGTGGAGGAGGCTTCACAACGCTTTTTCCATAAGCCGGCCAAGCGCCTGACCGCGGCCGAAGCGGCGCTGCTGGCGGCGGTATTGCCGAATCCGCACCGTTTCAGGGCCGATGCGCCGTCCGGCTATGTGGTGCAGCGTCAACAGTGGATCATGCGCCAGATGCGGCAGTTGGGCGGGGAAACGTTTTTACGCGAGAACAAGCTGGATTAAGCGAGCGGGAACGGCGTAGCGCCGCTCCCGCAGAGAGGATTACTTCACATAGGTAAAGGCGGTAGTGACGTGCTTCACGCCGCTGACCTGGCTGGCGATCTGCGCCGCCGATTGCCCTTCCTGCTGCGTGACCAGGCCCAGCAAGAACACTTCGCCGTTTTCGGTGGTGACCTTCACGTTGGACGATTTCACCGTATCGCTGGTCAACAGCTGCGAACGCACCTTGGTGGTGATCCAGGTGTCGGAGGAGGCGGTGCTCAGGCTGACCGGCGTGCCCTGGCGGATTTCGTTATACACTTCGGTGGTGCCTTCCACGCCCATGGCGATCTGCTTGGCGCGCGCGGTGAGGTCGGCGTTAGGCGACTGACCGGTCAACAGCACCTTGCCCTGATAGGCGGTGGCGACCACCCGGGCTTCTTTCTTCAACTGCTGGTCTTTGCTCAGGGCGCTCTCGACCCTGGCTTCCAGCGTGCCGTCATCTACCTGAGTCCCTACGCTGCGCGGGTCGGTGGCGGTTTTGGTGGCGACGGCCGCACTGCCGACGACGACGCCGGCGATACAGCCTTGCAACAGCAGGGCGCTGGACAGCACTGCAAATGTGGCTTTTAGCTTCATCTCAGTTCCTTAATCGTCCTGGTGGGGGAATAACGTATTGTCTATCAGGTCGCACAGGCAGTTTACGGTAAGCATATGCATTTCCTGAATGCGCGAACTGCGGTGCGACGGGATGCGGATCTCGACATCCTGTTGGCCGAGCAACCCGGCCAGTTCGCCGCCGTCGTAGCCGGTGAGCGCGACGATGGTCATGTCGCGCGTGACGGCCGCTTCGACCGCTTTCACAATATCACGGCTGTTGCCGCGGGTGGAAATCGCCAGCAGCACGTCGCCGGTGTGCCCGAGCGCGCGCACCTGTTTGGCGTACACTTCGTCGTGCAGCCGATCGTTGCTGATCGCCGTCAGCACCACGTTGTCGGCATTGAGGGCGATGGCCGGCAGGCTGGGGCGCTCGGTTTCAAAACGGTTGATCATGCTGGCGGCGAAGTGCTGCGCGTTGGCCGCCGAGGTGCCGTTGCCGCAGCACAGGATTTTGTTGCCGTTGAGTAAGGATTGAACCAGCGTCATCGCCGCGCGGGAAATGGCGTCAGGCAACGCTTCCGCCGCCGCGATCTGGGTTTGGATGCTTTCGGTAAAACAGACTTTAATTCTATCCAGCACGTTGTATTAATCCACTAAGTCAAAGGGCCGGTCTGCGCCGCAAAACCCCGATTAATCCGCATTGAAGGCGTTGGGTATCCATTCTAACTGGCTACCGGTAATGGCCAAAACATCAAAACGGCAAGATGATGTGTCAAAACTGGCTCCGCGTCCCGCCAGCCAGACGGCGGCGGCGTGCAGCAACCGCTGCTGTTTGCGAGAGGTGACGCTGGCGGCCGCGCCGCCGAAAGCGTCGTTGCGGCGGTAGCGCACTTCGACGAACACCCAGGTGGCGCCGTCGCGCATGATGAGGTCGAGCTCACCGCCGCGCACCGCGACGTTGGCGGCGCAGAAGGTGAGCCCGGCGTGTTCCAGATGACGGCGGGCCAGTAACTCATAGCCCGCCCCTGAGGCGCGTGGGTTCAAGAGACCGGGACGACCGTACCCTGACGGTATTGCAGCCAAGGCAGTTTGCGGTTGATCACGCAGTTCGGCGACGCGCTCAGCGTACCGGTGGTGCCGGAAACCTGGAAGCCCGGCAGCTGGCGCATTTCAGCAAAATGGTTGGCCAATGTCCAGGCATCCATCCCCATCGCATACAGGCGCACCAGCGAGTAATCGTTGCGGAAACGCGCGCTGGCCTGCTGCAGCAGCTGAGGGTTTGAGCCGGCCAACAGCGGAATATCGCTGAACTGCAGGCCTTCCATTTCCAGACGGAAGTCCGGGCCGGCGCCGGCCTGGTAGCTGCGCGAGCTGGCGTACATCGCCGGTTTGCCGCGCGAGCTGGTGGCCATGTCGATCATCGGTTTGATCAGCGTCAGCTGGGACTGGGTGGCGACGATATATACCGCGTCGACGCTGCCGCCGGTGGCGGCGGGCACGTCGCTCGGCGGCGCCGGAATGGTCAGCCCGGCGATGGTGACGCTCTGCGGCGCCGGGGCGCTCGACATCGGCGTGCCGGTCATGCGAATGCCGCCGCTGTTCACCATCTGGCGCAGTTCACCGGCGGAGCCGATGTCCTGACGCAGCACGGTTTGACCACCCTGTTTCTGCCATTCCTGGTTAAAGGCCTTGGCGACGCGATCGCCGAAGGCGCCGCGCGGCACCAGCAGCAACGGCTGGCGCTTCTGTTGTTCCCAGATGTGGCGGGCGGCGTCGCGCGCTTCATCTTCTGGCGACAGGGCGAAGTAACAGATGTTCAGGTTGTCCTTCGGCGTTTCCGGCTGGTTGAGCGCCAGCACGTTCAGCGTGGTGGTGCTGGCGGACAGCTGGTCGACGTTCTCTTTCAGCAGCGGCCCGACCACCAGAGTGGCGCCATCCTGCTGCGCCTGGCTCAGCAAGGCGGCCAGCGGCTGGCTGGTAGTGTCGTACACTTTGACCTGCGCATTGGCGGCCTGCAGCGGCGTTACCGGCGCGCTGGACGGTGCGGCGGGTTGCGCGGCGGTCACGGCAGGTTGGCTCTCTTGCGCTGAAGGGCTGACCGCGCCGTTGGCGTTGATGTCACCCGCAGCGGCCTGGTCGGCCGGCGCCGTTTGTGCCGCTGTGACAGCCGGTTGCGCGGCTTGAGGCTGCGGCGCCGGCATGGAACCGCCGTTTTTCGCCGCTTCGAAGCCTTGCTGGATAGCGTCGGCGAACACCTTCGCCTGGCCGTTCAACGGCAGCAGCAGGGCGATTTTCGAGGTAGAGGCCTGGGTGAAGTTCAGCACCTGGTTCAGGCGAGCCGGCAGCGTTTTGGCCGCCGGGTTTTTCGGATAACGGTTCTGCCAATCTTTGATGCCGGCCTTCAGCAGATCGGGATCCTGCTTGTTGTCCTGATAGACGCGCAGCAGATCCAACCAGCCTTGCAGCACGTTTTCATCGGCGTTGATCACCAGGCTGTTCATCTCCTGCGGCGTCAGCTGCAGCAGCGCCTGCCAGGTTTGATCCAGGTTTTCCTGGTGCGGTTTACCGGTCAGCAGCGGCTCCTGCGCGATATAGGCGCGGATCAGCGGCAGCGACGCTTTGCCCTGATTGGCGGCGATCTGCGCCTGGTAGTAACGCACCTTCTGATTCGGCGACAGCGAACCGCTGTCTAGGTGGCCCAGCGTGCTGCGGGCGCTGACGTAGCTCTTGTTGGCGATCTGCAGTTCGGCGGTCAGCAATTGGCGTTCGGTCTGCTGCGCGCCGCTGAGGTTTTTCGGCAGTTGATTCAACTGGTCGCCGGCCTGCGGCAGTTTTCCTTCACGCAGCAAGGCGCGAATAGCAAGTAATTGCCAGTCAGCCTTGTTATCATCGCTGCTTTGCTGCAACTGCTGCAGGTAGTAATCGGAGCTGGCGCTCGCTTCGTCCTGTATATTGGCGGGCGGCGTTTGCGGGGCCCGACTTGGACAGCCCGCCAGGAAAAGGGCGGCGGCGATGACTGCGGTCAGTCGGACAGGCTTGGAACGCCCTGCTTTGGTACGAACGAATGTTGAGGAAAGCATACTGTATCCAGTGATGTTTTTTTCAAGATGCTCAATATTAAATCGGCAACCCGGATGAAACAATGAATCAACACCAACAATCAGTCATTTCTGCATCAACGCTGTATGTGGTGCCCACTCCAATCGGCAATCTGGGCGATATTACCCACCGTGCGTTAGAGGTACTGAAAAGCGTTGATCTGATCGCGGCGGAAGATACGCGCCATACCGGATTGCTGTTGCAACACTTCGCGATCAACGCGCGCCTGTTCGCGCTGCACGATCACAACGAACAGCAAAAGGCCGATCAACTGCTGGCGAAACTGCAGGAAGGCCAGAGCATCGCGCTGGTGTCCGACGCCGGCACGCCATTGATCAACGATCCCGGTTATCACCTGGTACGCCGTTGCCGCGAGGCCGGCATTCGCGTGGTGCCGCTGCCGGGCGCCTGCGCCGCCACGACTGCGCTGTGCGCTGCGGGCGTCGCTTCCGACCGTTTTTGCTACGAAGGCTTCCTGCCGGCGAAAACCAAGGGGCGCAAGGATACGCTGATGGCGCTGGCGGAGGAGCCGCGCACGCTGATTTTCTATGAGTCCACCCATCGTCTGCTGGAAAGCCTGCAGGACATGGTCACCGTCTGGGGCCCGCAGCGCTATGTGGTGCTGGCGCGCGAGCTCACCAAAACCTGGGAATCCATCCACGGCGCGCCGGTGGGCGAACTGCTGGCGTGGGTGCAGGAAGATGAAGTGCGCCGCCGTGGCGAAATGGTGCTGATCGTCGAAGGCCACAAGGCGCAGGAGGATGCGTTGCCGCTCGAGGCGCTGCGCACGCTGGCGCTGCTGCAAAAAGAGCTGCCGCTGAAAAAGGCGGCGGCGCTGGCGGCGGAAATCCACGGCGTGAAGAAAAATGCGCTGTATAAGCACGCGCTGGAGCAACAACAGCCGTAAAGCGGTTGACCTGCCGCCGTCGCGACGCTACTATCCGCGCCGGAGTTGACCAGACAGTCGCCGCTTCATTGCCGTCCTCTTCGGGGAGACAGATGGAGGGGAGGAAAGTCCGGGCTCCATAGGGCAGGGTGCCAGGTAACGCCTGGGAGGCGCAAGCCTACGACTAGTGCAACAGAGAGCAAACCGCCGATGGCCCGCGTAAGCGGGATCAGGTAAGGGTGAAAGGGTGCGGTAAGAGCGCACCGCGCGGCTGGCAACAGTTCGTGGCACGGTAAACTCCACCCGGAGCAAGGCCAAATAGGGGTTCACATGGTACGGCCCGTACTGAACCCGGGTAGGCTGCTTGAGCCAGTGAGCGATTGCTGGCCTAGAGGAATGACTGTCCACGACAGAACCCGGCTTACCGGTCAACTCCCTCGACAAAAGAAAACCCCGCGCAACGTCAGTTGCGCGGGGTTTTTCGTTTTCCGGCCGGTTTGGTTTACACCGGCAGGTCGATCAGCAGCGCGCGCAGCGGCGTCTCGGCGCGGATTGTCAGGCGATTCTCCTCGCGCACGAAGGCACCGTCGCCGCAGGTCAGACGCTGTTCTTCGTGGCGCTCGCCGTTGGCGGTGATGGTGCCGTGGATCGACTGCAAATAAGCGCGCGGCCCGTTAATCGCCAGCGTCAGCTGTTCACCCGCTTGCAGATCGAGATGGTGGATCCAGACCTGCTGGCGCAGCTGCAGGCTGCCCTGCGCGCCGTCCGGCGAGGCCAGCAGCAGGTTGCCTGCCGTCGGCAGCGTCAGGCGCTGCACCCGCTCGTTGCTGCGTTCCGGACAGGCGTCCAGCCACAGCTGCAGACGGGTGAGCGGCGTGTCGCCGCTGACGTTCTGCTCGCTGTAACTCAGGCCCGGCTGGGTGGCCAACAGCAGCGCTTCGCCGGCTTTGGCACGCACCGTGTTACCGTCGCTGTCGCGGTACTCCGCCTCGCCCTGCAGGATCAGGTTCAGGATGTCCACGCTGGGATAGGTGCGCGGCTGGAACGACGCGCCTGGTGCCAGCACCTCCTGATTCAGTACCCGCAGCGAGGCGTAGCCCATCAGTTTGGGATCGAAGTAGTGACCAAAGGAAAAGGTGTAGCGAGCCTGCAGCCAACCAAAGTCAGCTTGCCCGCATTGTTGTGCTGTTCTGCATGTAATCATGGCAATCGGCTCTCTAAATTCATTATCCAAATGGTAAGCATCTGGACGTCGGATTGTTAGCCAGTTAATCTGGTCGGCATATTCAAATTTCCTGACAGAGGGATGTGATGGCCAGAGATCGGGCGCTCACGCTTGAGGCGCTGAGAGTGATGGACGCGATCGACCGGCGTGGCAGTTTCGCCGCGGCCGCCGACGAATTGGGCCGGGTGCCGTCGGCGCTCAGCTACACCATGCAAAAATTGGAAGAAGAATTGGACGTGGTGCTGTTCGACCGTTCGGGCCACCGCACCAAGTTCACCAACGTGGGGCGCATGCTGCTGGAGCGCGGGCGGGTGCTGCTGGAGGCGGCAGACAAGCTGACCACTGACGCCGAAGCGCTGGCGCGCGGTTGGGAAACCCACCTGACCATCGTCAGCGAAGCGTTATCACCGCCGAGCCTGCTGTTCCCGCTGGTCGACAAGCTGGCGCTGAAGGCCAATACCCAGGTGTCGATTTTCACCGAAGTGTTGGCGGGCGCCTGGGAGCGGCTGGAGCAGGGGCGCGCCGACATCGTGATCGCACCGGATATGCATTTCCGCGCATCCTCGGAGATCAACACCCGCAAACTGTACAAGGTGATGAGCGTCTATGTCGCCGCGCCGGATCACCCGATCCATCAGGAGCCGGAGCCGTTGTCCGAGGTGACCCGCGTGAAGTACCGCGGCATCGCCGTGGCGGATACTGCCCGCGAGCGCCCGGTGTTGACCGTTCAGCTGCTGGATAAACAACAACGTCTGACGGTGAGCACCATTGAAGACAAGCGTCTGGCGCTGCTGGCCGGGTTGGGGGTGGCGACCATGCCGTATCCGATGGTGGAGAAAGATATCGAAGCCGGGCGGCTGCGGGTGGTGGGGCCGGAATACAGCCGCGAAGCCGACATCATCATGGCCTGGCGGCGCGACAGCATGGGAGAGGCGAAAGCCTGGTTCCTGCGCGAAATTCCGCGCCTGTTCGCACAGCGTTAACGTTCGTTGAATGACATCCCCTTGCCGGGCGGCAAGGGGATTTTTTTCGTCTTAACCGAAGCGCTGGTCGCGGCCGTGCGGCTCGTCCAGATCCTGCGCCGGCCCGATGGAAATGATGCCGTACGGGTTGATGGTGGCGTGGCTGCGGTAGTAGTGATTGCGAATGTGCGGCAGGCTGACCGTCTCGGCGATGCCCGGCATCTGGTAGATGTCGCGCAGGAAACCGTACAGGTTCAGGTAGTCGCTGATGCGGTTTTTGTCGCACTTGAAGTGGGTGACGTATACCGGATCGAAACGCACCAGCGTGGTCCACAGCCGCAGGTCGGCCTCGGTCAGCCGATCGCCGGTCAGATAGCGGTGCTGCCCCAGGATCTGCTCCAGGCGCTCCAGCGCGCTGAATACCCCGTGGACCGCTTCGTCATACGCTTCCTGGCTGGTGGCGAAACCGGCCTTGTACACGCCGTTGTTCACCCGATCGTAAATCCAACCGTTCAGCTCATCGATCTTGCCGCGCAGCTCGGCCGGGTAGTAATCGCCCGCGCGGGCGCCCACGCCGTCAAACGCGCTGTTGAACATGCGAATGATGTCGGCGGATTCGTTACTGACGATGGTTTGCTGCTGTTTATCCCACAGCACCGGCACGGTCACGCGCCCGCTGTAGTGCGGGTCGGCCCGCAGGTAGATCTGGTACAGGAAGTCGGCGTGATACAGCGGATCGCCGGTGGTCTCAGGAAAATCCTGGCCAAAGGTCCAGCCGTTTTCCAGCATCAGCGGGTGCACCACGGAAACTGGAATGATCTGCTCCAGCCCTTTCAATTTGCGCATCAGCAGCGTGCGGTGCGCCCAGGGGCAGGCGAGAGAAACGTACAGGTGATAACGGCCCGCTTCGGCCTGGAAGCCGCCCGCGCCGTGTTCGCCCGGCTGACCGTCGGCGGTCACCCAATTGCGAAACTGAGCGGTTGAACGTTTGAAACGGCCGCCGGTAGATTTCGTGTCATACCAGATGTCTTGCCAAACGCCATCGACGAGTTGTCCCATGGGAATCTCCTTGGTGTCCGAGTGAAAAACGACAGGGCCCGGCATGCCGGGCCCTGAATGACAGTTTAGATTACCATTTCTTGTTCAGAATACGGTCGATGCTGAAGCCGCCTGGGCCTGCGACTGCCAACACGATGAAGCCGCCGGCGATGGTCAGGTTTTTCATGAACATCAGCTGGTTTACGCCTTCTGCAAAGTCAGTGTGGAACAGCAGCGCGGTCAGGATGGTGAAACCGGCGGTGAACAGCGCCACGGTGCGGGTCAGGAAACCGAACAGGATTGCCAGGCCGCCGCCAAATTCCAGCAGGATGGTCAGCGGCAGCAAGAAGCCAGGTACGCCCATTGATTGCATGTATTGTTGGGTACCGGCGTAGGCGTCACCCATTTTGCCGTAGCCTGCCACGATGAACAGGATTGGCATCAGAATACGAGCAACCAGCAAACCTGTATCTTCTAATTTTTTCATCATCAACTCCAAAAGTGTTTTTGTGCGCCTGTTCGGCGGTAGTCATATCAGCGGGCGGCGTAGCGGGTCTTTGACCCTGTCCGGTCCGTATCGTATTGATGGAGTGAATGTTAAGCGGGAAGTGCTCAGGTTGTTAGCAAGTAAAACTGTCGTAATTTTTCAAAAAATCTGAATCTTTAGCGTGCTAATAAATTGCTGTTGGTCAGCAGGTTGCCCGGCCCCGGGATTAGGCATGCTGTTTCAGGGGGAAAAATGGGGGCAGAGCAACAGGAGGTTTGAAGGAAAAACGCGGCGGCTTACTTGGTAGAGAACGTCTTCTTAAACAGACGGATAGCGCTCCAGGCGCCGAAAGCGCGGCGCGACCAGCGGATCATCTTGCTGGGATGGCGGATGCCGTACAGCGCCATGATGCTGGAACCGAGCACCAGATAGCGGCGCAGGCCAAACACCGTTTGCCAGCCGCGGTCGATGCGTTCGGTCTTTTCCAGCCACAGAGACTTGTGTTCGGCCAGATCCAGACGCTGTTGCTGGATCTGCCGAATCAGCCTCTCTTTCTTCCATTCCAGGTAGCGGCGGCGGCTCATGGTTCGCGCTCCAGCTCGGCGCGGTCCAGCTCCAGCTGCTTGCGCGTGGCGCCCAGCAGCGTGGTGCGACGGGCCTTGACCAGCGTCCAGATGGTGCCGACCACGGCCAGGAACAGCAACACGCCGGTCGTGGCACCCAGCGCCACCAGCCGGTAGACCGGATCGATGGCCCAGAAGATCAGGATCAGCAGGCTCATCAAACCGAAGGCGGTGAACAGCAGCGTCATACCGGCCATGATCAGCAGCTGAATGAGGTTGGCTTTCTCCTCTTCCAGCTCGACGACCGCCAGCCGGACACGGGTTTCCACCATGCCGACCAGGATCGTGATGATGCGCTGACCGATATCCAGGACCCCTTTGGCGGGGCCCTGCGCGCGCACTTGCGGTTGTTCAGCCATGATTAGCGACGCGCGAGCAGCACGCCCAGCACCACGCCGACCGCCGCGCCGATACCGATGCCGGTCCACGGGTTGTCGCGCACGTAGTCGTCGGCTTGGCCGGCGATCTGTTTGGTTTGCGAAGCCAGCTTGTCACCGGCGTCGCTCAGGCGAGCGCGGGTCTCTTTCAGCGCGCCTTCCGCTTTCGAACGCAGCTTCTCCAGCTCGGCTTTCGGCTTGTCGGTGGAGGAGTTCAGCACTTCCTCCAGCGTATCGGCTAAGGACTTCAGTTCAGCGCGTAAGTTTTCTGCATTTGAATCATGTGCCATGTGATTATTCCTTAACGTTTATTTCGACAGACTTTTAACATAGCGGATTTTTTCGCCGGAGCAAAGGGGTGATGACTAGCAGATAACACCAGACATCACTTTCATATGCTTAAGAAATCCCGCGTGATGGGGCTCTCATCGATAAATCCGCTGGTGTAAAAAAATTATTCCGCCTGGGCGCGTTTCAACTCAGCCTGCGCTTCCGCCAGCTTTTGCTGTTTCTTGGCGACCTTGTCCAGCTTGCCGGTTTGCTGCGCTTCTTTCAGTTCTTCCCGGCGTTCGTCAACCTTGCGCTGTTTCTCCGCGATATTTTTCTGGCGTTCGGCCTGCAGGCCGGCTTCGGTGCAGTGGGTCTGCACTTCGCTCAGCGCCTTTTTCAGCCCGTCCACGCGGTGGGTGTTGCCGTGCTGGGTGGCGTAGTCGATTTGTTGTTGGATGCTTTGCGCTTTGGCGGCGCAGCCGCCCTCTGCGGCCGAAGCGAGTGCCGGCAGCGCGCAGAGTGGCAGCAGCAGTAACAGTGAATGGCGTAATTTCATCTTTCAGTTCCTTTTCATGGGATGCCTGCACAGGCATCCGCTTTCCTGACTGCCTAAGACGGCAGCGCGAGAGGAGGGCGTTCATCGCCGGCTGAAGTTACCCTTCAGCATAGTCATGAAACCGGCGTGCCCCCAAAGAATCAGCCGTGGTCTGGTGTCGACTGACTGATTTTTGAGCTAAACGGTGCGAATGAAAATGAAGATAGCGGCAGCGAAAGGAAACCCCTTCATCTGAAGGGGGATTATCCCAGATTGAGTGGGGAACGCGCAAATTCGCGCACCCAATGCGACGGCACCGGAGACTCGCTCAATGCGATGTGGTAACCGGGCGGCAGGATGGTTTGCAACGCTTCGCGCGCCAGCAATTGCTGCTCCGGCGAATCCAGGCGAATGACCAGGCCATCGCCTTCCGGCGTGATGCTCTTGATGCGGATGCCGCGCTCATCGAGGCGCTGGTAGACATAAAATCCGTCGGGCAGCGACAGCCCCTGCTGGCTGGCGCGAATGCGCAGCTCGCTCTCGGTGCGCACCATGCAGGGCACCAACAGCGTCGCCAACGCCAGCAGGGCGAGCGCGATCATCAGGACGTATTGCCAGCGCGGGCGCTTTGCTGTCACGCCCCTTTCCCCGGGTTCTGGCCGCTGGCGCGTTTCTTGCGCCACAGCACGATCAGCGAGCCGACCAGACCGACCACCAGCAAC
>NZ_JCAXDO010000009.1:0-23720 GCF_059740205.1 Serratia sp. LTN-2 | reverse complement strand
GCTGGTCTTCATACTTGCGGAACACCGGGGTTTTACCCAGCGCGAAGCCCAGCGTCGTCAGGATCAAGACCCACAGCAGGCCGCTCATCCAGTTGAAGAACTGGAAGCGCGCGTTGCTCAGGCCGGACAGCCCGGCGATGGTCGGCAGCAGGGTGCGCACGAAGGCCAGGAAGCGGCCCACCAGCAGGGCGGAAAGCCCGTGGCGGTGGAACAGGTTGTGCGCCCGCTGATGGTAGTGGGCCGGCAGGTGCGAAAGCCAGCCTTGCACCGTTCGCGTATTGCCGAGCCATCGGCCCTGTATGTAACTGACCCAGCACCCCAGGCTGGCGGCGACGGTCAGGATCACGACGGTCAGCGGGAAGCCCATGGTGCCTTTGGCGATCAGCACGCCGACCAGGATCAGCAGGCTGTCGCCCGGCAGGAAAGCGGCCGGCAGCAGGCCGTTTTCCAAAAACAGGATCATGAACAGCAGGATGTAGAGGGTCCACACCAACGAAGGGTTCGCCAGCGTCTCAAAATCCTGCTGCCACAAGGCATGTATCAGTTCTTTAATGATATCCATCCGGTGTTCCTAAAACGTCATTGTTTATTTTTATCTCAGCGGCGGAGCGGACGTGGGCTGAAAGCGCGCGGCGATCCTGATTGCTGATAACGATGAAACGGCGTTGCTTTAAAGTTTCTAAGCGGTGCGACACCGGTCATAGGTGGTAAGTCAGCGTGCCACGGTACTGCATGTTACTTTCTTTCCAGCCGGCTTGCCGACTCTGTTGCCTGGAGGCGTCCAGCATCCAGTCGACCTGGGCAAGCCGGTTGGGGGCCGGGGTGTCCTGGCGGGGGAAACGAATTCGGTAGCCCGGCTCTGCGGCCAGGGTATAGACCGGCGCCAGCAGGGAAAATGCGAGCAGCGAGCCGGAGAAAGAGTGCGCTCTGGGCAGCAGCAGCGGCAACTTGCCGGGGGCTTTGCGGCGCGCTTCGGCCGGCGCACGATATACATGATCATAGGGGGAAAGCGCCGGCTCCGCCAGCAGCGGCAGGCTGCTCAGCGCGCTGGGGGTGGGCTTGGATGACGCCACGCAAAGCTGTTGGCCGGAGACCGAACCGGTCCAGCAGAAAAGAGCAATCAGCATGGCAAACAACCAGCGCATTTATTCGCGTTCCGCCCCCGCAGCAATGGGTAAAAAAGTGGGCTAACTCTACCAAAATAGCACGATTGGCAACAGGGAAATCTACGTTGCCAGCGGTGAAATAGTACACGGCAAACGGCGGTTACGGCATCGATTCAGCGGATTTTACATTACCTGACATAAGCCGACGGTTTTTGACCGCAGTGGCTATTTCGGCTCGTGGCTCACGCCATCCAGATGCACTACCGGATTCTCGGCGAACAGGTAGCGGTCGGCGTTGTATTCGAAGTCGTCGCTGGTGGCGTTGAACAGCATCTGCTTGGTGTTTTCCAGATGTTGCCACATCGCCAGCTTGGCGGCGTAAGGGTCTTTGCGCATCAGCGCCTTGAGGATTTGATCGTGATCGTCGCACCAGCTGGCGATCGAGCGTTCGTCGATGTGCTCGTGCAGCTTTTTCCAGTAAGGGTTGTTGACCCGCTGCACCCACATTTTTTCCACGATGGTGGCCATGGCGGTGTTCTGAGTAGCCAGCGCCACCTGCACGTGGAACTTCAGATCCCACTGCGAGTCGCGGAAGCGATCCTCTTTGCGGGCGTGCTCCTGGATCTCCATCAGTTGCACGATATCCTGCTTGGTCACCTGGGTGGCGGCGAATTCGGCGATGTTGCTTTCGATCAGCTGGCGCGCCTGCAGCAGCTCAAACGGGCCGGCGGTGGCGAACTCGATGCTGTCGCCCGGCACCACCAGGTGCTTTTGCTGGTTGGAGACCACGTGGATCCCGGATCCTTTGCGCACGTCCACATAGCCTTCCACTTCCAGCATGATGATCGCTTCGCGCACCACGGTGCGGCTGACATTCATCTCTTCGGCGATGTATCGCTCGGCCGGCAGTTTGTCGCCCACCGGGTAGCGGCCGCTTTCGATACGGTGCTTAAGCTCGGCGGCCAGTTGCTGATACAGGCGTCTGGTTTCAGTGAATTCCATAGTGAATGCTCTATACGGTGCGGTGGGAAGGGGCGCGTAGCCATTGGATTTGTTATACCACTTATTCGGCACTGCTGCCAGAGGGGTAAGGGGCCCGGCGCGGCGGCCGGGCGGTGGGATCAGCTGCGCGCCGGGGTCGGCTGCAGCGCGGTTGACTGCGGTTCGGCGGCCGGACGGTTTTGCAGCACCGTCCAGATGACGATCGCGCCGAGAATGTCGAATACCGACAGCGCCGCGAACAGCGGGCTGAAGCCGAGCGTATCCGCCAGCGCGCCGACCACCAGGGCGAACAGCGTGCTGGCGGTCCAGGCCGCCATGCCGGTAAGGCCGTTGGCGGTCGCTACCTCATTGCGGCCGAATACGTCGGAAGAGAGGGTGATCAGCGCCCCGGACAACGCCTGATGGGCGAAGCCGCCGACGCACAGCAGCGCGATGGCGGCGTAAGGGCTGGTGAACAGGCCGATCATGCCGGGGCCGATCATCAACACCGCTCCCATCGTCACCACCAGCTTGCGCGAGACGATCAGATTGACCTTGAAATACTTCTGGAACAGCGGCGGCAGGTAGCCGCCGACGATGCAGCCGAGATCGGCGAACAGCATCGGCATCCAGGCGAACATGGCGATCTCTTTCAAATTAAAGCCGTAGGCCTTGAACATGAACAGCGGGATCCAGGCGTTGAAGGTGCCCCAGGCCGGCTCCGCCAGAAAGCGCGGCAGCGCGATGCCCCAGAACTGGCGGTTGCGCACGATCTGCCAGGCCGACATCTTTTTGGCGTGGGTGGTCTGGTGTTGCGCTTCCTGGCCTTCGAGGATGTAACTGCGCTCTTCCTGACTCAGTTTCTTCTGATCTTTCGGATGTTTGTAGAACAGCAGCCAACAGATGGCCCAGATCAGGCTCAGCACGCCGGTGATGATGAACGCCATTTCCCAGCTGTGCGCCACGATGGCCCAGACCACCAGCGGCGGGGCGATCATGCCGCCGATCGACGACCCCACGTTGAAATAGCCGACGGCGATCGAACGTTCTTTGGCCGGAAACCACTCGCTGCTGGCCTTCAGCCCGGCGGGGATCATCGCCGCTTCGGCCATGCCGACCGCGCCGCGCGCCAGCGCCAGGCCGCCCCAGCTGTTGGCCAACGCGGTGCCCATGCAGAACAGCGCCCACAGAATGGCGAACATGGCGTAGCCGATTTTGGTGCCCAGTACGTCCAGCACATAGCCCGCCACCGGCTGCATCACGGTGTAGCAGGCGGAATAGGCGGCGACGATATAGGAATACTGTTGGGTGGTGATGTGCAGCGTATCTTCCAGCGTTGGCGCCGCGACGGCGATGGCGTTGCGGGTCAGGTAGCCCAGCACGGTGCCGATGGTCACCAGTCCGATCATGTACCAGCGTAACCCTTTAATTTTACGCATCCGAAAAGTCTCCCCGTTTGAAGGTGTGGCCGGCGATGCGGCTGGCGAGACAATAACCTGTCATACAGGTTTAAAAGTTGAGTGATATCACAAAAGGAATTATTCGCCTGAGCGATACTGTTGCCGGTGAAATAGTGCGTTTATGCCGCACGTTTGCCGTAAAACTGAGCGAAAAAGGGATTGAAGGACAGCAAAACGGCAAATGGCGGGAAAAATTTGCTGGACGCTCATTAAAATTGGTGTGATAACTTTTGAGGTTCGATTCCCGTGCAGCACGGCAAGTAAGGAGCCCGAAATGGCGACGTTTTTGAGCGAAGATTTCCTGCTGGACAGCGAGTTTGCCCGGCGCTTGTATCACGACTATGCGGCGCCGCAGCCGATTTTCGATTATCACTGCCATTTGCCGCCGCAGCAGATCGCGGAGAACACCCGCTTTAGCAACCTGTACGATATTTGGCTGCGGGGCGATCACTACAAATGGCGGGCGATGCGCACCAACGGCGTAGCGGAGCGGCTGTGCACCGGCGATGCGGGCGATCGCGAGAAGTTCGACGCCTGGGCCGCCACGGTGCCGCATACCATCGGCAATCCGCTCTATCACTGGACGCATCTGGAGCTGCGCCGGCCGTTCGGCATCACCGGCACGCTGCTGTCGCCGGCCACGGCGGACGAGATCTGGCAGCGCGGCAATGCGCTGCTGGCGCAGGATGAGTTTCGCGCGCGCGGCATCATGCGCCAGATGAACGTGAGAATGGTCGGCACCACCGACGATCCTATCGACGATCTGCGCCATCATCGGGCGATCGCCGACGATCGCAGCTTCGAGATCAAAGTGCTGCCGAGCTGGCGGCCGGACAAGGCTTTCACTATCGATGCACCGGGCTTCAACGACTATCTGCGGCAGCTGGAGGCGGCGGCTGACACTGCCATCGGCCGCTTCAGCACGCTGTGCGACGCCCTGTACCAGCGCATGGATCACTTTGCCGCCCACGGTTGCAAGGTGGCCGACCATGCGCTGGACGTGGTGGTGTTCGGCGAGGCCGATGAAGCGACGCTGGATGCGATCCTGCTGCGCCGCCTGAACGGCGAGCTGCCGACGCCGGAACAGAGCGCCCAGTTCAAAAGCGCGGTGCTGCTGTTTCTGGCCGGCGAGTACCGGCGCCGTGGTTGGGTGCAGCAGTATCACATCGGCGCGCTGCGCAATAACAACAGCCGTATGCTGGCCGCCGTTGGCCCGGATATCGGTTTCGATTCGATCAACGACCGGCCGTTGGCGGAACCGCTGTCGCGGCTGCTGGATGCCCAGGCGCGGCAGGGCGGCCTGCCGAAAACCATTCTCTACTGCCTCAACCCGCGCGATAACGAAGTGATCGGCACCATGGTCGGCAACTTCCAGGGGGAAGGCACGCCCGGCAAGATGCAATTCGGCTCCGGCTGGTGGTTCAACGATCAAAAGGACGGCATGCAACGGCAGATGACGCAGCTGGCGCAGCTCGGGCTGCTGAGCCGTTTCGTCGGCATGTTGACCGACAGCCGCAGCTTCCTGTCGTACACGCGCCATGAATACTTCCGTCGCATCCTTTGCCAGATGATCGGCCGCTGGGTGACGGATGGCGAAGCGCCGGCGGACATCGCGCTGCTGGGCGAGATGGTGCAAAACATCTGCTTCGACAACGCCAAAAACTATTTCGCCATTGAACTGGCGTAGCCGTTATCCGGGACCGGTTTATGCAAAGTACGATAAAGATTCATGAGCAGGATAACGTGGCGGTGGCGCTGCGCGACCTGGCCGCTGGAGAAACGGTTGAGCTGGAAGCGGAGAGCGTTCGATTGGCGCAGCCGGTGGCGCGCGGGCACAAGTTTGCGCTCGGCCCGATCGCCGAGGGTGAGGACATCATCAAATATGGTCAGCCGATCGGCCATGCGCTCGCGGCCATCGCGCCAGGGGAGCATATTCATTCGCAAAACGCCAAAACCAACCTGAGCGATCTGGACAGCTACCGTTACCAGCCGCAGTTCCCGGCGCTGCCGCCGCAGGCGGCGGATCGCGAGGTGCAGCTGTATCGCCGGGCCGGCGGCGAAGTGGGGATCCGCAACGAGCTGTGGATCGTGCCCACCGTCGGCTGCGTCAACGGCATCGCCCGCCAGATCCAGCAGCGCTTTTTACAGCAAACTCAGGCGGACGGGATCGACGGCGTGCATCTGTTCAGCCACCCGTTCGGCTGCTCGCAGTTGGGGCAAGATCATGCCAATACCCGCATCATGCTGCAAAACATGGTCCGCCATCCCAATGCCGGCGCGGTGCTGGTGATCGGGCTGGGTTGCGAGAACAATCAGGTGGAGGCCTTTCGCGCCACCTTGGGGATAGAGGACGATCGGCGGCTGCGCTTTATGGTGTGCCAGCAGCAGGACGACGAGGTGGAGGCCGGACTGGCGCTGCTGCACGAGCTGTATCGGGAGATGCGCTACGATAGGCGCGAACCAGGCCACTTGAGCGAGCTGAGGTTTGGCCTAGAGTGCGGCGGTTCGGACGGGCTGTCGGGCATTACCGCCAACCCGCTGCTGGGGCGCTTTTCCGACTATGCGATCGCCAACGGTGGCACCACGGTGCTGACCGAAGTGCCGGAGATGTTTGGCGCCGAGCGCATTCTGATGAGCCGCTGTCGCGATTGGGAAACCTTCGGCAAGACCGTCGACATGATCAACGACTTCAAACGCTATTTCATCGCCCACCAGCAGCCTATTTATGAGAATCCGTCGCCGGGCAACAAGGCCGGCGGCATCACCACGCTGGAGGAAAAATCGCTCGGCTGCACCCAAAAGGCGGGCCTGAGCCAGGTGGTGGACGTGCTGAAATACGGCGAGCGGCTGCGCGTGCCGGGGCTGAACCTGCTCAGCGCGCCGGGCAACGATGCGGTGGCGACCAGCGCGCTGGCCGGCGCCGGCTGCCATATGGTGCTGTTCAGCACCGGACGCGGCACGCCGTACGGCGGTTTTGTACCGACGGTGAAGCTGGCCACCAACAGCGAGCTGGCGGCGAAGAAACCGCACTGGATCGATTTCGACGCCGGCGGCTTGATTCACGGGGTAACCATGGACGAGCTGCTCAGCCGCTTCGTCGATCTGATTGTCGAGATCGCCAACGGCCGCCCGGCGTGCAATGAAGCCAACGATTTCCGCGAGCTGGCGATATTTAAAAGCGGGGTGACGCTGTAAGACTGACAAAAAAGGCGCTCGAAAGAGCGCCTTTTCTATGAGGCCAGGTGGGATTAACGCACCTTCAGCGGATCTTCATTCGCCAGCCGTTGGTCTTCCGCCTGGCAGGCGGCGGCGGTGAACAACACGTCGGTGGAGGAGTTGAGGGCGGTTTCCGCCGAATCTTGCAGCACGCCGATGATAAAGCCGACCGCTACCACCTGCATCGCCACGTCGTTCGGAATGCCGAACATATTGCACGCCAGCGGGATCAGCAGCAGCGAGCCGCCCGCTACGCCGGAGGCGCCGCAGGCGCACAGCGCCGCCACCACGCTCAGCAGCAGGGCGGTCGGTACGTCCACCGCGATGCCCAGCGTGTTCACCGCCGCCAGCGTCAGCACGGTGATGGTGATCGCCGCGCCGGCCATGTTGATGGTTGCGCCCAGCGGAATGGAAACCGAGTAGGTGTCTTCATTCAGGTTCAGCTTCTTGCACAGCTCCATGTTCACCGGGATATTGGCGGCCGAGCTGCGGGTGAAGAAGGCGGTCACGCCGCTCTCGCGCAGGCAGGCGAACACCAGCGGGTATGGGTTGCGGCGGATCTTCCAGTAAACGATCAGCGGGTTGAGCACCAGCGCCACCAGCAGCATGCAGCCGAGCAGCACCATCAGCAGCTGGGCATAGCCCCACAGCACGCCGAAGCCGGTTTCCGCCAGCGTGGAAGCCACCAGGCCGAAGATGCCGAGCGGCGCACAGCGAATGACCGCACGCACCACCAGCGTAACCGCATGGGACATGTCGTTGATCAGGCTCTTGGTGGTTTCGGAGGCGTGGCGCAGCGCCAGCCCCAGCCCGACGGCCCAGGCCAGAATGCCGATGTAGTTGGCGTTAATCAGCGCATGGAACGGGTTGGCCACCACGCTCATCAACAGTCCCTTCATGACGTCCACGATACCGCCTGGCGGGGTGATGTCCGTCGCCCCGGTGGTCAGCGCCAGCGTGGAAGGGAAGATAAAGCTGACGACCACCGCCACCAGCGCGGCGGCGAAGGTGCCCAGCAGGTAGAGAAACAGGATCGGACGAATATTGGTCTTCTGCCCCTGTTTATGATTGGCGATGGAGGCCATGACCAGAATCAGTACCAGCACCGGCGCCACCGCTTTCAGCGCGCCGACGAACAGGGAACCGAGCAGGCCGACCGCCGTTGCCGCCGCCGGCGAAACCAGCGCCAGCAGAATGCCGGCCACCAGGCCGACCATGATTTGTTTGACCAGGCTGCCCTGTGTGATCCTTTGTAGTAGTTTTTGCATAGTGCTTCTCTTCCTGATGTTATCTGGCCGCCGCGGCGGAAACGACGCCGGGTAGCTTTATGTGATTCTGTAACTAAGTGTGTTTGCCGAATCAGTATTCAGCAATCGAATGATGTTGGAAAGAGGCGAGGGTGAAATTCTGAGCGCGGATCAATACTTGATAACATACTGGTTACATTTGTGTGATCGTAATAACGTTTGGCGTTTTGCGGGAATTGCCAAACAATCACGGGGCGACTAGCGCCCCGGATAACAGATTATGGTTATTTCTTCGCCAGACGATCGTTGCGGCGATTGACCCAGGCGTTGATCAGCAAGGTGAGCGCCAGGATGCCCGCCACCACGCCGAGCGACACGCCGATCGGGATGTGGAAGAAGTCGATAATCAGCATCTTGATGCCGATAAACACCAGGATCACCGACAGGCCGTATTTCAGCATCGAGAACCGCTCCGCCACGTTGGCCAGCAGGAAGTACATGGCGCGCAGACCCATGATGGCGAACAGGTTAGAGGTCAGCACGATGAACGGATCGGTAGTCACGGCGAAGATCGCCGGAATGCTGTCCACCGCGAAGATCACGTCGCTCAGCTCTACCAGGATCAGCACCAGCACCAGCGGGGTGGCGAACAGGATGCCGTTGCGGCGCACGAAGAAGCGCTCGCCTTCGAGGCTGTCGGTCATGCGCAGGCGGCTGCGCAGCCATTTTACCAGCGGCTTGTCGCCGATCGCCGAGTCATCTTCCTTCGCCAGCGCCATCTTGATACCGGTGAACAGCAGGAAAGCGCCGAACAGATACAGCAGCCACTGGAACTGGCTGACCAGCCAGCTGCCGGCGAAGATCATGATAGTACGCAGTACGATCGCGCCCAACACGCCGTAGATCAGCACTCGCCGCTGCAGGTTGGCTGGCACGGAGAAGTAGCTGAACAGCATCAGCCAGACGAACACGTTATCCACCGCCAGCGCTTTTTCGATCAGGTAACCGGTCAGGAAGGCCAGCGCCTGGGTGTCGGCGACGGCGCGCCCGGCGGTTTCGTTCAGGTAGTACCAGAAACCGAAGTTGAACAGCAGGGAGAGGCTGACCCACACCAGCGACCAGCTGGCGGCCTGCTTCAGGGTCATGGTGTGCGCGCCTTTACGGCCCTGCAACAGGAGGTCGATTGCGAGCATCACGACTATGACGGCGGCGAAGCTGCCCCATAACCACGGTGTGCCAACGGTATTCATCATCAGAGGTATCCTTCAAAAACAAAAACGGCCAACGTCGGAAGACGCCAGCCGCTCTGTGAACGCTGCAAGCAAACCTCGCCTTCCGGCAAGGTCTCACTTACAACGTTGATGAAGGTAGTTACACCTTTGACATCAGGTTGCCCGGTAACCGGATGCTTGCGCATCGTAATGACGATTGACCGGCAATGAAGTTACTCCCCTTTGCAGAGCAGAAAGTAATGCAAAATATGTCGGCGGTCAACGTGAATCGCGTTAGCCGGCCAACGCTTTTTGCGCGCCGAGGCTGACGACGAATCCCTGCAGCAGCAGGCGGCTGAACGGCGTATCGCTAACCTGTTGTTGTTTCTGCTGATAGAGGGATTGCTGCTCGGGATGCAGCTCACCGAGCCACTGCAGATACTGGCTCATCACCGCGCCGTTGAATTCCGGGTGGAACTGAGTGGTCAGGGCATGATCGCCATAGCGCAGGATCTGGTGCGCATCCTGTTGCGAACGCGCCAGCGTCTGCGCGCCGGCGGGCGGCGTCAGCACGCTCTGCGAGTGGATAAGATTGGCCTTGAAGCGCGGCGGCAGCAGGGTGAGCCGCCGATCGTCGGCCGCGGCGGGCAGCAGCTCGATCTCCAGCGTGCCGACCTCCATGCCCTGCGGGTGGTAGCCCACTTCGCCGCCAAGCGCATAGGCCAGCAGTTGGTGACCATAACAAACACCGAACAGTGGCAGTTTGATCGCCATCGCCTGACGCAGCCACTCGGCGGCCTCTTCGCTCCACGGCAGCTGTTCGGTCACCATCGCCGGCGAACCGGTGATCACCACGCCGCAATAGGTGGCCGGCGGCAGTGGCCGCTCGCCGGCGGGCAGATGCACGATGTGCGCGCGTTCAGCGTCGATATTGCCCTGTTGCAGGAACATGCCTTCGAAGTTGGCCAGTTCCTGACGAATGGCCTGCGGCGCATCGCCGGTTTGCATGACGAGCAGCGGTTTCATCTTATTCTCCGTCGGCGGGGAAGACGACGCCGGTCTGGCGGCGGATGTCGGTCAGCAGGCGGGCGACGATCAGCGAATGCTCCAGCCCCGGATGCTCGACCTGGTGCTTCTCAACCCGCTCGGCAAAGGCCAGCGCTTCATACAGCATGGTGTTGATGTGCTGCGTCTGACTCAGATCCTGGCGGTTGCCGCCGCGCGGTGTCAGCGCCACGCCCTGGCACTCGGAAATCTTGTCGATAATCAGCGTGCCTTCTTCTCCCTGGATCTCGCTGGGGAGCGCCGAGTCGCTGACCTTGGAATGGGAAAGCGTAACGTCGAAATCGCCGTAGTTCAGGCAGACGGTGCCGTGGGCGTCCACGCCGGTATCCAGCAGCGTGGCGCTGGCGAGCACCGACTGCGGCGCGCCGAACAGCGCCACCGCGCTGGCCAGGCAGTAGTAGCCGATGTCCATGATGGAGCCATTGGAGAACTGCGGGTTAAAGGTGTTGGGGTTCTCGCCGGCCAGATAGCGTGGGTAGCGTGACGAGTATTGGCAGTAGTTGATGAAGACTTTGCGCAGCCGGCCGACTTTCGGCAACGCCTGCTGCAGCGCCAGGAAATTAGGCAGATAGGCGCTTTTGAACGCCTCGAACAGCACCACCTGATTTTCCCGCGCGCAGGCCACCAGCTGTTCCGCTTCGCGTTGGTTGGAAGCCAGCGGCTTCTCGCAGATCACGTGCTTCTTATGGCGCAGGAACAGCAGCGATTGCGGGCAGTGCAGGGAATTGGGGCTGGCGATATACACCGCGTCTATGACGTCGGACTGGGCCATTGCCTCCAGCGAGTCGAAAAACTGTGTGACCTGATAGTTGGCGCCAAACGCCTGCGCCTGTTCCAGCGAGCGTGAATACACGGCGCTCAGCTTGAGTTTGCCGCTTTCATGGGCGGCATCGATAAAACGTTCCGTAATCCAGTTGGTGCCGACGACGGCAAAGCGAATCATGGCGAGCTCCGGTCCAGGCCTAAAACCGCAGATTATCACGCCCCCACTCGCTATGCATACAGCTCGCCGAACAGCGAAAGGTGCGTCAGATACAGCCGGGTATCGAACTCCAGCTGGTGGTAATCCGGTTCCATGTGGCAGCACAGGCTGTAGAACGCCTTGTTGTGATCTTTCTCTTTCAGGTGCGCCAGCTCATGCACCACGATCATGCGCAGGAACGGCTCGGGCGCGACTTTGAACACCGTCGCCACGCGGATTTCTGCCTTGGCCTTCAGCTTGCCGCCTTGCACGCGCGAGATGGCGGTATGAAGGCCAAGCGCATGCTTCATGACGTGGATCTTGCTGTCGTAAGCCACCTTGCTCAGCGGCTGGGCGTTGCGCAGATACTGATTTTTCAGATCGACGGTAAACTGATACAGCGATTTGTCGGTGGTACAGTCGTGCACCTGCGGATAGCGCTGCAGCAGCACGTCACCCAGCCGGTTTTGATGGATCAGTTGTTGCACCTGGCTTTGCAGATGCGTTGGGTAGCCTTGCAGGTAAGCGAGCTCGATGTCATGCATGAGTGATATTGCGTCCCAGTATTTCTTTGATTGGCCGCAGCCGCACACGCTGCGCATCGGCCTGTCTGGCCTCCCAGCGATCGTGCGCCGCCTGCAGGTTCAGCCAAAAGTCGGCGGTCGTTTCGAACAGATCGGCAAACAGGTTGGCCTCGGCAACGCTCATGCGTCGATGACCATTGCACAGGCGGTTAACGGTGGCGCGGGTGACGCCCAGCACCTTCGCCAGTTCTTCCTGGCCGATGCCTAACGGCGTTAAATACTCTTCCTGCAGCACTTCCCCCACCGTGGTGGGTTCGCGAGTCGTGGTTTCCAACATGGGTTCCCCCTCGTTCAGGTATCTTGGTGAGGATCGAGGTAAATTCTTTCAGCGGCATCATGCCGCCACTGGAACATCAGCCGCCAGTGCATATTAACGCGCAGACTTGACCATCCCTGAAACGGCCCCGACAGCCGCTTGTAATAGTTGCCCGTGGGGTGATGCAAATCGCGCTCTTGCTGCGCGGCTGCCAACATATCGAGCTTTCTGGCCAACTGCCGTTCGAGCATGCCGGGAATCAGACGGCTGCGTCTGCCTTCCAGATAGAACTGCTCCAGATAGCGATCGCGGAAAGATTTAATCATGCTTCCCCCTTCCATAGGGATTGGCAGTGTAACATTTAAAGTTACACCCCGTCAGGTTAAAAAAACGTCGACATGGACGTGCGGGCAAGGAAGGTTAATGTTGTTAAAGGGGAAAAGGGGCGTGGGTTTTCAGATACGCGGCGCAATACGCAATTTATCCGAAAAAACATTTTACTGACGGGCGTTTTTAGGGGATAAACAGCCCAAATTTTATCAGTCAGGAGGGGCAATGAGCCAACTCGATCTGGGAACACAGCAACTTGAGCTGGAGCGTTATCCCCAACAGGAAGAATCCACCCAACTGCAGGCGTGGGAAGCGGCGGACGAATATCTGCTGCAACAGCTTGAAAATGTAGATATCGGCGGCCGCCCGGTGCTGATTTTCAACGATAACTTCGGCACCCTGGCCTGTGCGTTGCACGCGCATCGCCCTTACAGCGTCAGCGATTCGTACATGAGCCAGCTGGCGACGCGCCACAACCTGAAGCTCAACGGATTGGATCCTGAGCAGGTCACGCTGTTGGACAGCCTGGCCGAACTGCCGGCGGCGCCGGCGGTGGTGCTGATTCGCGTGCCGAAAGCGTTGGCGCTGCTGGAACAGCAGCTGCGCGCGCTGCGCCACGTTGTGACCGAAGACACGCTGATCGTTGCCGGCGCCAAAGCCCGCGACGTGCACACCTCGACGATGCAGCTGTTTGAAAAGGTGCTGGGCCCGACGCGCACCAGCCTGGCGTGGAAGAAGGCGCGCCTGATCTTCTGCCAGGCGGCGGACATCGTCCCACCGGCGGCGGCAGAAACCACCGACTGGACGCTGGACGGCACCGATTGGCTGATCCACAACCACGCCAACGTCTTCTCGCGCGGCAGCCTGGATATCGGCGCGCGCCTGTTTATGCAACATCTGCCGCGCGGCCTGAACGGCCACATTGTTGATCTGGGCTGCGGCAACGGCGTGATTGGTCTGACGGCGCTGGCGCAGAACCCGGAAGCGCAGGTGACCTTCGTCGATGAATCTTACATGGCGGTGGCCTCCAGCGAACTGAACGTGGAGCACAATCTGCCGCAAGAGTTGGATCGCTGTCAGTTTGAGGTGAACAACGCGCTGGCGGGCATCGAGCGTGAAAGCGTGCAGGCGGTACTGTGCAACCCGCCGTTCCACCAGCAACACGCCATCACCGATCACACTGCCTGGCAGATGTTCTGCGACGCCAAGCGCTGCCTGCAGGTGGGCGGCGAACTGCGCATCGTCGGCAACCGTCACCTCGACTATCACCAGAAGCTCAAGCGCCTGTTCGGCAACTGTACGCTGGTGGCCTCGAACAAGAAGTTCGTGATCCTTCGAGCGGTGAAATCTGGCGCGCGTCGCTGAGAGTGAATAACAAGGGGCGCTGGGCGCCCCTCTGGCTGTAGACAAAGGGGGAAAAAGCGTGGTTTTTCCCCCTTTGTGGTTATCAGCCGAAAATCAATAAATTGATTTTCCTTGTTTTCTATTCGTTGCTCTCTGCCAATCCGGCATGGGGATGAGGTTTGTCATCAATATCAGGGGCGCTGGGCGCCCCTTTTTTATAGCGCCATCGCCAGCCGCGTACCCTGATCGATCGCGCGACGAGCGTCTAACTCGGCGGCCACGTCGGCGCCGCCGATCAGGTGCACGGTTTTGCCCATCGCCAGCAGCGGCTGCTGCAGCTCGCGGCGCGGTTCCTGCCCGGCGCAGACGATCACCGTGTCCACCGGCAGGCAGCTATCTTGCTCGGCGCGGGTGATGTGCAGCCCTTCGTCGTCGATCAGCCGATAGCTGACGCTGTTGAGCATCTTCACGCCGCGCATCGCCAGGCTGGCGCGATGGATCCAACCGGTGGTTTTGCCCAGGCCTTCACCCACTTTGCTGGTTTTGCGTTGCAACAGGTAGATTTGCCGGGCGGCGCGCGGCGCCTGCGGCCCTTGCTCCGCCAGCCCACCGCGCTGCTCAAGGCGGCCGTCGATGCCCCATTCGCGGTTGAATTCCGCCTGAACCAGGCTGCTGGACACGCCGTGCTGGCTGAGGTACTCGGCGGTATCGAAGCCGATGCCGCCGGCGCCGATGATCGCCACCCGCTGGCCGACCGGTTTTTTATCGCGCAACACGTCCAGATAGCTCAGCACCTTGGCGTGCCCGATGCCGGGAATATCCGGGGTGCGCGGCACGATGCCACAGGCGAGGATCACCTCATCGAATTCGCTTAAATCCGACGCCTCGACCTTGACGCCCAGTTTGACCGTCACTTCACGCAGCGCCAGCTGGCGGCGGAAGTAACGCAGGGTTTCATGGAATTCTTCCTTGCCGGGGATCTGCTTGGCGATGTTGAACTGGCCGCCGATCTGCTCGGCAGCGTCGAACAATGTCACCTGATGGCCACGGATGGCGGCGGTGGTGGCAAACGCCAGCCCGGCGGGGCCGGCGCCGACCACCGCCAGTTTTTTCGGCTTTTCCGCCATTGTCAGCGGCATTTCGGTTTCACGGCAGGCGCGCGGGTTGACCAGACAGGAAGTCAGCTTGCCTTCAAAGATCTGGTCGAGACAGGCCTGGTTGCAACCGATGCAGGTATTGATCTCGTCGGCGCGCCCCTCGGCGGCTTTCTGCACAAAGGCGGCGTCGGCGAGGAACGGACGCGCCATCGACACCATGTCGGCGCAGCCGTCCGCCAGCACCTGCTCGGCCACCGCCGGATCGTTGATGCGGTTGGTGGTGATCAGCGGGATGCTGACCTTGCCCATCAGCTTGCGGGTCACCCAGCTGAATCCGGCTCGCGGCACCATGGTGGCGATGGTCGGAATACGCGCTTCGTGCCAGCCGATGCCGGTATTGATGATCGTGGCGCCCGCCTGTTCGATCGCCAGCGCCAGCTGCTCGATCTCCTGCCAGCTGGAGCCGTCTTCCACCAGATCGAGCATCGACAGCCGGTAGATCAGAATGAATTCCGGGCCCACGGCCTGGCGTACCGCCCTGACGGTTTCGACGGCGAAGCGCATGCGGTTGGTGAAGCTGCCGCCCCATTGGTCGTCGCGCTGATTGGTGCGCGTCGTCAAGAATTGGTTGATCAGATAGCCCTCGGAGCCCATCACCTCAACGCCGTCATAGCCGGCCTGCTGCGCCAGCGCCGCGCAGCGGGCGAAGTCGGCGATAGTCTGCTCGATCTCCGCTGCGCTGAGCGCGCTCGGCGTAAACGGGTTGATCGGCGCCTGCAGCGCGGAAGGGGCCACCAGTTTGGGTTGATAACTGTAGCGGCCGGTGTGCAGGATTTGCAGCGCAATTTTGCCGCCCGCTTGATGGACGGCTTCGGTCACCGGGCGGTGGTGAGGCAATTGCGCCTCGTTGTTGAGGATCGATCCGCCGCGAAACACCACGCCCTGTTCGTTCGGGGCAATGCCGCCGGTGACGATCAGCGCTACGCCGGCGGCGGCGCGCTCGGCATAGAACGCAGCCAGGCGCTGCGGGCCATCGGGCAGCTCTTCCAGGCCGGTATGCATCGATCCCATCAGCACCCGGTTTTTCAGGGTGGTGAAACCGAGATCCAGTGGCGCCAGCAGGTGAGGGTAATTGCTCATTGCACTCTCCATCGGGTGAAATCAGGGCCCGTTGTTATTATTATGTGAACAAAAGTGGTCGGATGAGATAAATCTAGCCGTTGTCGCGCCGCTTGGGAATCTGTGTTGTGCCGAATGTGATAGACATCATGAATCTCAGACTCTGTTTGCATAACGAACAAAAGATCGGTTAGCCTTTGTGCGTTGCAAATTCCTTCTCTCTGCGGAGCCATAACCGAAAATGAACAACCACGCCTGTTGATATCTGGTCCCACGCCGTGCGCTCTCGCGCCCTGTGGGGATGTTTTGATCTCATTCAGGAGTGCTTATGGCTCATTTTGCGCAGTCCCCTTATTTC
The DNA here is from genome assembly GCF_059740205.1 of Serratia sp. LTN-2. NCBI lineage: Bacteria > Pseudomonadati > Pseudomonadota > Gammaproteobacteria > Enterobacterales > Yersiniaceae > Serratia > Serratia sp. LTN-2. The sequence goes on along the minus strand of NZ_JCAXDO010000009.1, from coordinate 7,385 downwards.
GTTTTACATCAACTGACCTGCCAATTTGCTGACGGCGAAACGCTGTTCGGCCCGTTGGATCTCGCTTTCGATCGGCAGCGCTGCGGCCTGGTGGGGCGCAACGGCGTCGGCAAAACCCAGCTGCTGCGCCTGATCGCCGGGCTGGATCAGCCGGGCAACGGGCACGTCGAATCCCATGCCGCATTGGCTTACGTTGCGCAGCAGCCGGAGATCGGCGCGGACACCACGCTGGCGCAGCTGCTAGGCTACGGCGAGGTGTTCGCCGCGCTGGCGCGTCTCGAGCAGGGGCGGCCGCTGGCGGACGATATCGATCGTCTGGAAGGGCGATGGGATCTCCACGATCGCCTGAAAAATGCCTTCGCTGCCGCCGGGCTGCCGGCCTTCGATCCTTTGCGATCCGCACACTCTCTGAGCGGCGGCGAGCGGATGCGCGCGGCGCTGTGCGGCGCCTTGCTGGGCGAGGCGGACTTTCTGCTGCTGGACGAACCGACCAACCACCTCGACAGCGCCGGCCGCGCCTGGCTGTATCACCAGCTGGATCAGTGGCGCGGCGGGTTGCTGATCGCCAGCCACGACCGGCAACTGCTGGCGCGCATGGAGCGCATCGTCGAACTGACGCCCGGCGCGCTGCGCAGTTACGGTGGCAACTACGACGACTACCGGCGCCAGCGCGATGCGCAGCAGCAGGCGGCGCGCGCCGATCTGGAGCATGCGCGCGAAGAGCGCCGCCGCACTCGCGCCCGTCAGCAGAAAGAGCACGACATGAGCCAGCGGCGCTCGGCACAAACGCTGCGCGTCGTCGATACGTTGAATATCGCCTCTTTCGAGCGGGTGGCCTACAAATCAACGGCGAAGGAGAGCCTCGGCACGCTGCGCAAACAGCATCAGGATCAGCGCGACAGTCTCGATGCGGCGGTGCGCGAAGCCTATCAGCGGGTAGAAGAGGAACAGCCGGTGTTGCTGGCGTTGCCGGGCAGCGAAGTGAGCGCAAATAAGCAGGTGCTGGTGCTCGAGCGGCTGCAGCTGCCGTTCGTCAGCGCGCCGCCGCTGGATTTGCGGATCGACGGCCCGATGCGCGTGGCGTTGACCGGCCCCAACGGCTGCGGCAAATCCACCCTGCTGAAGACCGTTCTCGGTCAGCTGACGGCGCTTTCCGGCCATTGTCATTGCCCGCTGTCGGCGGCCTACCTCGATCAAACCCTGTCGCAGCTCGACCCGAGCCTGTCGGTGATGGAACATCTGGGGCTGCAGGATTCGCCGTTGGCGGAAGGCGCGTTGCGCACCCGTCTGGCGCAGCTGCAGCTCGGTGCGGACCGCATCGCGTTGCCGCTGGGCTCGCTCAGCGGCGGTGAGCGTTTGAAGGCGGCGCTGGCCTGCGCGCTGTGGCGGCGACAACCGGCGCAGCTGCTGTTGCTGGACGAACCAACCAACCATCTGGATCTGGCGTCGTCGCTGGCGATCGAAACCGCCCTGGCGGATTTCCCCGGCGCGATGCTGGTGGTGTCGCATGACGAGGACTTCCTGCAGGCGCTGCGGCCGACGCATCGCCTGCACCTACGGGTGGAGGGTTGGCGACTGCAGGCCTGGTGAGGTTGGCGGGCGGCGCTCTGACCTAGTGCGGGGCGTTGATGCACGCCAGCAGCTGAGTGAAGGCGGCGGCCATTTGCTCTTCCGGCACGCAGGCGAAGCCCATCAGCAGGCCGCGTCGGCGGTTGGGCAGCATGTAATAGCGCGACAGCGGCCGCACCAACACCCCGCGTGCACCGGCGGCGGCGGCGATCGCCACGTCGTCGGCCTCGTCCGGCAGGTTGAGGATCAGGTGCAAGCCGGCGTTGCTGTTGAACTCGCTGAGCGCCTGCTTGCCGAGGTGCTGTTCGATCAACCCGGTCAGGAAGGCGCGCCGCCGGGCGTACAGCAACCGCATGCGGCGGATGTGCGCAGTGTAGTGCCCCTCCTGAATAAACTCCGCCAGCGCACTCTGGATCAGCAGGTGCCCGCCGCGGTACAGCTCGGCGTGGGCGGTTTTCAGCGCCTGCACCAGCGGCGGCGGCAACACCACATAGCCGAGGCGCAGCGCCGGGTAGAGCGTTTTGCTGAAGGTGCCTATGTAGATCACCGGCGCGTCGGCTTCCAGCCCCTGCAATGCCGGGATCGGTTGGCCGGAAAAGCGGAATTCGCTGTCGTAGTCGTCCTCGACGATCCAGCCGCCGGCATTGCGCGCCAGCGCCAGCAGCCGTTGGCGGCGCGCCAGGCTCATCACCGAACCGAGCGGGTACTGGTGCGACGGGGTGACAAAGATCAGGCGCGGCGGGTTGACCGGCTGCTCCGGCGGCACCAGCCCGGCCTCGTCCACCGCCAGCGGGCAGATGTTCAGCGCATTGATGCGCAGGATATTGCGGATCCCCCAATAGCCCGGCTCTTCGATCCAGGCGTCATCCCCCGGATTGCACAGCATGCGCGTCACCAGATCGATCGCCTGATGGATGCCCTCGGTGATCAGGATCTGTTCCGGCGAGCAGCGTACCGAGCGCGCCACCCGCAAATACTCCACCAACGCATGCTGCAGCTCCGGGCTGCCGCCCTGATTGCTGTAGGTCAGCCGCTGCGGCGCCGGGCGGCGGCTGAGGCGCGCCTGGATCTTGCTGAACAGCTGGTGGGGAAAGGCGTTGACGTCGGGCACGCCGGGAATGAACGCCCCCCACTGTTTGGGGCTGGCGCTGGCGTGGTGCAGCAGCGTGGCACCGCGTTCCGACAGCTCGATGCGCCGCGGTTGTCCGCTGTCGTCCGCCGGAGCGCCGCCGGTGGACAAGCAGCTGTCCGGCACCGTGTCAGCGACGAAGGTGCCGCTGCCGGCACGCGCCGACACGTAGCCTTCCGCCAACAGTTGTTCATAAACGGTTAACACAGTGTTGCGTGACAGGCTGAGCTCTTGCGCCAGGTCGCGCGAGGCGGGCAGGCGGCTGGAGGGCGGCAGGCTGCCGTCGAGAATGCTGGTGCGAATCGCGTTGTAAAGCCGCTTGTGCAGCTTGTCATCGGGCTGTTCGCCAAGGCGCTGCAGCAACAGATCACCACTCAATGAACGCAATTGGATCCCTCAATTATTCGTAACTGGCACTCGATTATAGGGCCACATCCTGTGTAAATAAACGGCATTGTTTCACGAATGTGAACGAAACGTGTAACTGGCACCGACCGGAGAGAACAGCATGAAAAACGCAGAATTGAACCAACGCCGTCAGGACGCCACCCCGCGCGGAGTGGGCGTGATGTGTGGTTTTTACGCCGAGCGCGCAGAGAACGCCACGCTGTGGGATGTGGAAGGCAAAGAAGTGATCGACTTCGCCTCGGGGATCGCCGTGCTGAACACCGGCCACCGTCACCCGAAGGTGATCGCCGCGATTGAAAAACAGCTGCAGGCCTTCACTCACACCGCCTATCAGATCGTTCCTTACGAAAGCTATGTCTCGCTGGCGGAGCGCATCAACCAGCGCGCGCCGATCGCCGGCCCGTGTAAAACCGCCTTCTTCACCACCGGCGCGGAAGCGGTGGAAAACGCGGTGAAGATCGCCCGCGCTTATACCGGCCGCCCGGGGTTGATCACCTTCGGCGGCGGCTTCCACGGCCGCACCTACATGACCATGGCGCTGACCGGCAAAGTGGCGCCTTACAAACTGGGCTTTGGCCCATTCCCCGGTTCGGTGTTCCACGGCCAGTACCCGAACGCGCTGTACGGCGTGACCACCGAAGACGCGATGAACAGCCTGGACCGCCTGTTTAAAGCGGATATCGATCCCAAGCAGGTGGCGGCGATCGTGCTGGAGCCGGTGCAGGGCGAGGGCGGCTTCAACGTGGCGCCGGCCGAGTTCATGCAGGCGCTGCGCACGCTGTGCGATCAGCACGGCATCCTGCTGATCGCCGACGAAGTGCAGACCGGCTTCGCCCGTACCGGCAAGCTGTTCGCCATGGAACACTACAGCGTTAAGCCCGATTTGATCACCATGGCGAAAAGCCTGGCGGGCGGCATGCCGCTGTCGGCGGTGGCGGGCCGCGCCGAGGTGATGGACGCGCCGGCGCCGGGCGGGCTGGGCGGCACCTACGCCGGTAACCCGCTGGCGGTGGCCGCGGCGCACGCGGTGCTGGATGTGATCGACGAAGAACAGCTGTGCCAGCGTGCCCAACGCCTTGGCCAACACCTGGTGGAAGTGCTCCAGCAGGCGCGTAAAACCAGCCCGGCGATCGCCGATGTGCGCGCGCAGGGGTCGATGGTGGCGGTGGAGTTCAACGATCCGGCTACCGGTAAACCTTCAGCCGATATCACCCGTCAGGTGCAGCAGAAGGCGATGGAGGAAGGGCTGCTGCTGCTGAGCTGTGGCGTGAACGGCAACGTGATCCGCTTCCTGTATCCGCTGACCATCCCGGACGATCAGTTCACCAAGGCGATGGGCATTCTGTCCCGCGCGCTGGCCCACTAAGGAGCGAACGGCATGAAATTGAACAATCCCGAGCTGTTGCGCAGCCAGTGTCTGATCAATGGCGAATGGTGCGACGCCCTGAGCGGTAAGCGCGAAGCGGTGATCAACCCGGCCACCGGCGCCGAGCTGGCCAGCATTCCGCTGGTCAGCGAAGAGGAAACCCAGCAGGCGATCGCAGCGGCGCAGCGGGCGCAAAACGACTGGAAACAGCTGACCGCCAAGCAGCGTTCCGCGCTGCTGCTGGCCTGGGCCGATAAGGTGTTGGCCGCGCAGGAGGATCTGGCGCAGCTGATGACCGCCGAGCAGGGCAAATCGCTGGCGGAAGCGCGCGGGGAAGTGGCCTACGCCGCATCGTTCATCACCTGGTTCGCCGAAGAGGCCAAGCGGGTAGACGGCGCGGTATTGCAGGCGCCGCAGGCTTCGCAGCGCCTGGTGGTGGTGAAGCAGCCGATCGGCGTGTGCGCGGCCATCACCCCGTGGAACTTCCCGGCGGCGATGATCACCCGCAAGGTGGCGCCGGCGCTGGCGGCGGGCTGCGCCATCATCGTCAAACCGGCCGAGCAAACGCCGCTGACCGCGCTGGCGCTGGCCAAGCTAGCGCAGGATGCCGGCATTCCCGCCGGTGTGTTGCAGGTGGTGACCGGCGAAGCGGCGCAGGTGGGCAAGGTGCTGTGCGACAGCCCGGTGGTGCGCAAGCTGAGCTTTACCGGTTCGACCGAGGTCGGCCGCATCCTGATGGCGCAGTGCGCGCCGAGCATCAAGAAACTGTCGTTGGAGCTGGGCGGCAACGCGCCGGTCATCGTGTTCGACGACGCCAATCTGGACGCGGCGGTAGCGGGCATCATGGCCTCCAAGTTCCGCAACAGCGGCCAGACCTGCGTGTGCGCCAACCGCATCTACGTGCAGGATGGCATCTACGAGCGGCTGGCGGAGAAGCTGGTGGCGGCGGTCGAGCAGTTGAAAGTCGGCGACGGCAGCCACGAAGGCACCACCCAGGGACCGCTGATCGACAGCGATGCGGTGGCGAAGGTGCAGAGCCACATCGATGACGCGCTGATCAAAGGGGCGCAGATCGCCACCGGCGGTCAGCCGCACGCGCTGGGCGGCACCTTCTTCCAGCCGACGGTGGTGACCGGCGTGACGCAGAAGATGCGCTTCGCCAAAGAGGAGACCTTCGGGCCGGTGGCGCCGCTGTTCCGTTTCCATGACGAGGCGGAAGCCATCGCCATGGCCAACGACACCGAATTCGGCCTGGCCGCCTACCTGTTCACGCAGAACGCGGCGCGCCAGTGGCGCGTGCCGGAAGCGCTGGAGTACGGCATGGTCGGCATCAACACCGGGCTGATTTCCAATGAAGTGGCGCCGTTCGGCGGCGTGAAACAGTCAGGGCTCGGGCGTGAAGGATCGCGCTACGGGATAGAAGAATATCTGGAGCTGAAATACCTGTGTATCGATGTGAGCTGTTGAGCGTCAGGACGTTAACCCATCCCGGCGGCCAGCGTCGCCGGGCGATAAAGGATGATGCATGTCTGAAAATATCTCTGTTTCTCCGGCGCTTGCCGCCGGGGTGCGAGCACCTGCACCCGCCAAATCGTTAAGTTTCCTTGAAGGGGTGGCGATGATCGTCGGCACCAACATCGGTGCCGGAGTGCTCTCCATCGCCTATGCCTCCAGCAAGGCCGGTTTCCTGCCGCTGCTGTTCTGGCTGGTACTGGTGGGGAGCCTGACCACCATCACCATGCTGTACGTCGCTGAATCCACGCTGCGCACCCGTGCGCATCTGCAGCTGAGCGGGCTGGCGAAGCGCTACGTCGGCGGGCTGGGCGCCTGGTTGATGTTCGCTTCGGTGTGCGTCAACAGCGTCGGGGCGCTCACCGCCTATATGACCGGCAGCGGCAAGCTGCTGCAATCGCTGTTCGGCATCTCGCCGGCGCTGGGCAGCCTGCTGTTCTTCGTACCCGCCGCCGGCGTGCTGTACCTCGGTTTGAAAGCGATCGGCCGCGGCGAGAAGTTCATCAGCATCGGCATGGTGGTAATGTTGACCGCGCTGGTGGCGGCGACGCTGCTGAAAGACACCACCCAGATGCGCAACCTGCTGGACGGCGACTGGCGCTATATGGTGCCGGTGTTCAACGTGGTGGTGTTCTGCTTCTCGGCACAGTACATCGTGCCGGAGATGGCGCGCGGCTTTGCCGACAAGCCGGAACAGCTGCCGAAGGCGATCATCGTCGGCATGGCGGTGACCTTCATTCTGCTGGCGGCGGTGCCGATGTCGGTGATTGCGCTCAGCGGGCTGGATGACATCTCCGACGTGGCCACCATTTCCTGGGGCCAGGCGCTGGGGCAGTGGGCGTTCTTCTCCGCCAACATCTTCGCGCTGTGCGCGATGTTGACCTCGTACTGGGGATTGGGCGGCAGCTTCCTGACCAATATCTTCGACAAGTTCCGGCTGGGCAACGACGAGCTGCCGCTGCGCCGCTTCGGCGTGCTGTTGCTGGTGGTGGTGCCGCCGTTCGCGCTGGCCTACAGCGGGCTGGTGTCGTTCGTCAACGCGCTCTACTTTGCCGGGGTGTTCAGCGGGGTGATCCTGTCGATCATGCCGATGTTGATCCTGCGCGGCGCGCGCAAACACGGCGACCAGACGCCACGCTGGCAGTGCAACTGGATCACGCACCCGCTGCTGCAGATCAGCATTGTGTTGCTGTACCTGGCCAGCGCGGTGTACGCCATCGCTTCATTGTTAGGCTATCTGCCCTCTGGATGGTGATTTGCCTTCCCTCAAGCAGTGATGTTGTTTCTCGGCATTGAGAACGGCGGCGTCGTGGCCGCCGATTTTTTTGTGCACAGAAAACCCCCAGCTAGGCTGGGGGTTCAGTAAAGCTTTCAGCTTTGGGCCAGTTATAAAAACCCCTT
>NZ_JCAXDO010000089.1:0-713 GCF_059740205.1 Serratia sp. LTN-2 | reverse complement strand
TTTGTGCACAGAAAACCCCCAGCTAGGCTGGGGGTTCAGTAAAGCTTTCAGCTTTGGGCCAGTTATAAAAACCCCTTTTGATTTGTTAAAACAGTTTGCGGTCTGGCAACTGCAAAGGTTCAACAAGAAATCAAAAGGGGGTCCCAATGAGGGACGAAAAGAGCTTAGCGCACACAAGATGGAACTGTAAATATCACATAGTTTTTGCCCCGAAGTACCGCAGACAGGTGTTCTACGGGGAAAAGCGTAAAGCGATTGGCAGCATCTTAAGAAAGCTGTGCGAATGGAAAAGCGTGAATATTCTGGAAGCAGAATGCTGTGCAAATCACATCCATATGCTTCTGGAAATCCCGCCGAAGATGAGTGTTTCGGGCTTTATGGGGTACTTGAAGGGAAAGAGCAGTCTGATGCTTTATGAGCAGTTTGGCGATTTGAAGTACAAATATCGTAACAGAGAGTTTTGGTGCCGAGGGTACTACGTTGATACGGTTGGAAAAAATACGGCCAGGATACAAGAGTACATAAAGCACCAACTGGAAGAGGATAAAATGGGTGAGCAACTCTCGATCCCGTATCCAGGAAGCCCGTTTACGGGCCGTAAGTAATCCATAGAAGCAAATGTCAGATCGTGATGCGCCTGTTAGGGCGCGGCTGGTAACAGAGCCTTATAGGCGCATATGAAAAACCTCCGGCTATGCCGGAGGATATTTATT
>NZ_JCAXDO010000088.1:0-743 GCF_059740205.1 Serratia sp. LTN-2 | reverse complement strand
CCAGTGAGCGGTCAGGCAGAGCCTGGTTCAACCGTGACTGTGACTTATCCTGATGGCACCACTGCAACAGTGGTAGCTGGAACAGATGGCAGCTGGTCAGTACCAAACCCAGGTAACCTGGTGGATGGCGATACAGTGACTGCAACAGCGACTGACCCTGCAGGCAACACTTCATTGCCAGGTACAGGCACAGTTTCAGCAGACATCACAGCACCTGTGGTTGCGCTGGATGACGTGTTGACGAATGACAGCACACCAGCACTCACTGGTACAGTGAACGACCCGACAGCAACTGTAGTTGTCAATGTGGATGGCGTTGACTATCCGGCAGTGAACAATGGCGACGGCACCTGGACGCTTGCAGACAATACACTTCCAACACTCGCAGACGGTCCACACACCATTACCGTGACTGCAACAGATGCAGCAGGTAACGTAGGTAACGATACTGCAGTGGTGACCATTGATACGGTTGCACCAAATGCACCGGTGCTTGATCCGATCAATGCAACAGACCCAGTGAGCGGTCAGGCAGAGCCTGGTTCAACCGTGACTGTGACTTATCCTGATGGCACCACTGCAACAGTGGTAGCAGGCACAGATGGCAGCTGGTCAGTACCAAACCCGGGTAACCTGGTGGATGGCGATACAGTGACTGCAACAGCAACTGACCCTGCAGGCAACACTTCATTGCCAGGTACAGGCACAGTTTCAGCAGACATCACAGCACCTGTGGTTGCGCT
>NZ_JCAXDO010000087.1:0-812 GCF_059740205.1 Serratia sp. LTN-2 | reverse complement strand
AAACTTAACAAACTTGGGAATAAATTATCCTGACTTAACTTTTGTTTAGTTTGTTGGCTTAAACAATTCACTTGAGCAAGATTATGTTGTTTCCAACTTTCAGAGAACCACATAATCATTGGTACATGTGTTTGTTGGCTCGGTGCGATTGCATAAGGTGAACCATGTAAATATAAACCATGTTCTCCGGTTGATTCGCCATGATCAGATAAATACCATAAACCTGTCTGATATTTTGATATTTCTTTTAGAGTATTAATCATTTGGCTTAATACATGGTCTGTATATACGATTGTATTATCATAACTATTTAGCAATTCGGTTTGCGAACAGCCCTGTATCGCATTCGTATCACAAGTCGGTTTAAATGGTTGATATGCCTCAGGCGCACGCTTGTAATATGCAGGTCCATGACTACCCACCTGATGCAAAACAATCAAACGTGGGCGGTCATCATCTTTGGCAATAGTAGCCAAATACTGCTTTAAGCTGTCAATGAGAATGTCATCATAACATTCGCCATCTTTACACCATTTTTTCTTTAAGTTTTCAGGAATTTGGTATTGTTCAACGCGATCACATGTACCTTTACAACCCGAGTTATTATCAATCCAAGTCACTTGGTAACCCGCACGTTTTGCAATATCTAGTAAACCTTCGCGGTGACTGGCTAATTGCTCATCATAATCTACACGTGGCATACCCGAGAACATACATGGCACAGAAACTGCTGTCGCCGTACCGCATGAGCTCACTTGCGAAAAGTTGAAAATATCTTGTTTAGAAAGCTCCGGATTCGTATTTTTTGCATA
>NZ_JCAXDO010000086.1:0-818 GCF_059740205.1 Serratia sp. LTN-2 | reverse complement strand
TCGATGGTACCGGTCACGTCAGTTGTACGGAAGTAGAACTGTGGACGGTAGCCTTTGAAGAACGGAGTATGACGGCCGCCTTCGTCTTTGGACAGGATATACACTTCAGATTCGAACTTGGTGTGTGGCTTGATTGAGCCTGGCTTAGCCAGTACCTGACCACGTTCGATTTCTTCACGTTTGATACCACGCAGCAGAACACCTACGTTCTCACCAGCACGGCCTTCGTCCAGCAGTTTGCGGAACATTTCAACGCCAGTACAGGTAGACTTAGCAGTCTCTTTGATACCAACGATTTCAACTTCTTCGCCAACTTTGATGATACCGCGCTCAACACGACCGGTAACAACGGTACCACGACCGGAGATGGAGAATACGTCTTCGATTGGCAGCAGGAACGGCTTGTCGATCGCACGCTCTGGTTCTGGGATGTAAGAATCCAGGAAGCCAGCCAGTTCGATGATTTTCGCTTCCCACTCAGCGTCGCCTTCCAGCGCTTTCAGCGCGGAACCACGAACGATTGGAGTGTCGTCGCCTGGGAAATCGTACTGAGACAGCAGTTCACGAACTTCCATCTCTACCAGTTCCAGCAGCTCTTCGTCATCAACCATGTCACATTTGTTCAGGAACACGATGATGTAAGGAACGCCTACCTGACGACCCAGCAGGATGTGCTCACGAGTCTGAGGCATTGGGCCGTCAGTCGCAGCAACAACCAGGATCGCGCCGTCCATCTGCGCAGCACCGGTGATCATGTTTTTAACATAGTCGGCGTGGCCTGGGCAGTCTACGTGTGCGTAGTGGCGAGTCGGGGTGTC
>NZ_JCAXDO010000085.1:0-845 GCF_059740205.1 Serratia sp. LTN-2 | reverse complement strand
CCATTGTTCACTGCCGGATAGTCAACGCCATCCACATTGACAACTACAGTGGCTGTCGGATCGTTCACTGTACCAGTGAGTGCTGGTGTGCTGTCATTCGTCAACACGTCATCCAGCGCAACCACAGGTGCTGTGATGTCTGCTGAAACTGTGCCTGTACCTGGCAATGAAGTGTTGCCTGCAGGGTCAGTTGCTGTTGCAGTCACTGTATCGCCATCCACCAGGTTACCCGGGTTTGGTACTGACCAGCTACCATCTGTTCCAGCTACCACTGTTGCAGTGGTGCCATCAGGATAAGTCACAGTCACGGTTGAACCAGGCTCTGCCTGACCGCTCACTGGGTCTGTTGCATTGATCGGATCAAGCACCGGTGCATTTGGTGCAACCGTATCAATGGTCACCACTGCAGTATCGTTACCTACGTTACCTGCTGCATCTGTTGCAGTCACGGTAATGGTGTGTGGACCGTCTGCGAGTGTTGGAAGTGTATTGTCTGCAAGTGTCCAGGTGCCGTCGCCATTGTTCACTGCCGGATAGTCAACGCCATCCACATTGACAACTACAGTGGCTGTCGGATCGTTCACTGTACCAGTGAGTGCTGGTGTGCTGTCATTCGTCAACACGTCATCCAGCGCAACCACAGGTGCTGTGATGTCTGCTGAAACTGTGCCTGTACCTGGCAATGAAGTGTTGCCTGCAGGGTCAGTCGCTGTTGCAGTCACTGTATCGCCATCCACCAGGTTACCCGGGTTTGGTACTGACCAGCTGCCATCTGTGCCTGCTACCACTGTTGCAGTGGTGCCATCAGGATAAGTCACAGTCACGGTTGAACCAGGCTCTGCCTG
>NZ_JCAXDO010000084.1:0-857 GCF_059740205.1 Serratia sp. LTN-2 | reverse complement strand
CCAGTGAGCGGTCAGGCAGAGCCTGGTTCAACCGTGACTGTGACTTATCCTGATGGCACCACTGCAACAGTGGTAGCTGGAACAGATGGTAGCTGGTCAGTACCAAACCCGGGTAACCTGGTGGATGGCGATACAGTGACTGCAACAGCAACTGACCCTGCAGGCAACACTTCATTGCCAGGTACAGGCACAGTTTCAGCAGACATCACAGCACCTGTGGTTGCGCTGGATGACGTGTTGACGAATGACAGCACACCAGCACTTACTGGTACAGTGAACGATCCGACAGCCACTGTAGTTGTCAATGTGGATGGCGTTGACTATCCGGCAGTGAACAATGGTGACGGCACCTGGACGCTTGCAGACAATACACTTCCAACACTCGCAGACGGTCCACACACCATTACCGTGACTGCAACAGATGCAGCAGGTAACGTAGGTAACGATACTGCAGTGGTGACCATTGATACGGTTGCACCAAATGCACCGGTGCTTGATCCGATCAATGCAACAGACCCAGTGAGCGGTCAGGCAGAGCCTGGTTCAACCGTGACTGTGACTTATCCTGATGGCACCACTGCAACAGTGGTAGCTGGAACAGATGGTAGCTGGTCAGTACCAAACCCGGGTAACCTGGTGGATGGCGATACAGTGACTGCAACAGCAACTGACCCTGCAGGCAACACTTCATTGCCAGGTACAGGCACAGTTTCAGCAGACATCACAGCACCTGTGGTTGCGCTGGATGACGTGTTGACGAATGACAGCACACCAGCACTCACTGGTACAGTGAACGATCCGACAGCCACTGTAGTTGTCAATGTGGATGGCGTTGACTATCCGGCAGTGAACAATGG
>NZ_JCAXDO010000083.1:0-857 GCF_059740205.1 Serratia sp. LTN-2 | reverse complement strand
CCAGTGAGCGGTCAGGCAGAGCCTGGTTCAACCGTGACTGTGACTTATCCTGATGGCACCACTGCAACAGTGGTAGCTGGAACAGATGGTAGCTGGTCAGTACCAAACCCGGGTAACCTGGTGGATGGCGATACAGTGACTGCAACAGCAACTGACCCTGCAGGCAACACTTCATTGCCAGGTACAGGCACAGTTTCAGCAGACATCACAGCACCTGTGGTTGCGCTGGATGACGTGTTGACGAATGACAGCACACCAGCACTTACTGGTACAGTGAACGATCCGACAGCCACTGTAGTTGTCAATGTGGATGGCGTTGACTATCCGGCAGTGAACAATGGTGACGGCACCTGGACACTTGCAGACAATACACTTCCAACACTCGCAGACGGTCCACACACCATTACCGTGACTGCAACAGATGCAGCAGGTAACGTAGGTAACGATACTGCAGTGGTGACCATTGATACGGTTGCACCAAATGCACCGGTGCTTGATCCGATCAATGCAACAGACCCAGTGAGCGGTCAGGCAGAGCCTGGTTCAACCGTGACTGTGACTTATCCTGATGGCACCACTGCAACAGTGGTAGCTGGAACAGATGGTAGCTGGTCAGTACCAAACCCGGGTAACCTGGTGGATGGCGATACAGTGACTGCAACAGCAACTGACCCTGCAGGCAACACTTCATTGCCAGGTACAGGCACAGTTTCAGCAGACATCACAGCACCTGTGGTTGCGCTGGATGACGTGTTGACGAATGACAGCACACCAGCACTCACTGGTACAGTGAACGATCCGACAGCCACTGTAGTTGTCAATGTGGATGGCGTTGACTATCCGGCAGTGAACAATGG
>NZ_JCAXDO010000082.1:0-857 GCF_059740205.1 Serratia sp. LTN-2 | reverse complement strand
CCATTGTTCACTGCCGGATAGTCAACGCCATCCACATTGACAACTACAGTGGCTGTCGGATCGTTCACTGTACCAGTGAGTGCTGGTGTGCTGTCATTCGTCAACACGTCATCCAGCGCAACCACAGGTGCTGTGATGTCTGCTGAAACTGTGCCTGTACCTGGCAATGAAGTGTTGCCTGCAGGGTCAGTTGCTGTTGCAGTCACTGTATCGCCATCCACCAGGTTACCCGGGTTTGGTACTGACCAGCTACCATCTGTGCCTGCTACCACTGTTGCAGTGGTGCCATCAGGATAAGTCACAGTCACGGTTGAACCAGGCTCTGCCTGACCGCTCACTGGGTCTGTTGCATTGATCGGATCAAGCACCGGTGCATTTGGTGCAACCGTATCAATGGTCACCACTGCAGTATCGTTACCTACGTTACCTGCTGCATCTGTTGCAGTCACGGTAATGGTGTGTGGACCGTCTGCGAGTGTTGGAAGTGTATTGTCTGCAAGCGTCCAGGTGCCGTCGCCATTGTTCACTGCCGGATAGTCAACGCCATCCACATTGACAACTACAGTTGCTGTCGGGTCGTTCACTGTACCAGTGAGTGCTGGTGTGCTGTCATTCGTCAACACGTCATCCAGCGCAACCACAGGTGCTGTGATGTCTGCTGAAACTGTGCCTGTACCTGGCAATGAAGTGTTGCCTGCAGGGTCAGTCGCTGTTGCAGTCACTGTATCGCCATCCACCAGGTTACCTGGGTTTGGTACTGACCAGCTGCCATCTGTTCCAGCTACCACTGTTGCAGTGGTGCCATCAGGATAAGTCACAGTCACGGTTGAACCAGGCTCTGCCTGACCGCTCACTGG
>NZ_JCAXDO010000081.1:0-865 GCF_059740205.1 Serratia sp. LTN-2 | reverse complement strand
ATTGCTTTTTTTATACTATGGGGTACTATAGTATTAATGCTAGCAAGTAAGGAGGTCTGATGCCTAATCAGGTTGAAGACAAAAAAAAGATTCTTCTACGCGTCAGAAAGATCAAAGGTCAGACGCAAGCGATTGAAAAAGCGTTAGAAGACAATGTGGAATGTGGTGCAATTCTGCAACAAATATGCTCTGTGCGTGGTGCTATTAATGGTTTAATGAATGAGATGTTGGAGGTTCATTTAAAGGACACTTTAGTATCAGGTGAAACCACAGAACAACAACGAAAAGAAGAATTGGCTGAAATCGCCAAGATTCTAAAATCATATTTAAAATAGATCTGTATAAGGAATTATTCCATGAAGTCACGTGCTGCTGTTGCGTTTGGTCCTGGTCAACCTCTTCAAATTGTTGAAGTTGATGTTGCACCACCGAAGAAAGGTGAAGTATTAATCAAGATCTCCCATACCGGTGTGTGTCATACAGACGCATTTACTTTATCTGGCGATGATCCTGAAGGTGTTTTTCCCGCTATTCTCGGGCATGAAGGTGCTGGTGTTGTAGTTGAGGTTGGTGAAGGCGTGACTAGCGTCAAACCAGGTGATCATGTAATTCCACTTTACACTGCTGAATGTGGCGAGTGCGTATTCTGTAAATCTGGAAAATCGAACTTGTGTATTTCCGTTCGCGAAACTCAAGGTAGAGGCGTAATGCCAGATGGTACCACTCGTTTTTCCTACAATGGTCAACCGATTTACCACTATATGGGCTGCTCAACGTTCAGTGAATACACTGTAGTGGCAGAAGTATCATTGGCTAAAATCAATCCTGAAGCCAATCACGAACATGTCTGCTTACTGGGTTGTGG
>NZ_JCAXDO010000080.1:0-866 GCF_059740205.1 Serratia sp. LTN-2 | reverse complement strand
GGCATGCGCACTTCACACTGCGCCGCCCCGCCCCAGCGCACCGTCATCGCCTCGCCGGCGTTGATGCCGCTCAGGTAGACGCTGCCGCCGTCGTTGACGATGCCGGTCTCCTGTTTGCGGTCGTTCAGCACCGTGGCGCCGAACGGCGGCTCGCTGCCGTCCGCCAGCTTAATCACCGCCATCGCCTTGGCCCCCGCGATGACGTCAAACTGCCGGTAGCCGATGGCCCCCTCGGTCAGCGTCGCCTGCACCACCGATTTGATGGCCTCGGCGTTGTCGCCCAGCTGGTTCAGGTCAATGCTGGCCTTGTTGCGGTAATAGCTGTTCACGTCGCCAATCACCGCCTTGCCCCAGGCGTTGGTGCGGCTGGTGCGCCCGTAGCCGCGCACCGGCACGTCCGCCACCCCCTGGGTGTCAATCAGCATCCGCGTGCCGCCCGCCATGCCGCTGCGGTGCAGCGCGCCGCCCTCGGCGGTCAGCGTCGCCCCGCCCTGGGCACTCAGCCCCAGCGCGCTGTAGCTCCCCTCCTGGTAGCTGGCGTTGGCGCTCAGCCGCGCGATATCCCCCTCCCGGGTGTAGTAACCGCTGGCGTTGGCCCCGCGGCGCGCGTACCCGGCGCTCAGCTGGTAGTTGCTGCGCTCGTCAATCCGGTCGTAGTAGCTCACCCGCTGGCTGTTGTCGCCGCGGCTGGCCGTGGCGTTGTAGCTCAGCGTCGCGCGCTCGCCCCACGGCAGCGACAGCGACAGGTAACCCCCGTCGTCCTTGCGACCGTTGTACTGGTTGCGGTACGCCGACAGCGACAGGCTCAGGTTGCGAAAGCGCCCGAGGTCGAAGTAGCGCGACAGCGTCAGGTTGTAGCGGTCGTT
>NZ_JCAXDO010000008.1:0-236457 GCF_059740205.1 Serratia sp. LTN-2 | reverse complement strand
AAGGCCGGATATAGAGCTGCAACCTACCGTCAACGTCAAAGCCACGGAAGCCTTGCAAACGGGATGCGTTCATATAGAGGTTGTATGTCTCAGGAAAATGAACAGCGGTTGCGCTTTCGCGACGCCATGGCCAGCCTGTCGGCGGCGGTGAATATCGTCACTACCGATGGCCCGGCGGGGCGCTGCGGCATCACCGCCACGGCGGTGTGCTCGGTAACCGATACGCCGCCGACGCTGCTGGTGTGCATCAATCGCAACAGCGCGATGAACCCGGTGTTTCAGGAAAACGGCAGGCTGTGCGTCAACGTGCTCAACCACGAGCAGGAGCTGATGGCGCGCCACTTCGCCGGCATGACCGGCGTCAGCATGGAAGAGCGTTTCCGGCTGGAAGAGTGGCAGCTTGGCGCGCTGGGGCAGCCGGTGCTGCGCAATACCCTGGCTAGCCTGGAAGGGGAGATCGAACAGATCCAGAGCATCGGCACCCACCAGATGTACCTGGTGCAGATCAAGCAGATCGCGCTGAGCGAAGCCGGCAACGGTCTGATCTACTTCAAGCGCAACTTCCATTCGGTGATCCACCAGATGGCGGTGCCGGCCTGAGGCGTTGGGGCGCAGCAGCCTGCGCCCCGCGTTTCAACTCTTGTTGGCTGCCAGATCGCTCACCAGGCGGTTGACCGGATCGCTCATGTTGGTGAACTTGCTTAGCTCTGAGCGCGTCACCACCACGAACACCCCGACGTTTTTCGCCGGAATCATCGCCATGTAGGTAATGAATCCGCCGCCGCCGCCGGTCTTCTGAATGATGCCCGGCAGCCCGTCTTTCGGTGCCATATACACCCAACCCAATCCCAGCGCATCCGCTTGCCCCGGCACGTCCATGCCCTTCAGCGACACCAGATCGTGGCGCTGGAAGTACATGGTTTGCTCGCTGGCGGCGGTGGCTTTGCGTGGGCCGCTGGCGCTGGAAGAGAGGAACTGCTGCATCCAGCGTTGCATGTCGCGCGGGGTCGAGTAGACGCCGCCGCTGCCGGCTGCGGCGGTGGTGTCGCGGCAGGCGCTTGGGCCGGCCGCCGCCACCATCAGGCGAGAGCACTGTTCGGGGCTTGGCGTCAGCGTGGTGTCGACCATGCCGAGCGGCGCGGTGATTTTCTCTTTCAGCAGCGCGTTGTAAGGCTTGCCCGCGGCGCGCGACAGCGCATCGGCCAGCAGGTCATACGCCAGGTTGGAGTAGGCGGCGTGCACCCCCGGCGGCACCGTGACGTTGGCGTGCGCCAGCCACTGCCAGCGCTGGGCCTTGGTCGGCCAGGTGAACACCGGCGTTTTCGGTGGCTTCTTGCCCGGCTGCTCGCGCGGCAGCGAACTGGTGTGGGTCGCCAGGTTCAGCAGGGTGATCGGTTGACCGGCGTTGTAAGCCGGTACATAGGCGCCTTTGGGGGCGTACTTGCGCAGCGGGTCGGTCAGCTTGACCTGGCCATCCGCCGCCATTTTCACCATCACTTCGCTGGTCATCAGCTTGGTGATCGAGGCGATGCGGATCAGGGAATCCGGGCGCGGGCGCAGGTTGTTGCCGGGTTTGGTGTCGCCAAAGCTGCGGTTAACCACCTGATTGCCGTCGATCACCACCAGCGCCATGCCGGTGGCGCCGCTGTTGTAGAAAATATGTTCGGCATACTGGTCGACGATTTGTGAAGCCAGCTGCGGGGGCGCGGCCTGCACGGCCAGCGGCGCGGCGCACAGGCCCAGCGCCAGCAATAAAGCGGAGACAGAGTTCTTCAACGGTCGTTATCCATTTAACAATGCAGCGGGAAAGGGCGTCATTCGTCGCCCAGTGTAATGCGCCCAGGCCCCGGCTGCATGTAGAAAAAAGAGCGGTGACGATAAAATTTTTTAACCGCCGGCGGCCTACTGCGCGCGGGCGAAAATGGCGATCACTTCGTCCAGGTGCGCCTTCATCGCCTTGCGGGCGCCGCGCACGTCGCGCGCTTCGATCGCTGCCAGGATCGCCCGGTGTTCCAGTTCGGAGCGGTGCGGCATATCGTCCGGTGTATAGTGGCGCTGCAGCACGCGGAACATGCTGCCATAGCGGTGGCCGAGCAGGTGGCCGATGATGAACGCATAGGCCGGGTTGCCGCTGGCCTGGGCGATGCGGATGTGGAACAGCCGATCGCCGGGGTGGGTGGCGGAATCGGCCCGGTTATCGCGGCAGTTCTGCTCATAGGCGGCGCGGATGCCCGCCAGTTCTTCGTCGGTGGCGTGGCGCGCGGCCAGCGCGGCGGTTTCCGGTTCGATCAGCAGGCGGGTTTGCAGCAGAGAAAACGGCGGCAGCTCGGCGTTGAAATCCAGCTCGATGTTCAACTCGTCGTCGATCTCCGCCCACTGGTTGCGGCCGGCCTGGGCCATCACCGGCTCCTGCGACGTCGCCAGCGGCGTTGGCGAACGCACGATCACCCCGTTGCCGACCTTAACGTCCACCAGGCCGATCACTTCCAGCGCGATCAGCGCCTCGCGCACCGACGCGCGGCTGACCTGCAACTGCTGGGCAAGATCGCGCTCCGAGGGCAGGCGGCTGCCAGGCGGAAATTCGTTATTCTCGATAAGACGTTTGAGCTGGTCGGCTATCTGTCTGTAAATCCTTGGGTTTTCCAGTCGGGTAATCGGCATTTTTGACCTTTGACGATTCGGCGTTCAGTGATTTGGCGCACAATTATGCGACAAGGCGCTTGAGTAATCGTTATTCAAGTGTAAAAAAATGGTTAATTGAAATGTGGTTTCAAGGCTGTTTTATTAACTTCTTCCCCCAACGATAACGCGTAAAGCGTCTTTTGTCATGTTAGAGGCCTGACCTTTAATCGCCCTTAGTGGCCTGACCATTAGACCTTTAGGCCGAGGAGTCAAGATGGATTTAACCGGGAAACGCGTACTGATCACCGCCGCTGGGCAAGGGATCGGTTTTACCACCGCCAGGCTGTTCGCCGCCGCCGGTGCCGAGGTGATCGCCAGCGACATCAACCTCGAGCGCCTGCAGGGCTGCGCCGGGATCCGCGCGCTGGCGCTGAACGTCACCGATCCGGCCGCCATCGCGGCGGCGGCGGAAGCGATCGGCCCGATCGATGTGCTGTTCAACTGCGCCGGCGTGGTGCACAGCGGATCGATCCTCGATTGCAGCGAAGATCAGTGGGCGTTCGCGCTCGATCTCAACGTGACCGCGATGTTCCGCATGATCCGCGCCTTCCTGCCGGGCATGTTGGCGCGCGGCAAAGGCTCGATCATCAACATGTCTTCGGTGGCCTCGAGTGTGAAAGGGGTGCCGAACCGCTTCGCCTACGGCGCCAGCAAAGCGGCGGTGATCGGCCTGACGCGCTCGGTGGCGGCGGATTACGTTACCCAGGGCATCCGCTGCAACGCCATTTGCCCCGGCACGGTGGAATCGCCGTCGCTGCGCCAGCGCATCAATGAGCAGGCGCGCGAACAGGGGCGCAGCGAGCAAGAGGTGTATCAGGCGTTCGTCGCCCGTCAGCCGATCGGGCGCATCGGCACCACCGAGGAGATCGCCCAGTTGGCGCTGTATCTGGCCTCCGACGCCAGTTCGTACACCACCGGCACGGTGCAGATCATCGACGGCGGCTGGAGCAACTGATCCGCCATTTTTGAGAGAGGAACGCATGAAACTTTTACGTTATGGGGAACCCGGGCAAGAGCGTCCTGGCATGTTGGATGCGCAGGGCCGCCTGCGCGATCTGTCGCAGCATATCGCCGACGTGGGCGGCGCCGCGTTATTGCCGGCATCGCTCGCCAAACTGCGCGCGCTGGACAGCGCCGCGCTGCCGCTGGTCGAAGGGCAGCCGCGCCTCGGTGCCTGTGTCGGCGGCATCGGCAAGTTTATCTGTATTGGCCTGAACTACGCCGATCACGCAGCGGAAACCGGCGCGGCTATTCCTGAAGAGCCGGTGGTGTTCAACAAATGGACCAGCGCGGTGGTTGGCCCCAACGATCGGGTGGAGATCCCGCGCGGTTCGCAGAAAACCGACTGGGAAGTGGAGCTGGGCGTGGTGATCGGCCAGGGCGGGCGCTACATCAGCGAAGCGGACGCGATGCGCCACGTCGCCGGCTACTGCGTGATCAACGATGTCTCTGAACGCGAATATCAAATTGAGCGCGGCGGCACCTGGGACAAGGGCAAAGGCTGCGACACCTTCGGGCCGATCGGCCCCTGGTTGGTCACCGCCGACGAAATCGCCGATCCGCACAGCCTTAATCTGTGGCTGGAGGTGGACGGCAAGCGCTATCAGGACGGCAACACCAGCACCATGATCTTCCGCATTCCGCAGATCGTCAGTTACCTCAGCCGCTTCATGAGCCTGCAGCCGGGCGACGTGATCTCCACCGGCACGCCGCCGGGCGTCGGCATGGGGCAGAAACCGCAGCCTATCTATCTGCGGGCGGGCCAGACGATGCGTCTGGGCATTGAAGGGCTGGGCGAACAGCGCCAGCAAACCGTACAGGCTTAACCGGGAGCGCTGCCATGACCACCATTACCGCACTGCGGGTTGAAGACATTCGTTTCCCCACGTCGCTGGGGCTGGACGGATCCGACGCCATGAATCCGGATCCCGACTATTCTGCCGCTTACGTGATCCTGGAGACCGATCGCGCGGATCTCAGCGGCCACGGGCTGACGTTCACCATCGGCCGCGGCAACGAGATCTGCTGCGCGGCGATCCGCGCGCTGGAGCATCAGATCGTCGGCGAACGGCTGGAGACGATCGCCGCCGACATGGGCGCCTTCTGGCGGCGCTTCACCAGCGACAGCCAGCTGCGCTGGATCGGACCGGACAAAGGCGCTATTCACCTGGCGACCGGCGCGGTGGTTAACGCGGTGTGGGATCTGTGGGCCAAATCGGTCGGCAAACCGGTGTGGCGGCTGGTGGCGGAGATGACGCCGGAGGAGCTGGTGCGCTGCATCGACTTCCGTTACATCACCGACTGCATCACGCCGCAGGAAGCGCTGGCGCTGCTCAAGCAGCGGGCCGAGGGCAAAGAACGCCGCCTGGAACGGCTGCTGCAGGAAGGGTATCCCTGCTACACCACTTCGGCAGGGTGGTTGGGTTATCCGGACGACAAGCTGCGCCGCCTGTGCCAGGAGGCGGTCGACGCCGGTTTCTCCTACCTGAAACTGAAGGTCGGGCGCGATCTGGAAGACGACATCCGCCGGGTGCGCATCGCCCGCGAGGTGATCGGCCCGGATCGCCGGCTGATGATCGACGCCAACCAGGTGTGGGAAGTCGATGAAGCCATTCCGTGGGTGAAGCATCTGGCGTTCGCTAAGCCCTGGTTTATCGAAGAGCCGACCAGCCCGGACGACGTGGAAGGGCATCGCCGCATCCGCGAAGGGGTGGCGCCGGTCAAGGTGGCCACCGGCGAGATGTGCCAGAACCGCATCATGTTCAAGCAGTTCATCATGCGCGGCGCGGTGGACGTGGTGCAGATCGACGCCTGTCGCCTCGGCGGCGTCAACGAAGTGTTGGCGGTGATGCTGATGGCGGCCAAATACCAGTTGCCGGTCTGTCCGCACGCCGGCGGCGTCGGGCTGTGCGAATACGTGCAGCACCTGTCGATGATCGACTATCTGTGCATCGCCGGCACCCACGAGGGCCGGGTGATCGAGTATGTCGATCATCTGCATGAGCACTTTGTCGATCCTTGCGTAATCAAGGGCGCGGCCTACATGCCGCCGAGCCGGCCCGGCTATTCGATCGAGATGCATCCGGCGTCGATCGAGCAGTATCGGTTCCGCGGGTGAGGCAGGGGGATCCCATGCTGCGCATCGACGCTCACCAGCACTACTGGCGCTACCACCCGCAGCACTACCCGTGGATCGACGAGCAGATGCGCGTGCTGCGGCAGGATTTTGGGCCGACCCAGCTGCGGCCGCTGTTGCAGGCGCACGGCTTCGACGGCGCGCTGGCGGTGCAGGCGCGTCCCAGCGAGGAAGATACGCTGGCCCTGCTGGCGCTGGCTGAGCAGAGCGAGGGCGTATGCGGCGTGGTGGGGTGGCTGGATATCGCTTCGCCACAGCTGGCGCAGCGTCTGGAGGCCTTGCAGCCTTATCGCGCGCTGCGCGGGGTGCGCCATCAGGTGCAGGACGAGGCGGAGCCGGCAGCCTGGCTGGCGCGGCCAGAGGTGGAGCGCGGCATGCAGACGCTGCAGCGCGCCGGGTATGTATACGAGATCCTGGTGACGCACCGGGATCTGGCGGCCGCGGCGGCGTTCGCCGCCCGCCACGACCAACACTGGCTGGTGTTGGATCATCTCGGTAAGCCGGACGTGGCGCGCGGTGCGCGGCACTGGGCGCAGCAAATCCGGCCGCTGGCGGCATTGCCGCACGTGGCCTGCAAGCTCTCGGGGCTGATCACCGAGGTACCGGGCGGCCGGTGGCGGGCGGAGGAGCTACTGCCGTTCTTCGCCGCCGCGCTGGAGGCTTTCGGCCCGCAGCGGCTGATGTTCGGCTCCGACTGGCCGGTGTGCCTGTTGGCCGGCGACTACCGTCAGGTGGTGCAACTGTGCGAACAGGCGCTGTCGACGCTGGGGGCCGCCGAACAGGCGGCGATTTGGGGCGGCACCGCCTGGCGAATTTACGGTTTAACGGAGTCTGGTTATGGATCTGTATCTGCAAGATAAGGTGGTGTTGGTTACCGGCGGCGGTTCCGGCATCGGCGCGGCGATTTCTCATGTGCTGGCCGAAGAGGGAGCGATTCCGGTGCTGGTCACCAACGTCGCGCCGGAGGCGGCGCTGCTGGCCGATTTGCAGCGGCTGCAGCCGCGCACCGAGGTGATCCTCACCGAATTGTGCGACGAGGCGGCCTGCCGCTGCGCGGTTAGCCAGACGCTGGCGACCTTCGGCCGCATCGACGGGCTGGTGAATAACGCCGGGGTCAACGATGGCGTCGGGCTGGAGGCGGGGCGCGAAGCGTTCGTCGGCTCGCTGGAAAAGAATCTGGTGCACTACTACCTGATGGCGCACCTGTGCCAGGCGGCGCTGCGGGAGAGCCGAGGCGCCATCGTCAACATCGCCTCCAAGACCGCGCTCAGCGGGCAGGGGGGCACCAGCGGTTATACCGCAGCCAAGGGCGCGGTGCTGGCGCTGACGCGCGAATGGGCGGTGTCGCTGCGCCATGACGGGGTGCGGGTGAACGCGGTGGTGCCGGCGGAGGTGATTACCCCACAGTACCAGCGCTGGCTCAGCACCTTCGCTGAGCCGCAGCGGCAGATGGAGAAAATCACCGCGCGCATTCCGCTCGGACAGCGCATGACCACGCCGCAGGAGATCGCCGATACCGTGGCGTTTCTGCTGTCGTCGCGGTCATCGCACACCACCGGGCAATGGCTGTCGGTGGACGGCGGCTACCTGCATCTCGATCGGGCGCTGACGTGAGCGGCGCGGCGGCTGGGCGGCGCCGTTTCTGCCAGGCGCTCGATCTGATCGACTCACCGGCGCTGATTGCGGAGTACCAGCAGCATCACCAGCGCATTTGGCCGGGCATCGCCGCGCATTTGCGCGAGCACGGCATTCTGGAGATGGAGATTTACCGGTTGGGCACCCGGCTGTTCATGATCGTGGAGGTCAGCGCCGACTTCGACGCCGCGCGCTTTGACGCCGCCAGCCTGAATAACCCCGAAGTACAGCGATGGGAAGCGCTGATGTGGCACTACCAGGCCGCCACCCCCTGGACGCCGCAGGGCGAAAAATGGGTGGAAATGACGCGGATTTTCTCTCTGCAACAGCAATAACGCCGACATCAACATCGCTAGCCGATACGAGGATATCACCATGCTTGCTGAAAAAAGCGCGGCCTCCGCGCAGCCGGGCGTCCCCGTGACCGCCAACCTGCGCTGGGCCTTTATCCTGGTCACCAGCCTGTTCTTCATGTGGGGGCTGTCCTATGGCCTGCTGGACGTATTAAACAAACATTTTCAGGAGACGCTGCACGTCACCAAGGCGCAGTCGGGGCTGCTGCAGGCGGCCTATTTCGGCGCCTATTTCCTGGTGGCGCTGCCCGCCGGCTATTTCATGGACCGCAAGGGCTATAAGGCGGGCATTCTGGTCGGGCTGTGCCTGTATGCGCTGGGGGCGCTGCTGTTCGTGCCGGCGGCGTCGGCCAACAGCTTCGGCGTGTTCCTGTTCGCGTTGTTCGTTATCGCCAGCGGCCTGGGCTGCCTGGAAACGGCGGCCAACCCTTACGCCACGGTGCTGGGCGACGCGCAGGGCGCCGAACGGCGGCTGAACCTGGCCCAGTCGTTCAACGGCCTCGGGCAGTTTATCGGCCCGCTGATCGGCGGCACGCTGTTCTTCTCCGCCAGCCAATCCGCCGGCGGCGGCGATCAGAGCGCGGTGAAGATGACCTACGTGGCGATCGCCGCGCTGGTACTGCTGATCGCGCTGTTGTTCAGCCGCACCCGGCTGCCGGCGATCCGCGAGGAGGAGAAACCGGTGCACGGCGTGATAGCGCAGGGATTGTGGCAGCATCCGCATTTCGTCGGCGGGGTCATCACGCAGTTCTTTTACGTGGCGGCGCAGGTGGGCGTGGGGGCATTCTTCATCAACTACGCCACCGAGCACTGGCGCGAGGTGTCCAACCAGAGCGCTTCTTACCTGCTGTCGATCGCCATGATCTGCTTTATGGTCGGGCGCTTCTTCAGCACCTGGCTGATGGGGCGGGTCAAGCCGGCGACGCTGCTGGCGGCCTATGCGCTGATCAACATCGCGCTATGCGGCGTGGTGATGCTGAGCGTCGACGGGGTGTCGGTGGTGGCGCTCATCGCGGTGTTCTTCTTTATGTCGATCATGTTCCCAACCATTTTCGCCCTGGGGGTGAAAAATCTGGGCAGGCACACCAAGCGCGCCAGCTCCTTTATGATCATGGCGATCGTCGGCGGCGCCATCATGCCGTACTTTATGGGGGCGCTGGCCGACCGCTACAGCACCGCGCTCTCTTATCTGCTGCCGCTACTGTGCTTCGCGGTGGTGCTGGTTTACGGCCTGCGGCAGCGCCGCGCCTGATTCAACCCGGCGGCGAATCGGCCTTCGCCGCCGTTGTCAGCGTCTGTGGGCGCGTTCGCATCAGGATCGCCAACGCCAGCAGTAGCACCATGCCGGACAGCGCACCGTTTATCGTCAAGCCTCCGGCGTCCACCACCAGCCCGCCCGCCAGCGAACCGCAGGAAATCGCCAGGTTAAACAGCGCGATATACAGCGAAGAGGCGACCTCGACCGCGTCGGGCGCCGCCTTGAGCATCCACGCCATCAGCGAAACGGAAACGCCGCCGTAGGCGATGCCCCACAGCAGGAGGAAGGCGCCGCCGCTCATCGGCGCGTGACCCAGCAGTGGCAGCAGCAGGACGGCGAGCGCCAGCCCGAGGGCGATCAGCGCCAGGGTGCGGCACAGCCGTTTGGCGGCGGCCTGGCCGGCGATGAAATTCCCGATGATGCCGGCGACGCCGTAGGTGAACAGCAACGGCCCCATCCAGCGGCCCTCGATGCCGGCAACCGTCTGCAGCAGCGGGCGGACAAAGGTGTAAGCCATAAAGTGGCCGGCGACCAGCAGAAACGTCAGCAGCAGCCCGGTCAGCAGCCGGCGATTCGCGCGCTGCGCGGTGAACGACCGCCAGCTCACCGCCTGCGTGACCGGCAGCGGCGGCAGCACGCACAGCAGCAGCAGCAGGGTCAGCGCCGCCAGGACGGCGACGGCCTGAAACGCCATACGCCAGCCCAGCGCTTCGCCGAGGAACACCCCGAGCGGCACGCCGAACACCGAGGCCGCCGCCACGCCGCCGAAGATGATCGACAGCGCCAATCCGACGGAGGCCGGCGGCACCAGACGTTCCGCCAGCCCGCCGGCGATGACCCAGATACCGCCGATGCAAAAGCCCAGCAGGATGCGAGCGGCGAACAGCAGGGCCATGGAGGTGGCGGCGGCGGCCAGCAGGTTGGCGGCGATCAGCAGCAGCAGAAAGCCCACCAACAGGCGGCGGCGATCCGTGCGCCGGGCGCCCAGCACCACCAGCGGGGCGAACAGCGCGGCGAACAGGGCTGGCAGAGAAATCAGCAGCCCCGCGCGGCCGACCGTCGCGTTCAGCGTGCTGACGATCGGGGTCAGCAGCCCGACGGGTAGCATTTCTGCGGTAACGACGGTGAAGGTGGACAGGCCGATGGCGAAGGTCGCCAGCCAGGGTTTTGCGCCGCCGTCGGCGTGTAAGGCATTCATAAGGATCCTCCCAGCAGATGAATAACCTCAGTGTATCCGCGCCAAAATGGCTGATAAACTGGCCTTGATGCGCAATATTGGGGACAAAACGTGGCTAATTTACCGTCTATGCCGTTGGATAACCTGACCGATCTGCTGGTGTTCATTCGCGTCGCCGACGCCTGTAGCTTCACGCTGGCGGCCGAGAGGCTGGGCATCTCCCGATCGGCGGCGGGCAAATGCGTGAACCGGTTGGAGGAGCGACTGGCCACCCGGCTGCTGCAGCGCACCACGCGCAGCGTCAGCCTGACCGAAGACGGCGCGGTGTTTTACGAATATGCGCAGCGCATCCTGTCGCAGGCCGAAGAGGCGGAAACAGCGCTCAATACGCGGCGGCAAACCCCGCGCGGGCGGCTGCGGCTGGATTTGCCGGTCGCGTTGGGGCGGTTGCATATTCTGCCGATTTTGCGGGAGTTTTTGGCGCAGTGGCCGGAGGTGGACGCCGACGTCAGCTTTTCCGATGATTACAGCGATCTGGTGCGCGACGGCATCGACGTGGCTGTCCGCGTCGGCGGCAGCGACGACAGCCGGCTGGTGCGGCGGGTGCTCGCGCCGCATCGTCTGATCACCTGCGCTGCGCCGGACTATCTGGTGCGGCACGGTACGCCTGCGAAACCGGAGGCGTTGGGCGATCACCAGACGCTGGTCTTCAGCCATCAGGGGCTGCCGGCGCCCTGGCGCTATCGGGTCAACGGTCAACTGCACGAACAGCCGGTGCGCGGCCGGATGCGTTTCAACAACGTCGAGGCCTTGCGGGATGCGGCCGTCGCCGGGGCCGGCCTGTGCCAGGTGGGGGCGTTTCTGGTCGGCGAACAGATTGCGGCCGGCACGCTGGTACCGGTGCTGGAGCGCTATTGTCGCCCAGGGCCGCCGATCTGCGCCGTCTATCCCAGCCGGCGCCACCTCTCCCCCAAGGTGAAGCTGTTCCTCGCGGCGATCGAACAGCGCTGGCAGGGCAAGGCGATTTGGGAAACCGCTTAGCGCGGGCGGCTCACGCCGCTTGCACGGCCAGCGTTCGCCGCATTAAGCGATAGCCGCCGGCCGCCACCGCCATGACCACCAGGCCGGCAATGAGCGTGACGCCGAAGCCGGCCTTGATCCCCACCGCATCGATCGCCAGCCCCGCCAGGGCGGCGCCGAGCGCCACGCCAATCCCCAGGCCGGTCACCATCCAGGTCAATCCTTCCGTCAAGCGTGAAGGCGGCACGAGGCGTTCAACCAACCCCATGGCGACGATCATGGTTGGCGCGAAAAACAGTCCGGCGACAAACATCGCCGCCGCCAGCGTTAAGACATTGTGCACCCACAGCAGCGGCAGCGTGGTGAGTGCGGTGGCGAAGGCGGCGTATAAGAACTGCCGGGGCAAGGGAGACGGCAGCTTTATTGCGCCGAAAATCAGCCCGGCGAGGCAGGAGCCGCCTGCATAAACAGACAGCACGATGCTGGCGGCGGCCGGCTGCCCTTGCTGCTCGGCGAAGGCCACGCTGATGACGTCCACGGTGCCGACGATGGTGCCCAGCGCGATCAGCGCCAGCACCAGGATCTGCATCGACGGCATCGCCAGGATGGCGCGCTGCCGCTGGCGAGTGCGGGGGTAAACCGGAGGCTGAGTGCTTTTTTGCCAGGCGAACGCCGTGACGCCCGCCACCAGAAGCAGCGCGGCCGCCAAAGGGCCGGCCTCAGGGAAGAGTGAAACGCTGAGCCCCACGGCGATCGGCGGGCCGATGATAAAGGCGACCTCATCCAGTACGGATTCGAATGAAAATGCCGTGTGCAGCTGCGGTGTGCCGCGATAAATTTCGCTCCAGCGGGCTCTGACCATCGCGGAGATGCTGGGCATGCCGCCCGCGAGCGCGGCGAAGACGAACAGCGTCCAGTCCGGCGCCCGATAGTGGGTGCAGATCAGCAGCAGCAACAGGGCGAGTGCGCTGACCCCGGTGGCGTAGGGCAGCACGCGGTTTTGGCCGTGGCGGTCCGCCGCGCGTGCGATTTGCGGCGCGAGCAGCGCCATGGAAAAGGCGAATGTCGCCGCCACCGCACCCGCCAGCCAATAGGAGCCGCGTACCTGCGAAAGCATGGTGATGATGCCGATACCGGTCATTGAGATCGGCAGGCGTGCGATCAACCCGGCAGAGGAAAACGCCTTGCTGCCCGGTGCGCTGAACAGTGTGAAATAAGGATTTGCCATGAAAAGGGCTCCTGAATGTTGGCGGCTCGGTATTCGCGCAATGCCCATCATTGACATACGCCACGTATGTTACGTTAATTGACATACATGGCGTATGTCAATTATAACGTCATCAATGGCGAGACGGGAGTGAATCCATGGCACGTAAAGCGCGCACAGAAATGATTGAAGAAACCCGGCGTAAGCTGGTGGCGGCCGCCCGTCAGCAGTTCGGCGGCGTGGGGTATGCCGAGACGGTGATGGATGAGCTTACCGCGCAAGCCGGTATGACGCGTGGTGCGCTCTATCACCATTTTGGCGACAAGAAGGGATTGTTTTTGGCCGTCGTGCAGGAAATCGACGCCGAAATGGATACACGCCTGGCCGACATTACCGCGAGCACGCCGGATGACTGGGAGGCCTTCGCGGGGCGTTGCCGCGGTTACCTGATCATGATGACGGAGCCGCATGCGCAGCGCATTCTGTTACGCGATTCGCCTTCGGTGCTGGGAGCCGACTATCTGCAGGCCAGCAAGTTGGGTTGCATCACCTGGATGACGGGGGCTTTACAGGCGTTGATGGCGCAGCGGCGTATCGCTACCGCCGAACCGGAAGCGCTGGCGCATTTAATCAATGGCGGCCTGATGGATGCTGCGCTGTGGGTCGCACATCAGCCGGAAAAAGAAACGGCGTTGGAACAGGCGTTAGCCGGTCTGAACCTGTTGCTGAACGGGCTGCGTTTTCCCGTCGCTTAAATGTTGAAGCCGGCCACCGCGCGTTGCGGCGGCGGCTTAGGAGTGAAGGGGAGCGGGCTGGACGTTTTGCGCCAGCTGGATATTGTTGCGGCCGCTGTGTTTCGCCAGGTAGAGCGCAGCGTCGGCTGCACCGATCGCCGATTCGACGTCCAGCTTTTCCAATGCCGAGATGCCGGCGCTGAGCGTCAGCGTGCCGCTGTGCTGTGGGCTGGCGCCGTGCGGGATGTTCAGTTCCGCCACCCGCTGGCGTACCCGTTCTGCCAGCTGCGCCGCGTAGCCTTCGTGCACGTTGGTCAGCAGCACCAAAAACTCTTCCCCGCCGTAGCGCACCACGATATCGCGCGAACGCACCGCATCGCGGATGGCGACCGCCACTTGCACCAGCGCCCGATCGCCCATCGCATGGCCGTAGCTGTCGTTGTAGACCTTAAAGTGGTCGATATCCAGCAGCAATACGTAGTGGCGGCCGGTTTGCGGCTCCAGCAGCATATTGATCTTATTCTCCAGCCCACGTCGGTTATAAAGACCGGTCAGGGGATCGATCATGCTCAAATTATTGAATCTGTCCCGTTCGTTATACAGATTGGCCACCAACGCATGGGTGAAGATTTCGCTGCGTTTCAACATCAGATGATGTAGCGAGAAAGCAATAATAGGTAATACCGTAGTGAATAATATCCGCAGGGTATTATGCATGCCGTCCAGGGCCAGGATCATCATTGCAGAGGGCACGGCGTGCAAACAAAAGGCGGTGAAGTTATCCGTCAGAGAAATAGCGCTGATAAAAAAGATACTGAACAAACTAATTAATAAAAAATCTTGGTTATTCGGTAGGCAATACTGACTTTTGACATAGATATGTGCGGCCCACAGCAGGCCGAGCACGCTGGCGAACAGGTTGAGTTTACACTGGTATTGCCGCGGTGTGTACAGCGAAAATAGCGCCGCCGCCAGACAAAATAACGGTATGCATAATAAAGGCAGAGTAAAAGAAGGGACATCCCTAAAAGGGAACAATAACGTAAATATGGAAGAGGCGGCATTCATCATTAGAAAAATAAATAATGCCAGGCGCTGCTTGCTGTTCAGTAATTCCTGATAAGAACGGGCGTTCATACGGAGGTCACTCTTTGCAAAGTCGTACTGTCGAATAATTAAGGTTGAGAAGCATTCCCTCGGCGCGAAATATCCACTTGAATTGCATGGTTGACCGTTGTGATTATTATCATGCAAACAGGACTAGGAATTTTCTTATGTCAAATTATCATTTTTTCATGCTGGTGTCATCTGGGTTTGGTCACCGTAGCGAAAATGATGCGGCGGCCAAAAAAGTGTTATATGATATTGGTTATCATTATCACTTGAAGGGGGTGTCATGCTTACTGCCATGATTGCCGCATGCGGGCTGTGGGGCGTCAGTTGGTGCCTCGGCGATCGTCTGGCCAGCGCCTGGGGCGTTTTGCTGCCGTGCGCGCTGATGCCGCTGCTGGCCTTGATCGACCTGGATATGATGCAGTTGCGCACCCTGATCGTGATAGCGATGTTGGCGACGCTGGTGATGTTGTTTAACAGCCGGCTGCGTCACTATCTGCTGCTGCCTTCCTGTATGGCGTTGGCGGGCGGCCTGGCGGCCATCAGTCTGAACTTCAGCGTCGGCTAAACGCCGGAAACGGCAAAACCACGCTTATGCGTGTTTATTATCAATGCGTTGGGATTTTTTCGAGGGAACTGCCGGATAGATCATCAATTGGTGCGAAGAGAGGGACTTGAACCCTCACGTCCGTAAGGACACTAACACCTGAAGCTAGCGCGTCTACCAATTCCGCCACCTTCGCACAGTCGATGTTGTTGCTTTGATTTATATTACGTCGCCAGCTTGGTGCGAAGAGAGGGACTTGAACCCTCACGTCCGTAAGAACACTAACACCTGAAGCTAGCGCGTCTACCAATTCCGCCACCTTCGCATCGATGCTGAGTGCAATATAAATCATGTGGTTATTGGTGCGAAGAGAGGGAATTGAACCCTCACGTCCGTAAGGACACTAACACCTGAAGCTAGCGCGTCTACCAATTCCGCCACCTTCGCGTACCAGAAACATTACCGGAGTAACGTTACCACGGAGGCGAATTCTAGAGATTTTGGCGGACACGTCAATAGTTATTTCCCCGCTTTGCGGGCGTTTGCTGGAAAAACAGCCATATCGCCGCTTTTCTGCTGGTCAAACAGCCAAATCAGCCAATCAATCAACACTCTGACCCGCGGCGCCAGGAAACGGCCGGGTGGATACATGATGTAAATCGGCATCGGCGGAGGCGGCGTTTCCGTCAACACCTCCACCAGCTCCCCCTGTTTCAGCCAGGGTGCCAGCGAATAGCGCGCCGCCTGAATCAATCCCATGCCGGCGCGCGCGCCGGCGATGTAGGCATCGGCGCCGCTGACGCTGAGCCGCGCGGGCAGCTCGCGCAGTTCCAGCTTGCCGCCGCGGCAGAATTCCAGCGGGTAATCGCGGTTGCTGGCCAGGGAAAAATAGCCCACCGCGCGATGCGGCGCCAGGCTATCGATGTCGAGCGGCGTGCCGTGAGCCTGCAGATAAGCGGGGGACGCGCAGGTCACCTGCGGCAGCTGGGCGATGCGCCGCGCCGCCAGGCCGTCGTCTTCGGTTTCCCAGGCGCGCAGCACGCAGTCTACGCCTTCGCGCAACAGATCGACGTGGGTGTCGTTGGCGCCCAGCGCCAGCGTGATGTCGGGATACCGCCGATAAAAGTCGTCCAGCGCCGGAATCACCACCTCGCGCGCCAGCGAATGGGGCATATCGATGCGCACCTTGCCGGACGGCTGCAGCTTATGCTGGCTGAACAGCGTGTCCGCTTCTTCCAGCGCCCCCAGCAACTGCACGCAGCGCTGGTAATAGAGGCTGCCTTCGCTGGTCACCTGCACCTGGCGGGTAGTGCGGATCAGCAGGCGCACGCCCAGCCGCTGTTCCAGCCGTTTCAGCGCGTTGCTGACCGTGGCGCGCGGCAGCTGCAGGCGTTCGGCCGCCCGGCTGAAGCTGCCCAGTTCGACGATGCGGGTAAAAATGCGCATGGCTTGAACCTGATCCATGTCCACTCCGGATTGTTGGCGATTTTTAAACAGTGATGTGCAATCTGCATTATTTATCTTTGCCGCGTAAACAACCAGACTTTGCTGCGTTATCCATTCACCGCATGAGGGCAGCACAATGCAACAACGTAAACTCGGTTCCCACGGTCCCGTCGTCTCCGCTCTGGGGCTGGGGTGCATGGGCATGAGCGACTTCTATTCCACCGGCGCCGATCGGCAAGAAGCCATTGCCACGCTGCACCGGGCGCTGGAGTTGGGCGTCACGCTGCTCGACACCGCCGACATGTACGGGCCGCACACCAACGAACAGCTGGTGGGGGAGGCGATCAAGGGCAAGCGGCAACAGGTGTTCCTGGCCACCAAGTTCGGCATTCTGCGCGATCCGGCGGATCCGTCGGCGCGCGGCGTCAGCAGCCGGCCCGAGTATATCCGGCGCTCGGTGGAAGGCAGTCTGCGGCGCTTGGGCGTGGAGGAGATCGATCTCTATTATCAGCACCGGGTCGATCCGCAGGTGCCGATCGAAGATGTCGTGGGCACGATGGCGGATCTGATCCGCGAAGGCAAGATCCGCCATATCGGCCTGAGCGAGGCGTCGGTCGCCACGCTGGAGCGGGCGCACAAGGTGCATCCGATCACTGCGCTGCAGACCGAGTATTCGCTGTGGACGCGCGACGCCGAACAGGGCATGCTGGCGGCCTGTGAGCGTCTGGGCATCGGCTTTGTGCCATACAGCCCGTTAGGGCGCGGTTTTCTCACCGGCGCTATTCGGCGGCCGGAGGATCTGGCCGAGGACGATTTCCGCCGCAGTAACCCGCGCTTCCAGGGGGAAAACTTCGCCCGCAACCTGGCGCTGGTGGAGAAGGTGGGCGAGCTGGCGGCGCAGAAGGGCGTCAAGCCTTCACAGCTGGCGCTGGCCTGGGTGTTGGCGCAGGGCGAGCACATCGTGCCGATCCCCGGCACCAAACGCCGGCGCTATCTGGAAGAGAACGTCGCCGCGGCGGAGATAACGCTGAGCGCGGCTGAACTGGCGGCGATAGAAGCGGTGTTTCCGCTGAGCGCGGCGGCCGGCGATCGCTACGGCGCGGAGTCGATGACCTATATCAACGGCTAAAAAAAAGCGCGGCCTCGGGCCGCGCTCTGTCGTTTTCCGCCAACGGGAACTTATTTCTTCTTCGGCGCGCGCGGCGGGCGGCCGACGGTAGCCTGGTACACCTTGAAGCGGCCGTTCTGCGCCAGCACTTCGTGGCTGCCGAAGGTGGCGTCCAGAATGTCCGGGTACGGCAGGAAGGCGTTGGCGACGATGCGCAGCTGGCCGCCGATCGGCAAATGCTTCACCGCGCCGCGGATCAGGGTTTCCGCGGCGGTCAGGCTGGTCTGCAGCCCGTCGTGGAACGGCGGGTTGGAGATGATCATGTCGAAACGGCCGGTGATGTCGGAGTAAACGTTGCTGACGATCACTTCGCCTTCGATGCCGTTGGCAGCCAGCGTCGCACGGCTGGATTCCACCGCGGCGGCGTTGACGTCGCTGAGGGTCAGTTTCACCTTCGGCGACAGCTTGGCCATCACCGAGGCCATCACGCCGGCGCCGCAGCCGATGTCCAGCACCTTGCCTTTCATGTGTTTTTCCAGCGTCGACAGCAGCAGCGAGCTGCCGACGTCCAGGCCATCGCGGCTGAACACGCCCGGCAGCGTTTTCACTTCCAGATCGTGCAGCTGATAGCTGTCCCACCAGTCGTTCAAATCGAACTCGGTCTGCGCGTCCAGGCGGCCGTGATACAGGCCGCAGCGCCGTGCGCTGTCGATTTTCACCAGCGCAACGTGGCCTTCCAGCGTTGGCTCGGCGCTGCGCACGCCGCTGCGGTTTTCACCGACCACGAACACGTCCACGCCTACCGGCAACAGCGCCAGGAGGTTGCACAGTTGGAATTGCGCCTCCTGCTTGCTCTTCGGCCAGTAGTAAACCAGCGTGTCGCAGTCGGCGACGAAAGCGGGATCGACGGTCAAACCGAACTGCACGTTATCGCCCATCGTCCGGTTCAGTAACTGCCAGTGATGGTAATGCTGAGTGTGGACGCGCACGTCCGCGGCCTCGAATTGGGCCGGCAGGCTGTCCTGCAGGTCGCCGGCAAACAGCACGCGGCGTTCGATAAATTCATCACTGTGGCGCAGCATGACTTCACTGGCGGGGGTTAATGCAGACATCAGATATTGGCTCCTGGAAATGAGACCGGGGATTATAGAGCTTTGTGGCGATATGTTCGACGGGTTTGTTGGCGCGGGCTGCGCGGGTTTGTTAGCATAGCGCGGCGCATGGCAGGCATGGCGCACCACAACGGGTAGGAATCGGCATGGCATCAAAACGCGACTGGCTGTTACAACAACTGGGTATTACGCAGTGGACATTGCGCCGCCCGGGCGTGTTGCAGGGCGAAGTGGCGGTCAGTCTGCCACCCGAGGCGCGCCTGCTGGTGGTCGCGCAGACGCTGCCCGCGCCCGACGATCCGCTGTTTTGCGACGTGCTGCGCAGCCTGGGGCTGACGCCGGCGCAAACCTACAGCCTGACGCCGGAACAGGCGGCGATGCTGCCTGAAGAGACCACATGCAACAGTTGGCGGCTGGGCGTGGCGGAACCGCTCGCGGTTGCCGGCGCGCAGCTACACAGCCCGGCGCTGGCCGAGCTTTCCCAAGACGCGGGGGCCAAACGCGCCCTCTGGCAGCAGATTTGTCATCATGAACACGATTTCTACCCTGACGGCGGCCGACCTGGCCACAGCCTTCACCATTGAGCAAGCCAGCCACGCCTTTCCCTGGACGGAAACCACCTTCGCCAGCAATCAGGGCGATCGCTACCTTAACCTGAAGCTGAGCGCCGACGGGGAGATGGCGGGATTCGCCATCACGCAAATCGTGCTGGATGAAGCCACGCTGTTCAACATCGCCATCCATCCGCAGTGGCAGCGCCGGGGTTTTGGCCGCCTGCTGCTCAACGCGTTGATCGAACAGCTGGAGAGTCGCGGCGTGGTCACGCTGTGGCTGGAGGTGCGCGCCTCCAACCAGGCGGCGATCGCGCTGTATGAAGATCTCGGCTTCAACGAAGTCACCGTGCGCCGCAATTATTACCCGAGCGCCCACGGCCGCGAAGACGCGATCGTGATGGCGCTGCCGTTGGCGTAATCTAAAAACATCCTATTGATTGTTTTCTTCCCTTTAACAACTTAAAAGTTGTTTCCTGATTAATTTACATCAAACAAGTTGTTTTTCGCTGTGACGACAACTAATTTGTTGTTTATTGTTGAGGAAACAATCAATGCGTTGTTTGGAGGTGGGGATGAGAAAATTATCAGAAATATCAGCGTTGCTGAAAGAAAAGCGCATTGAGTTGGGCTGGAGCCAAAAAGACTTTTTGATGAAGATTGGCATGACTCAACAGCAATATCAGCGTGTTGAGTCGGGCAGCGATATGCGGATGAGCACGCTGCTACGGATATTGGCGGCGATGGATTTGGAATATGTTATCGTGCCGAAAAGGTCTGTCCGTGATGTGGAGTGCTTGCTGCAACAGACGGTGAGTCATGCACCAGAAGTGAGTAACTTACAGAATTTCGAAGAAAAACTGAAAGATCTCGAGGACTAGCGAATGAAAGGGCGGCGACAGGTTGAATCGGTGCAGGCGTTAGCCTTGATATTGCATGGTGTGCGGGTGGGCGTGCTGGCGCACTACAGCGGCGGCAGAAACATCCTGACGTTTGATCCGCACTACCTCGCTTTGCCGGAGCCTGTTCGTCCCCTGTTTACGCTAAGGCAGAAGGCGCACGCAGGGTATCTTGAGCAAGTTTTACAGTCATCGCAGCGCCTTCCGCCCGTCTTATCCAATTTATTGCCCGAAGGCGCACTGCGCAGTTGGTTGGCCCAGTCGTTGAAAACCCATGTGAATGAGGAGTTTCCTTTAATTGCCTGGGCGGGGGAAAACTTGCCGGGAGCGCTTGAAGCACGGCCGCTGGCCGCAAGTGATATTCCCGCTTGGGCGTTAATGTCGCGCGGAGAGCTGGAAGCCGTGCAAATTGATGTTGGAGTGGTGGCGCAGAAATTTTCTCTGGCAGGGGTACAAATGAAATTTTCCTCTGTGCGCAAAGATGGCCGCTTCAACATTTCTTCTCAGGTGGGCGCTGATAGCTGGATCATTAAAACGCCTTCAACCGTTCATCGTCATCTCCCCGAAAATGAATATACGGCAATGCGTTTGGCGCAAGCCATCGGCGTGGATATTCCCGATATTGAGCTGGTTGAGCTGACACGGCTTGAACACTTGCCTGATATTCGCTTGGCGGATGAACCCTATGCTTATGCCATTCGTCGTTTTGACCGCAGTGAAAGTGGGCGAGTGCATACAGAAGATTTTGCCCAGATATTCGAGATCTATCCACACGACAAATACCGCGGCAAAAATTACGATCAGATAGCGGCTTATCTCTATGAGTTTGGCAGTGAATCTTTAGCGGATACGCAGCAAATGGCGCGCCGTCTGTTGGCGAATATTCTGCTCGCCAATGGCGATGCTCACGTAAAAAATTGGTCCATGATCTATCCAAACCAGGCCGATGTGCGGCTTGCCCCCGCTTATGACATCGTCACTACATTGGCTTATATCCCTGGTGAGTCTGAGGTTGCGCTCAATATGGCGAAGGAAAAACGCTGGGATAGGATCTCAATGCGAACCTTCGAGCGCTGGTCTGATCGAGTCGATATTCCCTGGCCTGCAATACGGGTGCATCTCTTGGATGCCATCGACAAGGCGCGAGCTTTGTGGCCGGCATTGTTGGAAAACCTGCCGATGGCGGACGATCACAAATCGATATTGCGTCGGCATTGGGCTGCCTTGTCCCCCGATTTCCGCCTGCGTTAGCGGGAAATCGGATCCATTGATTGTCACCGGTTGGCAAATCGGCGAAAATGCCCGGCTGTTATCTTTTATTCACCGCTTTGCCCGGCGCCGCGATCGGCGCGTTCTGATGATGTCGCAGGGCGGACTAACCGTAGAACCTGAAAACCATGTCTCCTAGTGAATTTGCCCGCGAAGTCTCCAAAAGAAGAACTTTCGCCATCATCTCGCACCCCGATGCCGGTAAGACCACCATTACCGAAAAAGTGCTGCTGTTCGGACAGGCGATCCAGACCGCCGGTACGGTAAAAGGCCGCGGCTCCAGCCAGCACGCCAAATCCGACTGGATGGAAATGGAAAAGCAGCGTGGGATCTCGATCACCACCTCGGTGATGCAGTTCCCGTATCGCGACAGCCTGGTCAACCTGCTGGACACCCCGGGGCACGAAGACTTCTCCGAAGATACTTACCGTACCCTGACCGCCGTCGACTGCTGTCTGATGGTGATCGACGCCGCCAAGGGCGTTGAGGATCGCACCCGCAAACTGATGGAAGTCACCCGTTTGCGCGACACGCCGATCCTGACCTTCATGAACAAACTGGACCGCGACATCCGCGATCCGATGGAAGTGATGGACGAAGTTGAGCGTGAACTGAAGATCGCCTGCTCGCCCATCACCTGGCCGATCGGCTGCGGCAAGCTGTTCAAAGGCGTTTACCACCTGTACAAGGATGAAACCTACCTGTATCAGACCGGTAAAGGCCACACCATTCAGGAAGTGCGCATCGTCAAAGGCCTGAATAACCCGGAACTGGATGTCGCCGTGGGCGAAGATCTGGCGGCGCAGCTGCGCGATGAGCTGGAACTGGTGCAGGGCGCTTCCCATGAGTTCGATCAGGAGGCTTTCCTGAGCGGCGAACTGACCCCGGTGTTCTTCGGTACCGCACTCGGCAACTTCGGCGTGGATCACATGCTGGACGGCCTGGTGGCCTGGGCGCCGGCGCCGATGCCGCGCAAAACCGATACCCGCGAAGTGACGGCGGCGGAAGAGAAATTCACCGGCTTCGTGTTCAAGATCCAGGCCAACATGGATCCGAAGCACCGCGACCGCGTGGCCTTTATGCGCGTCGTGTCCGGCCGTTATGAGAAGGGCATGAAGCTGCGCCAGGTGCGCACCGGCAAAGACGTGGTGATCTCCGACGCGCTGACCTTTATGGCCGGTGACCGCTCGCACGTGGAAGAAGCCTACCCGGGCGACATCATTGGTCTGCACAACCACGGCACCATTCAGATCGGCGATACCTTCACCCAGGGTGAAGACATGAAGTTCACCGGTATTCCGAACTTCGCGCCTGAACTGTTCCGCCGCATTCGCCTGCGCGACCCGCTGAAGCAGAAACAGCTGCTGAAAGGGCTGGTGCAGCTGTCCGAAGAGGGCGCGGTGCAGGTATTCCGTCCGATCGCCAACAACGATCTGATCGTCGGCGCGGTCGGTGTGCTGCAGTTCGACGTGGTGGTGGCGCGCTTGAAGAGCGAGTACAACGTGGAAGCGCTGTATGAGTCGGTCAACGTGTCGACCGCGCGCTGGGTCGAGTGCGACGACGTGAAAAAGTTCGAAGAGTTCAAGCGCAAGAACGAGATCAACCTGGCGCTGGACGGTGGGGACAACCTGTCCTACATCGCGCCGACCATGGTGAACCTCAACCTGACGCAGGAACGCTATCCTGACGTGACCTTCCGCAAGACGCGCGAACACTGATAAATCGGCAGGGCGCCCGGTGCGCCCTGCCAACCTCCCTCATCCTCACTCCGCTAATTAATAAAACTTCCTCACCTTTTATGCCGCAAACCGATGTCGCCAGGCAGCGTTCGTTTGGCCTGCGTTTTTCGTCTGATGGTCTATGTTTAACAAGATGCCCACACATTGTTTGAGAGTAAATCACTGTAATGCGTTGGTTATTTGGTGACTTATTCCAATGTGTTGCCGATAGGAGACAGTGTGTTTCCTTGAATATCAATGAGATGGCTATTTTACCGTTTTGTGTCACTTAGTCTGTCGTCAATAGGCGACAGTTTTTTGATTAAAAATCCGACGTAATGATTTATATGTTTGATTTTAAATGTATTTATTGAGTTGGCACGACGGTTGCAGTACTCCTGTCGTGAACGCTTAATCGTATAGCGATGATGAAGTATTTACCGAGCAGGCCGCGTGAAGGCGGCCGCAGGGTTCCGGCGCTCTGGCGCTGAGGGCCCCCAACAAAAGGAAGAGATCGATGAAAAAGACCAAATTTGCACACTCGCTGATGGCTGTCGTATTGGGTTCTGTTTTGGTGAGCGGCAGTGCGCTGGCCGAAGACAGTCTGCTCAACAAGGCGTCTAACGCCGCGGATAGTGCCGGTGCCAAAATCGATAGCTCCATGAAAAAAGTTGACGGTTACATGGATGACAGCGCGATAACGGCTAAAGTTAAAAGTGCGTTGGTGGAAGATAAGACCATCAAAAGTTCTGACATTTCGGTGAAAACCGAAAAAGGCACGGTGACCCTGAGCGGGTTCGTCGGCAGCCAGGCGCAGGCGGAACATGCGGTCGCGGTTGCCGGTAAGGTGGAAGGCGTCAAGACCGTCAGCGACAAGCTGCACGTGAAAGATGAAGCCAACCAGTCGATCAAATCGTATGCCGGCGACACCGCCACCACCAGCGAGCTGAAAGCCAAGTTGCTGGCCGACGACATCGTGCCGTCGCGCAATGTGAAAGTGGAAACCACCGACGGTGTGGTGCAGCTTTCCGGCGAAGTGAAAACGCAGGCGCAGTCTGAGCGTGCGGAAAGCATCGCCAAGGCCATCGACGGCGTGAAAAGCGTGAAAAATGACCTGGTGGTCAAGCAGTAATCCCGCCAGGCGCCCGTAACAAGTCACAACAAGCCGCATCTGTCGGGCCGTGAAGGCGGCCCGACGTGTACCACCAAAAAAAGAAACTGATTTGCCGTCGATGCCCCGTTGTCGGGGCGGGAGACAGCAGCGATTTTTTCACAATGGTAAGGAGAAGCTTATGTTTCGTTGGGGCATTATCTTTTTAGTCATCGCGCTTATCGCTGCGGCGCTGGGGTTCGGTTCGCTGGCGGGTACCGCCGCCTGGGCCGCCAAGGTGGTGTTCGTCGTCGGCATCATCCTGTTCCTGGTCAGCCTATTCACCGGCCGCCGGCGCCCTTAGCCGGCCGGCATTTTCCTGTAAACTGTAACAAAGCTTAATTCCTTTTCTCACGTCGGGAGGGCCGGCCATGAACAGCGATATCGTCGTCGGACGCTGGAAACAGCTGAAAGGCCAGGTATGGCAGGCGTGGGCCGAATGGTCCGGCAGCGATTGCGCCTGGCTGGTCGGCAGCAATGATTTCCTCGCCGGCGTGCTGCAAGAGGATTACGGAAGAGAGCGAGACGCGGTATCCTCGGAAAAAACGTCTCACTGAGGATGCCAAGTTGGGATACAGAATACCCATCACGCTCGGCAATATAGAACCGCTGGCGTCTAAACCCTTTCGGCCAGGAAAAATGGCGTTGGTCTGCGAAGGCGGCGGCCAGCGCGGCATTTTCACCGCCGGCGTGTTGGACGAGTTTCAGCGCGCGGGCTTTAACCCTTTCGATTTGTTGATCGGCACGTCTGCCGGCGCGCAAAATCTGTCCGCCTACATCTGCGGCCAGATGGGCTACGCGCGTCGAGTGATCACCCGTTACACTACGTCGGCGCAATTTTTCAATCCGCTGCGTTTCGTACGCGGCGGGCATCTGATCGATCTCGATTGGTTGGTCGACACGGCGGCGGCACAGATGCCGCTGGCGATGGACGTGGCGGAACAACACCTCACCGATGGGCGCGAGTTCCTGCTGTGC
The DNA here is from genome assembly GCF_059740205.1 of Serratia sp. LTN-2. NCBI lineage: Bacteria > Pseudomonadati > Pseudomonadota > Gammaproteobacteria > Enterobacterales > Yersiniaceae > Serratia > Serratia sp. LTN-2. The sequence continues at coordinate 211,364 of NZ_JCAXDO010000008.1, read as the reverse complement.
GCCTGCCGCAGCGATGATTTTGAACCGACCTATCTGCCGGCGCAGCGTGAACGCTGGCTGCCGGCCATCAAGGCGTCCAGTGCCATTCCCGGCTTTTATCGTCAGGGCGTGGAGCTGGATGGCGTCAGCTATCAGGACGGCGGCATCAGCGATGCGATCCCGGTGGAAGAGGCCTACCGTCGCGGCGCCGACACCATCGTGGTGATCCGCACCGTCCCTTCGCAGATGTACTACACCCCGCAGTGGATGAAGCGCATGGAGCACTGGCTGAGCGACAGCAGTCTGCAGCAGATGGTGCGCATCCTGCAGCACCACGAGCAAAGCTACCACCGCATCCAGCGCTTTATCGAGAAGCCGCCGGGCAAGCTGCGCATCTTCGAAATCTTTCCACCGAAGCCGCTGGCCAGCAATGCGCTGGGCAGCCGACTGGGTTCGCTCAATCAGGATTATCATCTGGGGCGCCGCTGCGGCCGTTACTTCCTGGCCACCGTCGGCCAGTGGATGGCGCAGCCGGAGCCGGACGGCATGAAGGTGAAGAAATCGCTGTCGCGCCGTCTGATCCAGCCGGAGAACGTCAGAATGCCTTCGCCGATCGTGACCGATATCGCCATGCCGTCCGATCTGGGCGCGCAGCCGGAGGCCGCGGTGGCGGCGCCGAAAATTATCCTGCCGGGCGATCTGCCGCCGGGTGAAGGGGGCGCGCTGTGAGTTACGCCTTTACCGATACCCACTGCCATTTCGATTTCCCACCCTTTACCGGGCATGAGGCCGAGAGCCTGGCGCGGGCAGCCGACGCCGGCGTGCAGCGCATCATCGTGCCGACGGTTACCGCCGATCGCTTCGCGCGGGTGCTGCGGCTGGCGCAGGAGCACGCGCCGCTGTTCGCCGCGCTGGGGCTGCACCCGCTGTATATCGCGCAGCATCATGAACCGCAGTTGGAACAGCTGGCGGCGTTGCTGGCCGAACGGCCGCACAAGCTGGTGGCGGTGGGGGAAATCGGGCTCGATCTGTATATGGACAACCCGCAGTTCGAGCGGCAGCAAAGCGTGCTGCTGGCCCAACTGAGGCTGGCGAAACAGCATGACCTGCCGGTGATCCTGCACTCGCGCCGCACTCACGATCAGCTGGCCGCGGCGCTGCGGCGCATACAGCTGCCGCGTCGCGGCGTGGTGCACGGCTTCGCCGGCAGCCTGTCGCAGGCACAGGCGTTTATTCGCCTTGGCTATTATATCGGCGTGGGCGGCACTATCACCTATGAGCGGGCGCAGAAAACGCGCGGCGTGATGGCGCAGCTGCCGCTCGAGGCGCTGCTGCTGGAGACCGATGCGCCGGATATGCCGCTGGCCGGCTATCAGGGGCAGCCGAATCGCCCCGAACGCGCCGCCGAGGTGTTTCAAACGCTGTGCGCGCTGCGGCCGGAACCGGCCGACGAGATCGCCGCCCACCTGCAACGCAATACTCAGGCGCTGTTCGCCATGCCGAACTGAGATGACCATAACGTGACCTGCGTCACGTTATAAGATTTTCATTTGCGTCTCGTTGTATACATTTGTGACATAAATCGGTGCGAGGGTGACCTCGCTCAGTATAATCCCCCCCGAAACTCTCCAATAGCAGACCTCTCTTCATGAGCAGGGATGTATTTTATTTTTTGCAACAGGGAAACTTTGCATGCAACTCATCATGAGTCTGGTTGGCATGGCGGTGCTGATCGCCATTGCGGTGCTGCTCTCCAGCAACCGCCGGGCCATCAAATTGCGCACCGTCGTGTGGGCGTTCATCATTCAGGTCGGCATCGGTGCGCTGGTGCTGTACGTGCCGCTGGGCCGCAGCATCCTCGGCAGTATGTCTAACGGTGTGGCAAACGTTATCGCCTACGGCAATCAGGGCATTTCGTTCATCTTCGGCGGGCTGGTGTCCGACAAGATGTTCGAGGTGTTCGGCGGCGGTGGCTTCGTGTTCGCGCTGCGCGTCCTGCCGGTGATCGTGTTCTTCTCCTCGCTGATTGCGGTGCTGTACTACCTCGGCATCATGCAGTTGGTGATCCGCGTTCTGGGCGGCGGCCTGCATAAGCTGCTGGGCACTTCGCGCACCGAATCGCTGTCGGCGACCGCCAACATTTTCGTCGGCCAGACCGAAGCGCCGCTGGTGGTGCGTCCGTATATCGCCACCATGAGCCAATCGGAACTGTTCGCCGTGATGTGCGGCGGCCTGGCCTCGGTGGCCGGTTCGGTGTTGGCGGGGTACGCGCAGATGGGCGTGCCGCTGGAATACCTGATCGCCGCGTCCTTCATGGCGGCGCCGGGCGGGCTGTTGTTCGCCAAGCTGATGGTGCCGGAAACCGAGCAGACCCACGATAAAGACGATGCGATGAAGCTGATCGCCGAAGAAGATCGTCCGGCCAACGTGATCGACGCGGCGGCTTCCGGTGCGGCTTCCGGCATGCAGCTGGCGCTGAACGTCGGTGCGATGCTGCTGGCGTTTATCGCGCTGATCGCCTTGCTTAACGGCATTCTCGGCGGTATCGGCGGCTGGTTCGATTATCCGCAGCTGTCGCTCGAACTGATCCTCGGCTGGGTGTTCTCGCCGATCGCCTTCCTGATCGGCGTGCCGTGGAGCGAGGCGATGACCGCCGGTTCGTTTATCGGCCAGAAGATCATCGTCAACGAGTTCGTCGCCTACATGAACTTCGGCGCCTATCTGCGTCCGGACGACGTGGTGGCGGCGGAAGGCCTGCAGGTGCTGTCGGCCCACACCAAGGCGATCATCTCCTTTGCGCTGTGCGGTTTCGCCAACCTCTCCTCGGTGGCGATCCTGCTGGGCGGTTTGGGCAGCATGGCGCCTAACCGTCGTCACGACATCGCGCGCTTCGGCCTGAAGGCCGTGGCGGCGGGCACGCTCTCCAACCTGATGAGCGCCACCATCGCCGGCTTCTTCCTGGCGCTGTAAGCCATCCCAGAGCCCGCGACGGTGCGACCGATCGCGGGACTCCGCCTATACTCTAAGCAACGCGGGTGCTTGCCGCACCCGCGATCTTCAGCCGCTTCTTTAGCGAATTTGTGAACGATATCGCGTTATTTTGTGATGTTCTTCACATATAATTCCGGTCTGTTACAGTGCTATTTCATATAGTGTGACGCTGAACGCGAATCGCCCCCGGCATTCGTGTTCAAATAGCTATTACTGGCCGGCCGCAAGGCGGGTGGCCATGTGCGGTGAGAAGGATCTCAGTTGCCGCCGCGGGAACGCCGTTCCCCAGCGCTATCTTCATGGAACCAAGTCCGCTCGCCAACACCCAGGTACTCAGTTGGAGAGTTTTATGACCGAATTAACCGCAGCAGCGCAACGTGCGCTGAACCTGATGGATTTAACCACGCTGAATGATGACGATACCGATGAGAAAGTGATCGCGCTCTGTCGTCAGGCCAACAGCCCGGCCGGCCACACGGCGGCCATCTGCATTTACCCGCGTTTTATTCCGGTGGCGCGTAAGGCGCTGCGCGAGCAAGGCACGCCGGACATTCGTATCGCCACCGTGACCAACTTCCCGCATGGCAATGACGATATCGACATCGCGCTGGCGGAAACCCGCGCGGCGATCGCCTATGGTGCGGATGAAGTGGACGTGGTGTTCCCTTACCGTGCGCTGATTGCCGGCAACGAGCAGGTTGGCTTCGAGCTGGTGAAACAGTGCAAACAGGCTTGCCAGGCGGCCAACGTGCTGCTGAAAGTGATCATCGAAACCGGCGAACTGAAACAGGCCGATTTGATCCGCAAGGCGTCCGAGATCGCCATCAAGGCCGGGGCTGACTTTATCAAGACCTCCACCGGCAAGGTGCCGGTTAACGCCACACTGGAGAGCGCCGAGCTGATGATGTCGGTGATCCGCGATATGGGCGTGGCGAAGACGGTGGGCTTCAAGCCGGCCGGCGGCGTGCGCACTGCGGAAGACGCGCTGCATTATCTGCAACTTGCCGATCGTATTCTGGGCGAGGGCTGGGCCGACGCGCGGCATTTCCGCTTTGGCGCTTCCAGTCTGCTGGCCAGCTTGCTGACCGCGCTGGGCCACCAGACCCAGACCGCCGGTGGCGGCTACTGATCGATTTCGTTGGCGGGCGCCAGGCGCGCCCGTCTGCACCGACTCTCGGCGACACAGGGGGATGCCTTGTTCCTGGCTCAAGAAATTATTCGTAAAAAACGCGACGGCCAGCCGTTAAGCGAAGCGGAAATCCGCTTTTTCATCAACGGCATTCGCGACAACGTGGTGTCGGAAGGGCAGATCGCCGCGCTGGCGATGACCATTTATTTCCACGACATGAGCATGCCGGAGCGCGTGGCGCTCACCATGGCGATGCGCGATTCCGGCACCGTGCTGGACTGGAAGAGCCTGGCGCTGAATGGCCCGATCGTCGACAAGCATTCGACCGGCGGCGTGGGCGACGTGACGTCGCTGATGCTCGGCCCGATGGTGGCGGCCTGTGGCGGCTATGTGCCGATGATCTCCGGCCGCGGCCTGGGGCATACCGGCGGCACGCTGGACAAACTGGAAGCCATTCCGGGCTTCAATATTTTCCCGGACGATAACGCCTTCCGTAAAATCATTCAGGACGTCGGCGTGGCGATCATCGGCCAGACCAGCTCGCTGGCGCCGGCAGACAAACGTTTTTACGCCACCCGCGACATTACCGCCACCGTGGATTCGATCCCGCTGATCACCGCCTCCATTCTGGCCAAGAAGCTGGCGGAAGGGCTGGATGCGCTGGTGATGGACGTGAAGGTCGGTTCCGGCGCCTTTATGCCGACCTACGCCCTGTCGCAAGATCTGGCGCAGGCGATCGTCGGCGTGGCCAACGGCGCGGGCTGCAAGACCACCGCGCTGCTGACCGACATGAACCAGGTGCTGGCCTCCAGCGCCGGTAACGCGGTGGAAGTGCGCGAAGCGGTGCGCTTCCTGACCGGCGAATACCGCAATCCGCGTCTGCTGGAAGTGACGCTGGCGCTGTGCGTCGAGATGCTGCTGTCCGGCGGCCTGGCGCAAGACGAGGCCGACGCGCGCGCCAAACTGCAGGCGGTGCTGGACAACGGCAAGGCGGCGGAGGTGTTTGGCCGCATGGTGGCGGCGCAGCAGGGGCCGATAGACTTCGTCGAACGCTATGATAGCTATCTGCCGGCGGCGACGCTGAGCAAGCCGGTGTATGCTGAAAAGCCAGGCATCATCAGCGCTATGGATACCCGCGCGCTGGGCATGGCGGTGGTTTCGCTGGGTGGCGGCCGCCGCCGGGCGAGCGACGCCATCGATTACAGCGTCGGTCTGACCGAGGTGGCGCGCCTGGGCGATAAGGTGGATGCCCAGCAGCCGCTGGCGATGATCCACGCCAATGATGAAGAGAGCTGGCAGCAGGCGGCCGATGCGGTGCGCAGCGCGATGACGCTGAGCGATAAGGCGCCGGAAGCGACGCCGGTGGTGTATAAGCGCATCACGGAATAACCCAAGAATCAGGAACGGCCGCGGCTTTTTCGCGGCCGTCCAAAGCGTGAGAACACGCAGGAGAGCACAGATGAAACGCACATTTATTATGGTATTGGACTCCTTCGGCATCGGCGCCAGCGAAGACGCCGAACGTTTTGGCGACCAGGGTTCCGACACTCTGGGCCACATCGCCGAGGTTTGCGCGCGCGGTGAAGCCAACGTGGGCCGTCAGGGCCCGCTGACGCTGCCTAACCTGAGCCGTCTGGGTCTCGGCAAAGCGGCGGAAGAGTCCACCGGCAACTTCCCGCAGGGGCTGGATCGCAATGCCGATATCATCGGCGCTTATGCTTACGCCAGCGAGCTCTCTTCCGGTAAAGACACGCCGTCGGGCCACTGGGAAATCGCCGGCGTGCCGGTACTGTTCGACTGGGGCTACTTCAAGGACGAGCACAACAGCTTCCCGCAGGAGCTGCTGGATAAGCTGGTGGAGCGCGCCAACCTGCCGGGCTACCTGGGCAACTGCCACTCATCCGGCACCGTGATCCTCGATCAGCTGGGCGAAGAGCACATGAAAACCGGCAAGCCGATTTTCTACACCTCCGCCGACTCGGTGTTCCAGATCGCCTGCCATGAAGAAACCTTCGGCCTGGAGCGCCTGTACGAGCTGTGCGAAATCGCGCGTGAAGAATTGACCGAAGGCGGTTACAACATTGGCCGCGTGATCGCGCGTCCGTTCGTCGGCGACAAAGCGGGTCACTTCCAGCGCACCGGCAACCGTCACGATCTGGCGGTAGAGCCGCCGGCGCCGACCGTGCTGAAAAAGCTGGTGGACGAGAAGGGCGGTGAAGTGGTGTCGATCGGTAAAATCGCCGACATCTACGCCAACGTCGGCATCACCAAGAAGGTGAAAGCGACCGGCATCGATGCGCTGTTCGACGCGACCCTGACGGAAATGGAAAAGGCCGGCGACAACACCATCGTGTTCACCAACTTCGTGGACTTTGACTCTTCCTACGGCCACCGCCGCGACGTGGCGGGCTACGCCGCCGCGCTGGAGCTGTTCGACCGCCGCCTGCCGGAGCTGCTGAAGCTGGTGAAAGATGAAGACATCATCATTTTCACCGCCGACCACGGCTGCGATCCGACCTGGCCAGGCACCGACCACACCCGTGAACATATCCCGGTGCTGGTCTACGGCCCGAAAGTGAAACCGGGCTCGTTGGGCCACCGCGAGACCTTCGCCGACATCGGCCAGACCGTCGCCAATTATTTTGGCCTGTCGCCGATGGATTACGGTAAGAGCATGTTTTAATTCGTGAGTCTCAGACGGCGGCGCAGCTGGCCGCCGTCTGACATGCCACGGTTTATACGTTTAACGCTATTTAATACGATTTAAAGGAAGAGAATTATGGCTACGCCGCACATTAATGCTGAGATGGGTGATTTCGCTGACGTAGTACTGATGCCGGGCGATCCGCTGCGCGCAAAATACATCGCCGAAACCTTCCTGGAAGGCGCGGTGGAAGTGAACAACGTGCGCGGCATGTTGGGCTTCACCGGCACCTATAAAGGCCGCCGCATCTCCGTAATGGGCCACGGCATGGGCATCCCGTCCTGCTCCATCTATGCGCGCGAGCTGATCGCCGAATTCGGCGTGAAGAAGATCATTCGCGTGGGTTCCTGCGGCGCGGTGCGTGACGATATCAAACTGCGTGACGTGGTGATCGGCATGGGCGCGTGCACCGACTCCAAGGTGAACCGTCTGCGCTTCAAGGACAACGACTACGCGGCGATCGCCGACTTCGACATGGTGCGCAACGCGGTCGACGCCGCGGCGGCGCAGGGCATTCCGGCGCGCGTGGGCAACATCTTCTCCGCCGATCTGTTCTATACCCCGGATCCGGATATGTTCCAGGTGATGAAGAAGTACGGCATCCTGGGCGTGGAAATGGAAGCGGCCGGCATCTACGGCGTGGCGGCGGAGCTGTATGAAGAGTTCGGCTGTAAAGCGCTGACCATCTGCACCGTGTCTGACCACATCCTGCGTCACGAAGCGACCACTGCAGCGGAACGCCAGACCACCTTTAACGAAATGATCGTTATCGCGCTGGAATCCGTACTGCTGGGCGACAAAGCCTAATACCCCGGCGGGCGTCGTTATGGCGCCCGCCTGTCAATCTATTCACTTCACCTGGCCTGAGTCACTCTTTCTTCGGCGCTTCCTGCTTGTTCTCCGGCGCATCCTCTTCGTCGTCTTCCACAGTATTGCCTTCTGCCAACGGCGTGTTGGCGGTCAACAGGTACGGCGACTGCTGCCAGCGGCTGCGGCGGTGCTGCAGCAGGGTGCGCGCCAGAATGATGCCGATCGCCAGTGCCAGCAGGATCATCAGACGCAGCAGGTTGGTGGTGTTGTCCACCTGTTTGGATTCGGTCGCCAGCACGTGGGTGTCGAGGGTGATGCGGATAAAGCCGATCGGGCCGTCTTTGCCCTGAATGGATTCGACCAACTGGTGGTTGAAGTAGCTGCCGGCGCGTTTGCCGTCGAGCGACAGGCGATCGCGTATACTTATCTGTTCCCCGGCGTGGGAGACCAGTGTGCCGTCCAACTGATAAACGCTGACGTCGAGAATGCGGCTGTGATCGGTGAGCTGCTTGAGGATGGCGTCGATGCGCGGGTTGTTGCCGTCGTCGTCCAGCAGCGGTGCCAGGCTGTAGGCGACCTGTTTGGTCAGCGTCTGGGCCAGCTCTTCAACCTGCTCGGATCGCGCCATTTGGTGACTCAGGCTAAAATAAGAGGCGCCCTGCATCAGCAACACCAGCAAAGCCAGGCAAATCAGGATAATAGCGGTGCGGTGCAGGCGAAATTTCAGTTTAGCGCGGGCCATGCAGGTTCCTTGGGCATCGGGGACACTTTATGTTGCCAGAACCGCTGGCGATAGGATAGCTTGATGCGTCGTTTTATCATGCAGCGTTTTTGTCCATTCAGGAGTCAATGATGTCAAACAGTCTGACCTATTGCGATCTTCCGGCGGAGATCTCTCAATGGCCGGGTCTTCCCCTTTCGCTCAGCGGCGACGAAGTGATGCCGCTCGATTACCGGGCGGGCAATACCGGGTGGCTGTTGTACGGCAGAAAACTGGACAAGGCGCGCATTACCCAATTTCAACGCAAGCTGGGCGCGGCGATGGTGATCGTCACCGCCTGGGGCGTGGACGACTACCAGGTGGTGCGGCTGGCGGGCACCCTGACGCCGCGCGCCAAGCTGCTGGCGGCGGAGAACGGGCTGGACGTGGCGCCGCTCGGCAAGATCCCGCACCTGCGCACGCCGGGGCTGCTGGTGATGGACATGGATTCGACGGCGATCGAGATCGAATGCATCGATGAGATCGCCAAGTTGGCGGGCGTCGGCGAGCAGGTGGCGGAAGTCACCGAACGCGCGATGCGCGGCGAGCTGGACTTTACCGCCAGTCTGCGTCAGCGCGTCGGCACGCTGAAAGGGGCCGACGCCAACATCCTCAAACAGGTGCGCGACGAGCTGCCGCTGATGCCGGGGCTGACCAGCCTGGTGGGTAAACTGCAGGCGATGGGCTGGCATGTGGCGATCGCCTCCGGCGGCTTCACCTACTACGCCGAACATCTGCGCAACCGGCTGCGGCTGGTGGCGGCGGCGGCCAATGAGCTGGAGATTCGCGACGGCAAGTTGACCGGCGAAGTGCTGGGGCCGGTGGTGGACGCGCAGTTCAAAGCCGATACGCTGCTGCGGCTGGCGGAGAAGCTGGAGATCCCGCTGGCGCAAACCGTGGCCATCGGCGACGGCGCCAACGATTTGAAAATGATGCAGGCGGCGGGGTTGGGCATCGCCTACCACGCCAAACCGAAAGTATATGAAAAAGCGCAGGTGGCGATCCGGCATGCGGATCTGATGGGCGTGCTGTGCATTCTCACCGGCAGCCTGAAACACGAAGTGCGATAACGAAAGATTGAGGTAAGACGTGGCAAAAGCGGCAAAACGGGCATTTGTGTGCAATGAGTGCGGGGCGGACTATCCGCGTTGGCAGGGGCAGTGCAGCGCCTGTCATGCCTGGAACACCATCACGGAAGTGCGTTTGGCCGCGTCGCCCGCAGCGGCGCGCAACGATCGCCTCAGCGGCTATGCCGGCGACGCCGGCGTCAGCAAGGTGCAGAAGCTGTCGGAAATCAGCCTAGAGGCGCTGCCGCGCTTCACCACCGGCTTTCTCGAGTTCGACCGCGTGCTGGGCGGCGGCGTGGTGCCCGGCAGCGCGATTCTGATCGGCGGCAACCCCGGCGCCGGCAAGAGCACCCTGTTGCTGCAGGTGTTGTGCAAGCTGTCCGAACAGATGAAAACCCTGTACGTCACCGGCGAGGAGTCGCTGCAGCAGGTGGCGATGCGCGCTCACCGTCTGGGGCTGCCGACCGGCGGCCTGAACATGCTGTCGGAAACCAGCATCGAGCAGATCTGCCTGATCGCCGAGCAGGAACAGCCGAAGCTGATGGTGATCGACTCGATTCAGGTGATGCACATGGCGGACATTCAGTCCTCGCCGGGCAGCGTGGCGCAGGTGCGTGAAACCGCCGCCTACCTGACGCGCTTCGCCAAGACGCGCGGCGTGGCGATCGTGATGGTCGGCCACGTCACCAAAGACGGCTCGCTGGCCGGGCCAAAAGTACTGGAACACTGTATCGACTGTTCGGTGCTGCTGGACGGCGACGCCGATTCCCGCTTCCGTACCCTGCGCAGCCACAAGAACCGCTTCGGCGCGGTCAACGAGCTGGGGGTGTTCGCTATGACCGAACAGGGGCTGCGCGAAGTCAGCAACCCGTCGGCGATTTTCCTCAGCCGCGGCGATGAAGTCACCTCCGGCAGCTCGGTGATGGTGGTGTGGGAAGGCACCCGGCCGCTGCTGGTGGAGATCCAGGCGCTGGTGGATCACTCGATGATGTCCAACCCGCGCCGCGTGGCGGTGGGCCTGGAACAGAACCGCCTGGCGATCCTGCTGGCGGTGCTGCATCGACACGGCGGGCTGCAGATGTCGGATCAAGACGTGTTCGTCAACGTGGTCGGCGGGGTGAAGGTCAGCGAGACCAGCGCCGATCTGGCGTTGCTGATGTCGTTGGTTTCAAGCCTGCGCGATCGGCCATTGCCGAACGATCTGGTGGTGTTCGGCGAAGTGGGGCTGGCGGGAGAGATTCGTCCGGTGCCGAGCGGTCAGGAACGCATCTCCGAAGCGGCCAAGCACGGCTTTAAGCGCGCCATCGTGCCGCACGGCAATATGCCGAAAAAGCCGCCGGCCAACATGCAGGTGTTCGGGGTCAAGAAGCTGGCGGACGCACTGGACGTGCTGGAAGAGTTTTATTAATGTCGCCGGCGGCGAGAGAGATATGCTATTTTGTTTAGCATACTAAACGGAGGTGGCCATGCCGCAATTTGATTACCTGAAGACGTCCATCAAGCAAAAAGGCTGTACTTTGCAGCAGGTGGCGGATGCCAGCGGCATGACCAAAGGCTATCTCAGCCAGCTGTTGAACGACAAGATCAAAAGCCCGAGCGCGCAAAAGCTGGAGGCGCTGCACCGTTTTCTCGGGCTTGAGTTCCCGCGTAAAGAGGTCAAAGTCGGTGTGGTGTTTGGTAAATTTTACCCGCTGCACACCGGCCACATCTATCTGATCCAGCGCGCCTGCAGCCAGGTGGATGAGCTGCACGTCATTTTGTGCCACGACGAGCCGCGCGACCGCGAACTGTTCGAGAACAGTTCGATGTCGCAACAGCCGACGGTCAGCGATCGCCTGCGCTGGCTGCTGCAGACCTTCAAGTACCAGAAAAACATCCATATCCACTCATTCGACGAGCAGGGCATCGAACCCTACCCGCACGGCTGGAACGTATGGAGCGACGGCATGAAGGCCTTTATGGAACAGAAGGGCATCGTGCCGAGCTTCATCTATTCCAGCGAAGCGCAGGATGCGCCGCGTTACCGCGAGCATCTGGGCATCGAAACCATTCTGGTCGACCCCGAGCGTTCATTCATGAACATCAGCGGCAATCAGATCCGCCAGGATCCGTTCCGCTATTGGGATTACATCCCGACCGAGGTGAAGCCGTTCTTCGTGCGTACCGTGGCGATCCTCGGCGGCGAATCGAGCGGCAAGTCGACGCTGGTCAACAAACTGGCCAACATCTTCAACACCACCAGCGCCTGGGAATATGGCCGCGACTATGTGTTTTCGCATCTGGGCGGCGACGAGATGGCGCTGCAGTACTCCGACTATGACAAAATCGCCCTCGGGCAGGCGCAATACGTGGATTTTGCGGTCAAGTACGCCAACAAGGTGGCGTTTATCGATACCGATTTCGTCACCACCCAGGCGTTTTGCAAAAAGTACGAAGGGCGTGAACACCCCTTCGTGCAGGCGCTGATCGACGAATACCGTTTCGATCTGGTGATCCTGCTGGAAAACAATACGCCGTGGGTGGCGGACGGCCTGCGCAGCCTCGGCAGCACCGCCGATCGGCTGGCGTTCCAGCGCCTGCTGGAGGAGATGCTGCGCGCCAACAATATCGAGTATGTGCACGTTGAATCCAGCGATTACGAGGAGCGTTTCCTGCGCTGCGTCGAGCTGGTGCAACAGCTGCTGGCGGCGGACGCCGGCCGGTTGAGCGCGCCCGCTTCTCGCCACGCCGCAGGCTGAGCAGAATTAGCGGAATGTGCGATCGCGGCGGCAGAAACGTCACCCGGGCGCACATTTAACGGCTTGTTTAAACATGGTTCATTCGACAGCGACTAAGTTAAGATTTTCTTTACAATAACGCTTAGAAGAAGACATGTCTTATCGCTTACTTGCTCTCTGGTTGGTCTGCTATGCCGCAGCCTGGACGCTGCTGACGGTTCATCTTGATCCTACCCTGCCTTACGACGCCGTCGAGGCGCTCAACTGGGGCCTCAACGGCGAGTGGGGCTCACCGAAAAACCCGTGGCTGGTCGGTGCGGCGATGCATCCGGCGATTTGGCTGTCGTGGCTGCCGCTAAACGTTTACTGGTATGGCGGGCACTTCATCGCCATCGCCATCGGCATGTTGGGCGTCTGGCTGTTGGCGCGACGCCTGAGCGGCAGCACCTCGCTGGCCTGGATGGCGCTGCTGACGCTCAACCTGTCCGGCATCATCAATTTCGACATCATTCCCTATAACGACAATTACCTGTTGGTGATGCTATGGCCGTGGATGGCGTTGTTCTTCCATATGGCGATCTCCCGTTCGGCCAATTGGTGGCCGGCCTTCGCGTTGGTCGCCGGTCTGGCGATGATGGCCAAGTACTCGACCTTCGCCTTCGTTTACTTCGCGGCGCTGTCGACGTTGTTCGTGCCGCAGGTTCGCCGCTGCTATCGCCAGCCGCAGTTCTATCTGGCGGTGGCGATCTGGTTGGCGCTGGTGCTGCCGAACGTGGTCTGGCTGTGGAATCACGACTTCGCCGCCTTCAAGTGGGTGGATTCACAGATCAAGATGCAGCTCAATCTCGACATGCTGCAGTCGCTGCTGCTGGTGTTCTATCCGTCGCTGGTGCTGTGGTGGATCCTGCGCCGCAGCGGGGCGGTGCTGGCCTGGCCGAAGGCGTTGCCGATGCGGGTGCTGCTGTGGATCTACCTGCTGCCGCTCGGCATCATCACCTTCTGGTTTTCCTTCAACGTCGGCGGCCGGCTGACCGAGTGGCTGCAGCCGTTCTTCATGCTGGCGCCCGCGCTGCTGGTCGGCTGCGTGCGTCAACCGCCGGTGCGTTCGCTGCGCGCGGCGACCATTGGGCTGATGTGCGCGGCGCTGGCGGTCTATTTGGGGTATGCCGCAGTGATGGTGGGCAATGTGCGCAACGCCGGCCAGAAGATGGTGGGCATCAAGGCCTTCAGCAGTGAAGTGGAACAGCATTGGCGGGAGCGCTATGGCGTCGATCTGCGCTACGTCGGCGGTGAGTATCTGTCGCAATGGATGACGGTGTATGCCGATTCCCGGCCACAAACCATTACGCGCTGGTCCAATCATGCGCGGCCAAATATCTACAACGTCAACATCAGCTATCCGCAGATTGCCCCGCATGGCGTCGCCCTGTTCGGCCGGTTGGGTGACGATTGCGCGCACAGCGATTTCGGCGGGGAGCTGGCCCACTGGCCGAAGATGCGCCTCGACTGGCAGCAGAACATGACGTTCCGTTCCGATCCGCACGCCGATGAGCAACGGCTATGCGTCGGGTTCGTGCGGCCGCAGTAACGGCGGCGCTGTGCGCCGCCGCGAGTTGGCTCAGTACGCGATGACCAGCTTGCCTTGCATATGGCCGCCGAGCAGTTGTTGATGCGCGGCGGTCAGCGTTTCCACCGTCAGCCCGTGCAGGGTTTCGCTCAGCGTGGTGCTCAGCTTGCCGTCGTCCAGCAGCTGCGCCACCTGCTGCAGGATCTTGCCCTGCTGGGCGATGTCCGGGGTGCTGAACATGCTGCGGGTGAACATGAACTCCCAGTGCAGCGCGGCGCTCTTCAGCTTCAGCGCGTTTTGGTCCAGCGGCTGCGCGTTCTCGACGATGGTGCAGATATGGCCCAGCGGCGCGACCAGCTCGGCCATCGCCGGCCAATGGCCGTCGGTATCGTTCAGACACAGGATGTAATCCACCTGCTCGATGCCGTGCTGCGCCAGGTTGCCCTTCAAATCGCGGTAATCCACCACCAGATCGGCGCCGCGTTCGAGGCACCAGGCGGCGGATTCAGGCCTTGAGGCGGTGGCGATCACTTTCACCTTGCTGCGCAGCGCGGCCAGCGGGATCGCCAACGAGCCTACGCCGCCGGCGCCGCCGATGATCAGCAGCGTCTTGTGCTCCGGCGCGTCCTGAATATTCAGGTGTTCGAACAGCGCCTCCCAGGCGGTGAGGGCGGTCAGCGGCATGGCGGCGGACTCGGCCCAGTTCAGGCTGCGCGGTTTGTGCGCGGCGATGCGTGAGTCGATCAGTTGGTGGCTGCTGTTGCTGCCGGGGCGGGTGATGTCGCCGGCGTACCACACTTCATCGCCGGGCTTGAAGCCGCTGACGCTGCTGCCTGCGCTCACCACGACGCCGCTGGCGTCCCAGCCGAGAATGCGCGGCTGCTGCAGGCCGCTTTTCTGCAGGCCGGCGTGCACTTTAGTATCCACCGGGTTAACCGACACCGCTTTCACTTCCACCAGCAGATCGTACTGACCGGGAATCGGCATCTCCGGTGAGATTTCGATGAAACCGGCAGGGTTCTGCGGGTCTACGGCAATGGCTTTTATCGACATGGTTGTACTCCTTTCAAATGATGCCCACAGTGTAGACCCGCGATAGTGGAGTGATAAGATGGACAATATCTAACTGAGTGTTCGTTTAAGGTGAACAATGGAATTCAAACAGCTGCAGGACATGGCGCTGTTCGCGCTGGTGGCGGAATGCGGCAGCTTCACCGCCGCCGCGCAGCGTGTTGGGCTGCCGAAATCCAGCGTCAGCCAGCGTATCAGCCAGCTTGAGCAGACGCTGGGGCTACGGCTGCTCAATCGCACCACGCGCCAGTTAAATCTCACCTTCGCCGGCGAGCGCTATCTGGAGCATTGTCAGGCGATGATGTCCGCCGCCGAGCGGGCCGATCTGGCGCTGCAGCGGCTGCGCGATAACCCGAGCGGGCGCCTGCGCATCTCGACGCCGGCCGGGCTGGGCGCGACCCTGGTGGCGCGGCTGGCGGCGGATTTTCAACGCCAGTACCCGGACGTTTCGCTGGAGGTGTCGGTGTCCGACGCGATGGTGGATCTGGTGCAGGAAGGTTTCGACGCCGCGCTGCGCACCGGCAAGCCGCAGGATTCTTCGCTGATCGGCCGCCGCCTCGGCTATGCGCCGCGCTATCTGCTGGCTGCGCCGTCCTATCTGGCGCAGCACCCGCCGATCGAACATCCGCAACAGCTGCAGCAGCACCGCTGCATCGCCCATCGCGCCTGGACGGCCTGGAACCTGCGTTGCGGCGACGATTACTACCGCTGGCAGTTGCCGCTGGCGCACACCACCGACAACCTGCTGTATGCGCGCGAATGCGCTATCGCCGGCGCCGGCATTACGCTGCTGCCGGCGTTTCTCAGCCGTGAGGTGGTGGCGCAGAAGCTGTTGGTGGAAGTGCTGCCGGCGTGGCGTGCAGAGGGCAACGAGCTGTATCTGGTCTACCCGAGCCGCAAGCTGAACTCCCCGGCGCTGGCCTGTTTCATTGATGTGGTGCTGCAGCACCCGGCGTTCGACGACTACGCGCGCGAGCTGGCGCGGGAGTGACGGCGGGCGCGCGCAGAGCCTTTTAGGTTCAGGCGGCGCGCCGCGCCACCTGAACGATGCGTTTCCCTCTATTTTCGCCCGCCAGCAGGCCGATCAGTGCGGCGGGCAGCAGCTCGAAACCGGTGATCAGGTCTTCGATAATTGCGAGTTTTTCTTCAGTGACCCAGGCCGCGAGTGCCGCCAGCGCCTGTTCTTGCCGATGAAGGAAATCGGCCAACAGGAATCCCCGCATCGTCAAACTGTTGACGATCAACAAACCGGGTATTCCGGCAGGCGCTGCCGGCGGGGAGGCCGTATCGTACTGCGACACCGCACCGCAGCAAACGATGCGTCCATGCTTCGCCATATGCGGCAGGCTGGCCGCCAAAATATCGCCGCCGACGTTATCGAACAGCACATCGATGCCGTTGGGACATGAGCGGCGCAGGGCGTCATGCAGATTTTCCTTCTTATAATCTATCGCCGCGTCGAAACCCAGTCTGTCCGTCAGCAGAGCCGTTTTGGCGCCGCCGCCGGCAATGCCCACCGTGCGGCAGCCGCGAAGCCGGGCGATTTGTCCGGCGAACATGCCGACCGCCCCCGCGGCGGCAGATACGACGACGGTTTCACCGGCCTCTGGGCGTCCGCATTCCAGCAGACCGAAGTAAGCGGTGAGTCCAGGCACGCCGTAAACGCTGAGCAAGTGCGTATGCGGAACGATGTCCGACTGCTTGAGCGCGCCAGCCGCCGGTACGGCCGCAAAGGTTTGCCAGCCGGTTTCCGCCAGCACTAAATCTCCGGCGGCCAGCAGGGGAGAGCGCGACTCGACGACTTCGGCCAGCGCGGTTGCGGCCATGACGTCTCCCGCCTGCAATCCGGAACGATAGGTGACGCCCTGCATCCAGGCTCTGCTGGCCGCATCCAGTGGCACGTAAAGCGTGCGCAACAGCACCTCTTCGGGGCCGGGGAGCGGCATGGGGGCCTCTCGAGTCTGAAAACAATCGAGGGTCAGCTTTCCTTGCGGGAGTTTAGCGAGGATGATTTGACGATTCTGCATAGAAGGTCCCCTGTTTAAATCTTGCCGAAGGCATCGACACCGGTGAGTTGCGCCGACAGTTTCCACAGGCGTTGGGCTTGTTCAGGATCGACGGCGTAGCTTTTTACGCCGCTGAAGGAAACGCCGTTGTCATCGTTGCGCCGGGCGACATCGCAATCTTCGCAATACAATCCGCCAAGGCCATTGAGTTGAGGCGATGTCGCCGCCCAAACCTGGGTTGCCGCGCCTTGTTGCGGGGTTTTCAGCATTTCCGGGTGAGCGGGTTTGCCGTCGGCGTCGATCCAGTCCAACGCGAGCATCTCTTCCTGCGAGAGATAGCGCTGCAGCGGCGTTGGGATCATGCCGGGATGCAGCGAGAAGGCGCGCACGCCAGCGTTTTTCCCCAGCTTGTCAAGCTGCAGGGCGAAGAGCGCGTTAGCGGTTTTCGATTGGCCATAGGCCAGCCACTTGTCATAGCCGCTGTGAAATTGGACGTCATTCCAGCGTATGGCACTGGCATGGTGACCGGAAGAGGAGATGACGACAACGCGGGCGTCGCCCATCAACGCCGGCCAGAGGTGGTTCACCAAAGCGTAATGCCCAAGGTGGTTGATCGCGAATTGAGCCTCCCAGCCTGGGCCGATACGGGTTTCAGGACAGGCCATGATGCCGGCGCCGCAGATCAACATATCGAGGTGGACGTCTGTCGCCAGAAGTTGTTGCGTGAACCCTTTGATGTTGCTCAGATCGGCCAAATCAAGCTCATAAACCTCAGCGTTGCTGATGCCGGCGATGGCCAGACGCGTGTGGGCGATAACGGGGTCGCGGGCGGCGACGATCACCTTCGCCCCCGCCTGCGTCAAAGCGCGAGTCGTTTCCAACCCCAGGCCGGAATGACCGCCGGTCACCAGCGCTGTCATGCCGGCCAGTTGACGGTCTTTGAGCACGTCGGCGGCGGTGGTGGTAGCGTTGAAGCCGGAGTTGAGGGGCACTTGTCTGTTCATTGGGAATTCCTCGCTGCAGTTGACTGTGACACTGGGAGTGTAAGTCGGCGTTATCGGCGGCTGAATGCAACAAAAACCTAATTTCTGTCGCCATCGTCCTAAAACCTTTGGCTGGGGCATCGCACGGGCTATGCTCTTGAAAGGGCCTTAGGGGGAGAGGGTATGGATCCTTTATCGGAAGTGCTTGCGCCGTTGAACAGCCAGAATGCGTTTTTCGGCGGCCTGAAGGCCGGCGGCGACTGGGCTGTTCATTTTCCTGCGCCGCAGAGCGGGAAGTTCAACGCTGTGGTGCGTGGCGGCTGTTGGCTGGCGGCGGAAGGGCTGGCCGAACCGCTGTGGCTGGCGGCCGGCGACTGTTTGTTGCTGACCCGCAGCTTGCCGGTCACCGTTGGCAGCGATCTGTCGCTGCCGGCACTCGATGCTGACGCACTTTATCTGCAGGCAAAAAACGGCGTGGCGAGCTGTGGCGAGGCGGAGGATTGTCTGTTTATCGGCGGGCGTTTTACCTTTGGCGAAGAGGTGGAGCGGTTATTGGGTACTTTGCCGGCGCTGATGGTGATTCGAGGCGGCACTGAAGAGGCCGCGGTGTTGCAATGGGCGTTGCAGCGGCTGGCGGACGAGCTGCTGAAGCCTTCGCCGGGCAGTGCCTCGATGGTACACCATCTGGGACAGATCATGTTGACTCAGGCGCTGCGGATGTACCTGATGGGAGAAGAGAGCGTGGCGTCCGGTTGGCTGCCCGCCTTGTTCGATCCGCGCATCGGCGCCGCGATGCAGGCGGTGCATGCTGATCCTGGCCGGCGCTGGACGGTGGCGTCGCTGGCCGCCGCTGCGAGCGTTTCCCGCTCGACGTTGGCGTTGCGCTTTAAGCAGAAGGCCGGCATGGCGCCGTTAGAGTATGTGTCGCGCTGGCGCATGCTGTTGGCTGCACGGGCTTTGCGTACCGGCAGCGAACCGGTGTCCGCCATCGCGCAGCGCTTGGGATACGATTCAGACAGCGCGTTCAGCCACGCCTTTAAGAGAGTGATGGCGTGCTCGCCGCGCGAGTATCGCCGGATACGGGCATAAAAAAAGGCGCCGCATGCGGCGCCTTTCGGATCACTTGGCGATCTTTTTGTACTTGATGCGGTGCGGCTCGAGCGCGTCGGCGCCCAGCGTACGCTTCTTGTACTCTTCGTACTCGGTGAAGTTACCTTCGAAGAATTCCACCTTGCCTTCGTCCTGGTAGTCCAGGATATGGGTGGCGATACGGTCGAGGAACCAACGGTCGTGCGAGATCACCATGGCGCAGCCAGGGAATTCCAGCAGGGCGTTTTCCAGAGCGCGCAGGGTTTCGATATCCAGGTCGTTGGTCGGTTCATCGAGCAGCAATACGTTGCCGCCAACCTGCAGCAGCTTGGCCAGGTGCAGACGGCCACGCTCACCGCCGGACAGCTCGCCCACGCGTTTGCCCTGATCGACGCCCTTGAAGTTGAAGCGGCCGACATAGGCGCGGCTTGGCATCTCGGTGTTGCCGATGCGCATGATGTCCTGCCCGCCGGAGACTTCTTCCCAGACGGTTTTCGAACCGTCCATGCTGTCGCGGAACTGATCGACGGATGCCAGCTTGACGGTGTCGCCCAGCACGATGCTGCCGGAATCAGGCTGCTCCTGGCCGGACATCATGCGGAACAGCGTGGATTTACCCGCACCGTTCGGGCCGATGATGCCGACGATCGCGCCTTTTGGCACCGAGAACGACAGGTCGTCGATCAACAGGCGGTCGCCATAGGACTTACGCAGGTTGCTGACTTCGACCACTTTATCGCCCAGGCGTGCGCCAGGCGGAATGAACAGTTCGTTGGTTTCGTTACGTTTTTGGTATTCGGTGTTGTTCAGCTCTTCAAAGCGGGCCAGGCGGGCCTTGCCTTTGGACTGACGGCCTTTGGCCCCCTGACGCACCCACTCCAGCTCTTTCTCGATCGATTTGCGGCGAGCGGCTTCGGCGGATGCTTCCTGCGCCAGACGCGCATCTTTCTGCTCCAGCCAGGATGAGTAGTTGCCTTCCCACGGAATGCCCTCGCCACGGTCCAGCTCGAGGATCCAGCCGGCGACGTTGTCCAGGAAGTAACGGTCGTGGGTGATCGCGACGACGGTGCCTTCGAAGTCGTGCAGGAAGCGTTCCAGCCAGGCCACGGACTCGGCGTCCAGGTGGTTGGTCGGTTCGTCCAGCAGCAGCATGTCCGGTTTTTCCAGCAGCAGGCGGCACAGCGCCACGCGGCGGCGTTCACCGCCGGACAGGTGGGCGATTTTGGCGTCCCAATCCGGCAGGCGCAGCGCATCGGCGGCGCGCTCCAGCTGTGCGTTGAGGTTGTGGCCGTCGTGCGCCTGAATGATCTCTTCCAGGCGGCCCTGTTCGGCGGCCAGCTTGTCGAAGTCTGCGCCTTCTTCCGCGTACAGCGCGTACACTTCGTCCAGGCGTTTCAGCGCGCCGACCACTTCCGCCAGCGCTTCTTCCACCGACTCACGCACGGTGTGTTCGAGGTTAAGCTGCGGCTCCTGCGGCAGGTAACCGATCTTGATGCCCGGCTGCGGGCGCGCTTCCCCTTCGATATCGGTATCGATGCCGGCCATGATGCGCAGCAGGGTGGACTTACCGGCGCCGTTCAGGCCCAGTACGCCGATTTTTGCCCCAGGGAAGAAGCTCAGGGAGATGTTTTTCAAAATATGACGCTTCGGCGGTACCACTTTGCCGACGCGGTGCATGGTATAGACGTATTGAGCCACGTTGCTCTAAGCCTCTCTATATCAGTATTTATAGGATGTCTGGCGGCATGAGTGTAGCCCGTTTCGATCTCGGATCCCAGACATCGCTCAGCGATCGCTAAGTATAACCGTTTATGCGCCGATAAAGGCGCATATTGGTGGCTTATGGCGTGACGACGATCGCGACGCGGCGGTTTTCTGCGCGGCCGCTGGAGGTGCGGTTGTCGGCGACGGGATCGCGTTTGCCCATGCCGCGGGTTTCGATATTGGCGCGCGGAATGCCGACGCTGGCCAGCAGATCGGCCACCGCATCGGCGCGGCGCAGGGAGAGCTGGTCGTTATAGCTGTCTTCGCCGTAGTTGTCGGTATGACCGTCCAGACGGAATTTGGTGATGCCGACGCTCAGCAGCGCGCGCCCCATCTTCTGCACCGTCTCGGTGCTTTCCGGGTTCAGCTTGCCGATGTTGTTGCCGAACAGCACTTTATCCGACAGGCCGAACTCCCAGCCGTTGTCGGTCAGTTTGAAGCCCTGCGACTGCAGCAGCGCGACCTGCTCGGGCGTCAGCCCCTGCGGTTTGCTCTGGCAGCCGGCGAGCGTCAGCAGGGCGACGAACACCATCGTCAACAGTGAAAAACGGCCTTTAAACAGTTGCTGTATCATAGTCAAAATCCCTAGTTCAAGTGTTATAGCTGCGGCTCTTATTTGTGTATCGCCAGCCGCCAGCCTCCGTGATAACGATGCTTTGCCTGATACATTGCATCGTCAGCTTCGTGCAAAAGACCCTGAGGCGTCGCCGCGTGATCAGGGTACAGCGCAATACCGATACTTAGAGAGGTGATGATCGTCTCGTCGTTCGGTAAAATGACCGGCTGCGTCATGCAGTCGATAATATTATCGGCGATCTGCAGGACATCTTCCGTGCTGTGCACCGGCGCCAGCAGCACGGCGAACTCATCCCCTCCCAGGCGCGCGACCAGATCGGTTTCGCGCAGCTGCGCGCGAATGCGCCCGGCGATGGTGGTCAGCACCGCATCGCCTGCGGCGTGGCCGTAACTGTCGTTCACTTCCTTGAAGCGATCGCCATCGATAAATAGCACTGCCAATTTTGCTGACGGCTCGATATCGCCCAGGGCGCGGCTCAGCCGTCCTTCGAAGAAGGCGCGGTTCGGCAAGCCGGTCAGGCTGTCGTGCGTCGCCCGGTGGGCCAGCGAGTCGTTCTCCTGTTTCAGGTGGGCCTGCCAGGCCTCCAGCTCGTCGAGCAAGCCGTTGAAGTCGTTGCTGAGCTCGTGCAGTTCGGCGATCGGCGCCGACGGCACCCGCAGGCCGAAGGTGCGATCGCGGCGTACCGCATGCGCCACGTTGGCGATGTCGTCCAGCGAACTGACGATGCCGACCAGCATGCGGCGCGACAGCACCAGGGCGCACAGGGTACTGAGCACCAGACAGGCGATCATGCCGACCAGGCCGCGCAGCAGGAAACGCAACAGGCTGCCGCCGTTGCCGCTCAGCCAGACCTGACCGACCTGCTTGCCCTCATGTGTGATGGGCAGGATGACCGGCTCGGGCAGCGCCCAGTGCGCGACGATCTGCTCCAGACCGTGTAGCGGCCCGTCGGTGGGATGGCGCCAGTTGGCCAGCATCTTGCCGTTATTGTCGAGGATCCGCGCGTCCGACACCTCTTCGTTGGACGCAATCAGCATCAGCGCCTCGCGCGCGGCAGCGCGATCTTCAAACACCACTGCCGCTTCAACGGTATAGCTGATGGAGCGCGCGATCAGATGCAGGTTGTGGTTGGCGTAAGCGCGCAGCGCAAACAGCGCCACCAGCGTCAAAAAGATGCCGGCGGTGCCGACGGCGATCAGCGCCAGCCCAAGATGCACCCGCTGCAGCACCCGGCCCAGCGTCGGGCGCGCATTGCCGGAACGGTTTTTACGCAACAGTCTCATAGCGGCGGCGCCTGTTTGCGCGCCAGTTGCAGCACGTTGGGGTGAACGCGTACGCCGCTGCGCGCCAGGGCGTCCAGGTTGACCTTGAAGCTGGCCTGATCCCCATCGATCTGCAGGCAGAATGCGCTGCCGGCGGAGCATTCGCTATCGTTCTCGCTGATGCTGAGAATGGAGTTGCCGGAAATGCGCTGCATGAAATTTTGTCTCTGCGCGGCGTTGATGTTCCCTAGATAGATGACATCACAGCCGGTACTCAGCGTTGGGCTGTCGAACGGCACACGTTCAGTTTTAATTGGACGCGGCGCGCTCAGCAGAATCGGATCGAACAACCCCTCGGCATACTGGGTGGGTGCGGTCACGCACAACCGGATAGGATTGGGTTCACGCGACCAGCGGGCGTAGCTGATGATGCCTACCACCACGGTCGTCACGGCGTGCGTGCGCTTTTGATAGGGATCATCGGCGGCGTGCGCAGGTCCGGGCAACGTCAGCAGAACCAACAGGACGATCAGCAACAGGCGGCCGATATGCAGACGTGCGGCAAGGAAGCCCGGCACGGGGCTTTTTGCGCAACGCATCACTATCGCGGTGTTATTCGCCATCTTCACCCGCCATTCCGGTCTGATCCACCGCCCGCAGGCCGTGGCCCGACAAGGGAAAATCCGGCCCGCTTGCAGGGACAATCGTTTTGCTGAAAGCTGTCAGTTGCACTGCCTAATGAACACTATCTAACCCATAATTGGCGCGGATTGTATTATAAGATGTCTTCGTTGGGCGCTTTATGTGCTGTTTTCTCGGAATTATCCTACTTATTTTTGATAGTATAAAAATGCCCACTCGGGTTTGCCACCGCTTTTCTGCAAAGTTGGCGCGTTTGGCCAGCTGTCAGGCGATTTGCGCAACGGTTGCGCCATCCTGTAAATGCAATAATGTGATAGCTAATAATTAAAAGGTATTTTACTTATCTCTGAGCTGCGAGGTCGGCTAATAAAAATCCGGCTGACGAAAATAGCCGGGCGTCCTGATTTGTCAGCCTAAGTAAACGTTTTTTACCTGGCTCCCGCCATGGCGATACACTTCTTCTTCTACAGTATTGAATGGATGGGCGATCGCGCTGTCTATGGTAGATATCTGCGTCCGGGCCGTGCGCCCGGTTTTATTTTGTCCCGCGGCGCCGTGGCGCGGCGGTCACCGGGGAGCTGGGCGGCTCCTGCGGCACAACCTGTGAGGAAAGAGCGAGGATGGTCAAGGTGGACAAGCGACGGCTGTTGGCGATGGGGCTGTGCCTGACGGCGTTTTCTGGCGCGGCGCTGGCGGATTCTCTGGATGCGCAGCGTCAGCGCTACCAGCAGATCAAGCAGGCGTGGGACGGCAATCAGATGGACGTGGTGGCGCAGTTGATGCCGACGCTACGCGATTACCCGCTTTATCCTTATCTGGAATACCGCGAGCTGACTCAGGATTTGAGCCAGGCGGGATTCTCCGAGGTGAACGACTTCATCAAGCGCAATCCGACGCTGCCACCGGCTAAATCACTGGCGCCGCGCTTCGTCAATGAACTGGCGCGTCGCGAAGACTGGCGCACCCTGTTGGCTTTCAGCCCGCAGCCGCCCAAACCGGTGGCGGCACGCTGCAACTATTACTACGCCAAATGGGCCACCGGCGATCAGCAGGCGGCCTGGAGCGGCGCTGACGAGCTGTGGCTGAACGGCAAAACGCTGCCGGGTGCCTGCGATCGGCTGTTCAGCGTCTGGCGCGGCGCAGGCAAGCAGACCCCGCTGGATATTCTGGCGCGCATGAAGCTGGCGCTGAAAGAGGGCAACAGCTCGCTGGTCAGCAACCTCTATAGCCAGCTGCCGGCCGATTATCAGACCATGGGCAACGCCCTGGTGCGCTTGCAAAACGATCCGACCACCGTGGAAGCCTTCGCCCGCAGCGTGGGGCCGACCGACTTTACCCGCGCCGCCACCGGCATCGCCTTTGAACGCCTGGCGCGGCAGGATGTGGAAAACGCGCGGGCGATGATCCCGACGCTCGCGCGGCTGCAGAAAATGAGCGACGACGAGCGGCTGGGGCTGGAAGAGGCGGTGGCCTGGCGCCTGATGGGCAGCGATGCCACCTACGAGCAGGCGCAATGGCGCGATCAGGTGATCCTGCGCAGCCGTTCGCCTTCGCTGCTGGAGCGCCGGGTGCGCATGGCGCTGGGTAACGGCGATCGGCAGGGGGTGGCGACCTGGCTGGCACGCTTGCCGGAAGAGTCGCGCAACAAGGATGAGTGGCGCTACTGGCGCGCCAGTCAGCTGATGGACGAAGGCAAACGCGCCGAAGGCGAGGAGATGTTGCGCAACCTGATGACCGAACGCGGCTTCTATCCGATGGTGGCGGCGCAGAAGCTGAACGCCACTTACCCGGTGATGGTGGCGGTGGCGGCCAAGCCGCGCGCGTCGCTGACCGACGGGCCTGAAGTCGCCCGGGTGCGCGAGCTGATGTACTGGAACATGGACAACCTGGCCCGCAGCGAGTGGGGCTCCTACGTCGCCAGCCGCAGCCGGCCTGAACAAGAGGCGCTGGCGCGTTACGCCTTTGAGCAGAAATGGGCCGATCTGAGCGTGCAGGCGACTATCGTCGGCAAGCTGTGGGACCACCTGGAGGAACGTTTCCCGGTTGCCTGGCCGCAGGAGTTCCGCCGCGCCACCGATGACAAGGGGATCACCAGCAGCTATGCGATGGCGATCGCGCGCCAGGAGAGCGCCTGGAATCCGAAGGCGCAGTCGCCGGTCGGTGCTTCGGGCCTGATGCAGGTCATGCCGCGCACCGCGCAGCATACGGTGCAGATGTTCAATATTCCCGGCTATGTTGGTCCGAGCCAGCTGTTCGACCCGCAGACCAACATCACCATCGGCACCAGCTATCTGGAGTCGGTCTATCAGCAATTCGGTCGCAACCGTATTCTGTCGAGCGCCGCCTATAACGCCGGCCCGTCGCGGGTGAATACCTGGCTGGGCAACAGCGCGGGGCGGATCGATCCGGTGGCGTTCATCGAAAGCATCCCGTTCTCGGAGACCCGCGGCTACGTCAAGAACGTGCTGGCTTATGACGCGTTTTACCGCTACCTGACGCATCGGCCGGCCAAGGTGCTGACCGACGCCGAGTGGCAGAGACGTTATTGATTTTGACGGCCCTATGGTATGCTGCTGTACTAGTTAAATAGTATGGTGGCTGCCATGACGCAATTATCGTTAAACGACCCCGCTCTTTCAGAACAAGGCAATGAGGATTGGCTGCGCTTCGTCGCGCTGCTGCAGAATTCGTTTGCGCAAGAACTGCATCAACCGCTGTTGCAGCTGATGCTGACGCCGGACGAACGCACCGCGCTGGGCACCCGGGTACGGATCATTCAGGAATTGATGCGCGGCGAGATGAGCCAACGCGAGCTGAAAAATGAACTGGGCGCGGGGATCGCCACCATCACCCGCGGTTCGAACAGCCTGAAAGCGGCGTCGCCCGCGCTGAAACAGTGGCTTGAGCAACAGCTGCTGCACGATGCGCCCTAGCAGGCTCTGCGCTATTGCTGATAGATGGCGTTGTGGAACGGCACCAGCGCCAGCAGCAACGCTTGATGGTAAACGCTGGTGCGGCTCAGCCGGCCGTCGGTGAAGACGCCGATGGCACCGCCCTGACGCTTCACCTCGGCGTTACCGGTGATCGCCGCCATTTCGCTGCCTAATTCGCGGCCGTCGCGAATACCCTGTAAGATGACTTCCGGCAGCATCAGGCTCGCCGAGCGGGATTCGCCGCGGATGTGCGGGTTCTCGACGGTCATCCAGGCGAAGGTCATATTCTCTTCAATCCCGGCTTCCACGCCGACCCAAAAATCGGCCTCGGGCCTGACCTGGCGCGCTTCCATCACGCGTTGACGCGAGCCGGTGCGGGTTTCGTGATTGCCTATCGGCTGCAGCGAGACGCCGCTGGCGACGTCGACGGATTCAATGCGGTACTGGTCCGCGCCAAAGACGTCATCGAAGGCCAACTGAATAGCCTTGATCTTTGCCGGGTTGGTAGTTGCAGCGACAACATGGTACATAACGGGTTTGATATCCTTCTGGCCGATACGCCGGGCAGCGGCAACAGCGCCGCCGGGCCGGGGATAAACGCAAATTTCACGCAGTATAACGGAAAACAAAAATGTTACAGGTATACCTCGTTCGCCATGGCGAAACGGAATGGAACGCGGCTCGCCGCATCCAGGGTCAGTCCGACAGCCCGTTAACCGCCATGGGTGAGCACCAGGCTCGCCTGGTCGCCAGGCGCGTCAGCAAGGAAGGCATCACGCACGTCATTACCAGCGATCTGGGGCGCACGCGCCGCACCGCGCAGATCATCGCCGAAGCCTGCGGCTGCGAAGTGATTTGCGATCCGCGTTTGCGTGAGCTGCACATGGGGGTTCTGGAAGAACGCCTGATCGACAGTTTGACGCCGCAGGAAGAACAGTGGCGCAAACAGATGGTCGATGGTACTCCTGACGGCCGCATCCCTCAAGGCGAATCCATGGAGGAGCTGGGCGAGCGCATGCGCGCCGCGCTGGAGAGCTGCCTGATGCTGCCGGAAGGCAGCAAGCCGCTGCTCGTCAGCCATGGCATCGCGTTGGGGTGTTTGATCAGTACGGTGTTGGGGCTGCCGGCCTATGCGGAACGCCGTTTGCGCTTGCGCAACTGCTCACTGTCGCGCGTCGACCACCAGCAAAGCCCGTGGCTGGCTTCCGGCTGGATCGTTGAAACGGCGGGCGATGTCACGCATCTGGACATGCCCGCGTTGGACGAACTGCAGCGTTAACGCCGAATCGGGATCAGGTAATCGCACTTGATCTCGATAGGCGCCTGATGTGGACGGCGCTCGCCTTTCGGATAGAAACGTTCGATGTCGTGCCCTTTGCGGCGCGTCAGTTTGAGCGCCGGCAGGCAGGTGCCGTAGACCGTCAGAATAAAATCTTGCAGACCCTCGGTAGGCCCTTCATAGCTGAACATGGCAAACTCGCCGCCCGGCAGCACCAGTGGCTGGCCGTCCTGTACCTTTTCCGGCACCTGATCCGGCTCCAGCGCCGTGGTGTACAGCACTTCCTGCTCGTCGTCCTTCTCCTGGCTCGGGCGTGAGTGATGCAGCCCGTACAGCACCGGCGGCAGGGTTTCTACGTCCCCGAGGAACTGGCGCCAGAACTGCGAGCGCAATTCGGTGCGCACGGTGGTGATCTGTTCCAGCGTACAGGAGTAGCTTTGGGTCAGGCCGACCAGCTGCTTATCCGGCAACGAGACGAACTCCGGCTGCGGCAGGGTGAAGGCTCCCAGACGGATCGGCGGGCAGATGCCGAACGCGTTCCAGTCCTCGGCACGGCGGTAGAGCGCCGGCGTTTGCGCAAACTGTTTTTTGAAGGCGCGGGTGAAGGTCTGCTGTGAGTCGAAGCGATATTGCAGGGCGATATCCAAAATCGGCCGGCCGGTCAGACGCAGCGCGACGGCGGCTTTGGACAGCCTCCTTGCCCGGATGTAAGCACCGATGGCATTACCGGTAATATCTTTGAACATCCGTTGCAGGTGCCATTTGGAGTAGCCGGCCTTGGCCGCTACGTTATCCAGCGACAAGGGTTGGTCCAAATGGCTTTCCAGCCAGCTAAGCAGATCACGAATGATACCGGCTTGATCCATAGATCTTCCTCGTAAAGCTTGGGGGTAGGAACCCGAACTGTTGATTCGTCACGCTGGTGCTGCGCTATCAGACCGATCCATGAGCCATTATGCGTTGCACTCTTTGCCTCTGCTGCGCATGCCGCGCCAGAGTTGGATTGGGGTACACCGTAGTGGGCGCAAAGAAATAACGACGCCGCATCATAGCAATTTTTTTCCTCCGCGACTCTCAAAGATTTTTGTCACGCTCTGTGCTAAAACGGACGGTGCGGACCCGTAAAAACCCGATTCCGTGAGCTTAGACATAAATAATGGTGATCGCCGAGCCTATTTTCACGGCATGGTTATATCGGAGTTAAGTAAATGAAAAAAAGCTGGATATTATTATTCGGTTTGGTTTGCGCAACCCTGGGTAGCGCACAGGCGGAGCAGGTCGGTTCCGTTGATACGGTGTTTAAATTGTTGGGGCCGGACCACAAAATCGTGGTGGAGGCGTTCGACGATCCTGATGTTAAAAATGTAACTTGTTATATCAGTCGCGCCAAAACCGGTGGCATCAAAGGCGGCCTGGGGCTGGCGGAAGATACCGCCGACGCGGCCATTTCCTGCCAGCAGGTGGGGCCTATCGAGCTGAGCGACAAGATCAAAAACGGCAAGGCGGAAGGCGATGTGGTATTCCAGAAACGCACTTCGCTGGTATTCAAAAAGCTGCAGGTGGTGCGTTTCTACGACGCCAAGCGCAATTCGCTGATTTACCTGAGCTACTCCGACAAGGTGATCGACGGTTCGCCGAAGAACGCGCTGAGCGCGGTGCCGATCATGCCGTGGGCTGAGACGAAATAAAAAAACGGGGTTCAGCATGCTGAACCCCGTTTTCATGACGGCAGGCTGGAATTACTCTTCCAGATCGCCGCAGAAGCGGTAACCTTCGCCGTGAATGGTGGCGATGATCTCCGGCGTGTCCGGCGTCGATTCGAAGTGCTTGCGAATGCGGCGGATGGTGACGTCTACGGTGCGGTCATGCGGCTTCAGCTCGCGACCGGTCATCTTCTTCAGCAGTTCGCCACGGGATTGGATCTTGCCCGGGTTTTCGCAGAAGTGCAGCATGGCGCGGAATTCGCTGCGCGGCAGCTTATACTGTTCGCCTGCCGGGCTGATCAGCGAGCGGCTGTTGATGTCCAGCTCCCAGCCGTTGAACTTGTAGCTCTCGACCAGGCGACGCTCTTCACCGAGGCTGCCCAGATTCATGGTGCGCGACAGCAGGTTGCGCGCGCGGATAGTCAGCTCACGCGGGTTGAACGGTTTAGTGATGTAATCGTCGGCGCCGATTTCCAGGCCGAGGATTTTGTCCACTTCGTTATCGCGACCGGTCAGGAACATCAGGGCAACGCTGGCCTGTTCGCGCAGTTCGCGCGCCAACAGCAGGCCGTTTTTGCCCGGCAGGTTGATGTCCATGATGACCAGATTGATATCATTTTCGGACAGGATATTGTGCATCTCTGCACCATCATTGGCTTCATGAACAATGTAGCCTTCCGCCTCGAAAATGCTCTTCAGGGTGTTACGAGTGACTAACTCGTCTTCGACAATCAGAATGTGCGGGGTCTGCATATTTGCTACCTAAAATTGCCAACAAAATAGAAAATCGGAAGTACAGAAGTCTCTGTTTTCTTAGAGGAGGGCAGAGATAGCGCCACGTTCCCTCTCAGCAAATGACTAAAGTACGTAAACTCGTTCTTGATGCACTTTCCATCTCATGTCAACAAGATCGCTAGCTTGGTGGGGATGCCGTTCCCTACAACCCCTGAGGTGCCAAAACGGCGCATATCCTAACCCCATTAACAGCAATATAACAGCGCGTGCCGAATTCATCACCCAACAAAACTACGCTTTGTTGACATATATCAAATTCAATTGTAGCACGTTAACAGATTTGTGAAAAACACTTACAGAAATGCCAGTTTAAGTCACAGAACCTCAAATTCTGTGAACGATTCAGCATTATCTCGTGCGATAGGATACAATTATTCGCTTATTGATCATCGTGTTGTTTTAACTCATTGATAAATAAATGAGGTAAAACATAAGCACGAATAATGACTATTACGACGGGTTTATTAGCTCAACGAGCCGTTTAACCTTGTTTGTTGCTATTAACGCGTTTATTGTTACGCAATTGTAAATATAAGCGGGCGCTGCGCCATCGTCAAAAACGCAGGCTCGCCTTCGGTGGATGAGTGATGCAGCTTCATATTGTTTTAGTGGCTCCGGCGCGGCCGGAAAACGTCGGCGCGGCGGCGCGCGCGATGAAAACCATGGGCTTCGCTTCGTTGCGCATCGTCGACAGCGAGGCACATCTGCAGCCGGCGGCGCGCTGGGTGGCACACGGGGCCGGCGAGATCCTCGACGGCGTGCAAACGTTCGCCACGCTGGAACAGGCGCTGGCGGACGTGGATTTCACCGTCGCCACCACCGCCCGCAGCCGCGCGCGTTTTCACTACTACTGCACGCCGCCTGAACTGCTGGAACAGCTGAGCGAGCGCCGGCAATGGGTCGGCCAGGCCGCGTTGGTGTTTGGCCGTGAGGATTCCGGCTTGACCAACGAAGAGCTGGCGCTGGCGGATTTGCTGACCGGCGTGCCGATGCAGGCGGATTACCCGTCGCTTAACCTGGGGCAGGCGGTGATGGTGTACTGCTACCAACTGGCGAGCCTGATGGGCGTCAGCACGGCGCCGGAAACCACGGCGTCGGAAGGGCAACTCAAGGCGCTGCGCCGCCGCGCCG
The DNA here is from genome assembly GCF_059740205.1 of Serratia sp. LTN-2. Taxonomy (NCBI): domain Bacteria; kingdom Pseudomonadati; phylum Pseudomonadota; class Gammaproteobacteria; order Enterobacterales; family Yersiniaceae; genus Serratia; species Serratia sp. LTN-2. Next base: position 180,405 of record NZ_JCAXDO010000008.1, on the reverse strand, counting down.
ATGCTTTGTTGAATACCCTGGATGTCGGCGACGATCAAAAATTGCGCGACTGGCTGCATCAGCGCCTCGGTGCGCTGCAACAGCGAGATACGGCGATGTTGCATACGCTGCTGCACGACATCGAAAAAAAACTCGCCAAGTGATAGCGGCTACATCAGGTGGTTACTCAGTGTGATCTACTGGTAAATTGCCGCTAAGTCGTGTTTTTGTTCTGTCATCTTGCTTTTTACCTGCGATATCGCGCAATGATGCCGTTGAACGGAAAATAAGCAAAAAAAAGAAATCGTTTGACTTGGGATAGCGATTGCTTTAACCAATAGAGGGGACAGAACATTTCATGAGACAGACAGACAACATGCGCAACATCAGCCTGAATACCACAATTATTACCACCACCGATACCACAGGTAACGGGGCGGGCTGACGCGCACAGGAAACACAGAAAAAAGCCCGCACCTAATCAGTGCGGGCTTTTTTTTCGGCTTAAATTCGGAGAGATCACAAATGCGAGTGCTGAAATTTGGCGGAACCTCGGTAGCGAATGCAGAACGTTTTCTGCGCGTCGCCGACATCATGGAGAGTAACGCGCGTCAGGGACAGGTAGCCACGGTCTTGTCCGCCCCCGCAAAGATCACCAACCATCTGGTGGCGATGATCGAAAAAACGGTGGCGGGTCAGGACATTCTGCCGAATATCAGCGACGCAGAGCGGATCTTTGCCGACCTGCTGAGCGGCCTGGCGCAGGCGCTGCCGGGCTTTGAGTACGATCGCCTGAAAGGCATGGTCGAGCAGGAATTCGCGCAGCTCAAGCAAGTGCTGCACGGCGTCTCGCTGCTGGGGCAGTGCCCGGATAGCGTCAATGCGGCGATCATCTGCCGCGGCGAAAAGCTCTCCATCGCCATCATGGAAGGGGTGTTCCGCGCCAAGGGCTACCCGGTCACGGTAATCAATCCGGTGGAGAAACTGCTGGCGCAGGGCCACTACCTGGAGTCCACCGTGGACATCGCCGAATCCACGCTGCGCATCGCTGCTGCGGCGATCCCGGCTGACCACATCGTGCTGATGGCCGGTTTCACTGCCGGTAACGACAAGGGCGAGCTGGTAGTGCTGGGCCGCAACGGCTCCGACTATTCTGCCGCGGTGTTGGCCGCCTGCCTGCGCGCCGACTGTTGCGAGATCTGGACCGACGTCGACGGCGTTTATACCTGCGATCCGCGCACCGTGCCAGACGCCAGGTTGCTGAAATCGATGTCGTACCAAGAGGCGATGGAGCTCTCCTATTTCGGCGCCAAAGTATTGCACCCCCGCACCATCACGCCGATTGCCCAGTTCCAAATCCCTTGCCTGATTAAAAACACCTCCAACCCGCAGGCCCCCGGCACGCTGATCGGTCAGGACGGCACCGATGACGCGATGCCGGTGAAAGGCATCACCAACCTGAACAACATGGCGATGATCAACGTCTCCGGGCCGGGCATGAAAGGCATGGTCGGCATGGCCGCCCGAGTGTTCGCCGTGATGTCGCGCGCCGGCATTTCGGTGGTGCTGATCACCCAGTCCTCTTCCGAATACAGCATCAGCTTCTGCGTGCCGCAAGGCGAGCTGCAGCGCGCCCGTCGCGCGCTGGAAGAGGAGTTTTATCTGGAGTTGAAAGACGGCGTGCTGGATCCGCTGGATGTGATGGAACGCCTGGCGATCATCTCGGTGGTCGGCGACGGCATGCGCACCCTGCGCGGCATCTCCGCGCGCTTCTTCTCCGCGCTGGCGCGCGCCAACATCAATATCGTCGCCATCGCCCAGGGGTCTTCCGAGCGCTCAATCTCGGTGGTGGTCAGCAATGACTCCGCCACCACCGGCGTGCGCGTCAGCCACCAGATGCTGTTCAATACCGATCAGGTGATCGAAGTGTTCGTCATCGGCGTCGGCGGCGTCGGCGGGGCGTTGATCGAGCAGATCTACCGCCAGCAGCCGTGGCTGAAGCAAAAGCATATCGATCTGCGGGTGTGCGGCATCGCCAACTCGCGCGTGATGCTGACCAACGTGCACGGCATCGCGCTGGACAGCTGGCGCGACGAGCTGGCCGGCGCGCAGGAGCCGTTCAATCTCGGCCGCCTGATCCGGCTGGTGAAAGAATATCACCTGCTGAACCCGGTGATCGTCGACTGCACCTCCAGCCAGGCGGTGGCCGATCAATACGCGGACTTCCTGGCGGACGGCTTCCACGTGGTGACGCCGAACAAAAAGGCTAACACCTCGTCGATGAACTATTATCAGCAACTGCGCGCGGCCGCCGCCGGTTCGCATCGCAAGTTCCTGTACGATACCAACGTCGGCGCCGGTCTGCCGGTGATCGAGAACCTGCAAAACCTGCTGAACGCCGGCGATGAGCTGGTGCGTTTCTCTGGCATCCTGTCCGGTTCGCTGTCCTTTATCTTCGGCAAGCTGGACGAAGGGTTGTCGCTGTCGACGGCGACTCTGCAGGCCCGGGCCAACGGTTACACGGAGCCGGATCCGCGTGACGATCTGTCCGGTATGGACGTGGCGCGCAAGCTGCTGATCCTGGCGCGCGAGGCCGGTTACAAACTGGAGCTGAGCGATATCGAGGTCGAGCCGGTGCTGCCGCCGTCCTTCGACGCCACGGGCGACGTGGATCAGTTCCTGGCGCGGTTGCCGGAACTGGATAAAGAGTTCGCGCGCAACGTGGCCAACGCCGCCGAGCAAGGCAAGGTGCTGCGCTATGTCGGCCTGATCGACGAAGGGCGCTGCAAGGTGCGTATTGAGGCGGTGGACGGCAACGATCCGTTGTATAAAGTGAAGAACGGCGAGAACGCGCTGGCCTTCTACAGCCGCTACTATCAGCCGCTGCCGCTGGTGCTGCGCGGCTACGGCGCCGGTAACGATGTGACCGCAGCGGGCGTGTTCGCCGATCTGCTGCGCACACTGTCATGGAAGTTGGGAGTTTAATATGGTTAAGGTGTATGCACCGGCCTCGATCGGTAACGTCAGCGTCGGTTTTGATGTGCTGGGCGCGGCGGTTTCGCCGATCGACGGCACGCTGCTGGGCGACTGCGTCAGCGTGGAAGCCGCCGAGACGTTCAGTCTGCAAAACGCCGGGCGCTTCGTCAGCAAGCTGCCGGCCGATCCGAAAGAGAACATCGTCTATCAATGCTGGGAGCGTTTCTGCCAGGAGATCGGCCGCGAAGTACCGGTGGCGATGCGTTTGGAAAAGAACATGCCGATCGGTTCGGGGCTGGGTTCCAGCGCCTGTTCGGTGGTCGCCGGGCTGATGGCGATGAACGAATACTGCGATCGCCCGCTGGACAAAAACACAATGCTCGGGTTGATGGGCGAGCTGGAAGGGCGCATTTCCGGCAGCGTGCATTACGACAACGTAGCGCCTTGCTACCTGGGCGGTCTGCAGCTGATGCTGGAAGAAGACGGCATTATCAGCCAGGAAGTGCCGTGCTTCGACGATTGGCTGTGGGTGATGGCCTATCCGGGCATCAAGGTCTCCACCGCCGAAGCGCGCGCCATTTTACCCGCGCAGTACCGCCGCCAGGATTGCATCAGCCATGGCCGTTATCTGGCCGGCTTTATTCACGCCTGCCACACCCGGCAGCCACAGCTGGCCGCCAAATTGATGAAGGACGTGATCGCCGAACCGTACCGCACCCGGCTGCTGCCGGGCTTCGCCGAAGCGCGCAAGGCGGCGCAGGAGATCGGCGCGCTGGCCTGCGGCATCTCCGGCTCCGGCCCGACGCTGTTCGCCGTCTGCAACGACGGCGCCACCGCGCAACGCATGGCCGCCTGGCTGCAACAACACTATCTGCAAAACGACGAAGGTTTTGTTCATATTTGCCGTCTGGATACCGCAGGCGCTCGACTACTGGGATAACGCATGAAACTGTACAACCTTAAGGATCACAACGAGCAGGTCAGCTTCGCGCAGGCGATCAAACAAGGCCTGGGCAAGCAGCAGGGGCTGTTCTTCCCGCTGGAGCTGCCGGAGTTCGAACTGACCGAGATTGACCAACTGCTGGAGCAGGACTTTGTCACCCGTAGCAGCCGCATTCTGTCGGCCTTTATTGGCGAAGAAGTGCCGGAGGCGGCGCTGAAAAAACGCGTGCAGGCCGCCTTTGAGTTTCCGGCACCGGTAGCGAAAGTGACCGAGGATGTCTCTTGCCTGGAGCTGTTCCACGGCCCGACGCTGGCGTTCAAAGACTTCGGCGGCCGCTTTATGGCGCAGATGCTGGCGGAAGTGGCCGGCGATCAGCCGGTGACCATTTTGACCGCCACCTCCGGCGACACCGGCGCTGCCGTGGCGCACGCCTTCTATGGCCTGAAGAACGTTCGGGTGGTGATCCTCTACCCGCAGGGCAAAATCAGCCCGCTGCAGGAAAAGCTGTTCTGCACCCTGGGCGGCAATATTCACACCGTGGCGATCGACGGCGATTTCGACGCCTGCCAGGCGCTGGTGAAGCAGGCGTTCGACGATCAGGAGTTGAAAGAGGCGCTGCACCTGAACTCGGCCAACTCGATCAACATCAGCCGCTTGCTGGCGCAGATCTGCTACTACTTCGAAGCGGTGGCGCAGTTGCCGCAGGAAGCGCGCAATCAGCTGGTGATTTCGGTGCCGAGCGGCAACTTCGGCGATCTGACCGCCGGGTTGCTGGCCAAATCGCTGGGCCTGCCGGTGAAGCGCTTCATCGCCGCGACCAACGCCAACGACACCGTGCCGCGCTTCCTGACCAGCGGCCAGTGGCAGCCGCACGCCACGGTAGCGACGCTGTCCAACGCCATGGACGTGAGCCAGCCAAACAACTGGCCGCGCGTGGAGGAGCTGTTCCGTCGTAAGGTCTGGCAACTGAAAGAGCTGGGGCACGCGGCGGTCAGCGATGAGACCACCCAAGACACCATGCGTGAACTGGCTGAGCTGGGCTATATCTCCGAACCGCATGCGGCCATCGCTTACCGCGCGCTGCGCGATCAGCTGCAGGAAGGGGAGTTCGGGCTGTTCCTCGGCACCGCGCATCCGGCCAAGTTTAAAGAGAGCGTGGAAGCGATCCTCGGCCAGGAACTGCCGTTGCCGAAAGCGCTGGCGCTGCGGGCCGATCTGCCGCTGCTGTCGCACACGCTGCCGGCCAATTTCGGCGAGCTGCGCAAATTCCTGATGGGGCTGCCGGCCTGACGTTCGGCCGGCTAAAATGCGAAAAGCCGTCTTGCGACGGCTTTTTTTATGCCTGTTCCGGGCGTTTGAACACCAGCTCGTTGCCCTGCGAGGCGGCTTCGTCGAAGGCGTAGCCTTCCAGATTGAAGTCCACCAGCTGTTCGCTGCGCGTCAGGCGGTTTTTGATGATAAAGCGGCTCATCAACCCGCGCGCTTTTTTGGCGTAGAAGCTGATGACCTTGTACTTGCCGTTCTTCTCGTCGAGGAACACCGGCTTGATCAGCGCGCCATGCAGTTTGGCCGGCTTCACCGCCTTGAAATACTCGTCGGACGCCAGGTTGACCACCACGTCGTCGCCCTGCTGCTCCAGCGCTTCGTTGAGTTTTTGGGTGATCTGATCGCCCCAGAAGCTGTACAGGTCTTTGCCTTTCGGGTTTTCCAGCTTGATGCCCATCTCCAGCCGGTACGGCATCATCAGATCGAGCGGGCGCAGCACGCCATACAGGCCGGACAGCATGCGCAAATGCTGTTGGGCGAAGTCGAAATCGGCTTCGTTGAAATCCTGCGCCTGCAGGCCGGTATAAACATCGCCCTTGAAGGCCAGCAGCGCCTGGCGGGCGTTGTCCGGGGTAAATTTCGGCTGCCATTCGCTAAAGCGCGCGGCGTTGAGCCCGGCCAGCTTGTCGCTGATGCTCATCAGGCTGGCGATTTGCGCCGGCGTCAGCTCGCGGCAAATTTTGATAAGCCGCTGAGACTTGTCCAGCAGTTCGGGCTGCGTGAAGCGTTGTGTCGCCAGCGGGCTTTCGTAATCGAGCGTTTTTGCAGGGGAAATAATAACGAGCATGGCCAGATCCTGTTTATCCAAGTGCGCATACTGTAGCAAAAAGCGCGGAAAAAAGGGGCAATCGGTCCAATAGGCGGGGCGCGCATCGCACACGCCCCGGAAAATTCAGCGCGGCGGCTGTTGATCGTCCCACACGCCCGGCTCCAGCTGCGACTTCAGCTCCGGGTAGCGGTTGGCATCGAAGGTCGGCAGTTTGCCCAGGCGGCGCTGACGGTGGTAATCGTCGGCCAGCTTCAGCGCCACCCGCGACAGTAGCAGGATCGCCGTCAGGTTGGTGATCGCCATCAATGCCATGGAGGTATCCGCCATTTTCCACACCAGCGGCAGCTCCGCCAGCGCGCCGAACATCACCATGCCCAGCGCCACGCAGCGGAAGATCAGCAGGCCGCCCGGGTGGTTGTGCTCGAGGAACACCAGGTTGCTCTCGGCATAGGCGTAGTTGGCGATGATCGAGGTAAAGGCGAAGAAGAAGATGGCGATGGCGACGAACGGCGCGCCCCAACTGCCGACGGCGGTCGACAGCGCGCGCTGGGTCAGATCGATGCCGCTGATGCTGTCGGTCGGCTGATCGAGAATGCCGGAGGAGAGGATGATCGCCGCGGTGGCGCTGCAGATGACGATGGTATCGATAAACACCCCGAGCATTTGCACGTAGCCCTGTGAGGCGGGATGCGGCGGATAAGGCGAGGCGGACGCCGCGGCGTTGGGCGCCGATCCCATGCCGGCTTCGTTGGAGAACAGACCGCGCTGCACGCCCTGAGTCATCGCCTGAGAAATGCCGTAACCGACCGCGCCTGCCGCGGCTTCCTGCAGGCCGAAGGCGCTTTTGAAGATCAGCGTCAGGATCGCCGGCATGTGTTCGATGTTATGGCCAATCACCCAGAGGGCCAGCAGCAGGTAGGCGCCGGCCATCAGTGGCACCACCAGCTCGGCCACTTTGGCGATGGAGCGGATGCCGCCGAAGATCACCACGCCGCTCAGCACCACCAGGCCGATGCCGACATGCAGCGGCTGTAAGTGGAAGGCGACGGCGGAGGCCTGCGCGATGGAGTTGGCCTGTACGGCGTTGAACACCAGACCGAAAGCGATGATCAAGAAAATGGAAAACAACACGCCCATCCAGCGCATGCCAAGGCCTTTTTCCATGTAGTAGGCCGGGCCGCCGCGGTAGTTGCCGTTATCGTCCTTGGTTTTGTAGAGCTGCGCCAGCGAGCTTTCCACAAATGAGGTGGCCATGCCGATAAACGCTACCACCCACATCCAGAAGATGGCGCCGGGGCCGCCGGCGGTCAGGGCGATGGCGACGCCGGTCAGATTGCCGGTGCCGACGCGCGCGGCCAGCGTGGTGCACAGCGCCTGGAAAGAGGAGATGCCGGCGCTGTCGCTTTTATTGCTGTTTTTCAACACCGAGAACATGTGGCTGAAGTGGCGGAGCTGAATAAAGCGGGTGCGCAACGTGAAGTAAATGCCGGTGCCAAGCAGCAGATAAATCAGCACCGACCCCCACAAAATGTTGTTTATAAAATTCATCAGGTCCGTCAAGGGATCCCTCCTCTTATCGAAATTTAATGCGCACCTGGCAGCATCCACCGCAGGTGAAAAACATTGGCCTATTTTTTACAAGAGCTTAGCTGGAATCGGTCCGGCGTCAGTCGATTAAGATTTTTCGCAGATTAGCGGACGAATTGCATCAATTTTTTCGAATTTAACATAATTTATTCGGGTGATAGCACGTTATTGCCTTTTCATCCGCTCGGTAATGGCGAAAGATATCGGCGTAAACGGTTGCTCGCCCAAGGATAAAACAGATGCTTGCGCGCCGCGGTTTTCCAGCCTTGCACCGGGCTTGGCGCATGTTATTATCAGGGCAGGGCATGGTTGAACAATGCCAAAAGTTCATGCACAAACGATGAGATAATGCCAACATGACCGACAAATTAACTTCCCTGCGCCAACTGACTACGGTGGTTGCAGATACGGGTGATATCGCGGCAATGAAGCTGTATCAACCGCAGGACGCCACAACCAACCCTTCGCTGATCCTCAATGCAGCCCAAATTCCTGAATACCGCAAACTGATTGACGAAGCCATCGCCTGGGCGCGCGGCCAGAGCAGCGATCGCGAGCAGCAGATCGCCGACGCCGCCGACAAGCTGGCGGTCAACATCGGTCTGGAGATCCTCAAACTGGTTCCGGGCCGCATCTCCACCGAGGTGGACGCGCGTCTGTCTTACGACACCGTGGCCAGCGTGGCCAAGGCCAAGCGCCTGATCAAGCTGTACAACGAAGCCGGCATCAGCAACGATCGCATCCTGATCAAACTGGCTTCGACCTGGCAGGGCATCCGCGCGGCGGAGCAGCTGGAGAAAGAAGGCATCAACTGTAACCTGACCCTGCTGTTCTCCTTCGCTCAGGCTCGCGCCTGCGCCGAAGCCGGCGTTTACCTGATCTCGCCGTTCGTCGGCCGTATCCTCGACTGGTACAAAGCCAACGGCGACAAGAAAGAGTTTGCGCCGCATGAAGATCCGGGCGTGATCTCCGTGACCGAGATTTACCAGTACTACAAACAGCACGGTTACAACACCGTGGTGATGGGCGCCAGCTTCCGCAACGTCGGCGAAATCATTGAGCTGGCCGGCTGCGACCGCCTGACTATCGCCCCTGCGCTGCTGAAAGAGCTGGCGGAGAGCGAAGGCGCGCTGGAGCGCAAACTGTCTTACACCGGTGAAGTGAAGGCACGTCCTGCCGCACTGACTGAACCTGAGTTCTACTGGCAGCACAACCAGGATCCGATGGCGGTTGAAAAACTGACCGACGGCATCCGCAAGTTCGCCGTAGACCAGGGCAAACTGGAAAAAATGATCGCCGACCTGCTGTAATCGCCGCAGATCGCACAGTAAAAAGGTGGCTCAGGCCACCTTTTTTTATGCCCGGCGCTCCCGCCGGCGGGGGAAGCCCTTATACTCTCGGCAATGACAACAGAGCGGGGGACGAACCCGTTCGGACCCCATCAGGCAGTAGAGGTTACGCATGGATATTTTACGTATTGGTTTGGTTTCCGTTTCCGACCGCGCTTCCGGCGGCGTTTACCAGGATAAAGGCATCCCGGCGCTGGAAGAGTGGCTGAGCGGCGCGCTGGCAACGCCGTTCAAGCTGGAAACCCGACTGATCCCCGATGAGCAGACGCAGATTGAACAAACGCTGTGTGAGCTGGTGGATGAAATGGGCTGCCATCTGGTGCTGACTACCGGCGGCACCGGGCCGGCGCGCCGCGACGTCACCCCCGACGCCACGCTGGCGATCGCCGATCGCGTGATGCCCGGCTTCGGCGAGCAAATGCGTCAGATCAGCCTACACTATGTGCCAACGGCAATTCTTTCTCGTCAGGTGGGCGCGATCCGTAAACAGGCGCTGATCATCAACCTGCCCGGTCAGCCGAAGTCGATCAAGGAGACGCTGGAAGGGGTGAAGGATGAGCAGGGCAATGCGGTGGTACACGGCATCTTCGCCAGCGTGCCTTATTGCATTCAACTGCTCGACGGGCCTTACGTCGAAACGCACGCCGCGGTGGTAGCAGCATTTCGGCCAAAGAGCGCACGCCGCGAGATAAACCTCTAAATTTCAGCGTTCTGCGACATCGGCTTCAGTCCGTCTGGTGTGAAAATAATTTGCCGCTATAGTAAGGATTCTTTTACAAAAAGCCTGCGGCTTTTATTTTTACAGCCTTTACCGACGGTGCCCTATGCCTCACGACACTAATCGCCGGCTGAACCGGCAAGACTACAAAACGCTGACGTTGGCCGCGTTGGGCGGCGCGCTGGAGTTTTACGACTTCATCATCTTCGTGTTCTTCGCCGCCGTGGTCGGCGATCTGTTCTTCCCGGCGGACATGCCGGAGTGGCTGCGGTTGGTGCAGACCTTCGGCATTTTCGCCGCCGGCTATCTGGCCCGCCCGCTGGGCGGCATCGTGATGGCGCACTTCGGCGATCTGGTCGGCCGCAAAAAGATGTTTACCCTGAGCATTCTGCTGATGGCGTTGCCGACGCTGGCGATGGGCCTGCTGCCGACCTACGCCAGCATCGGCATCGCCGCGCCGCTGCTGCTGCTGTTGATGCGCGTGCTGCAAGGGGCGGCGATCGGCGGGGAAGTGCCGGGCGCCTGGGTCTTCGTCGCTGAACACGTGCCGCGCCGGCGCATCGGCTTCGCCTGTGGCACGCTGACCGCCGGGCTGACGGTCGGCATCCTGCTGGGTTCGGTGGTAGCGACGGTGATCAACACCACGCTCAGCCCGCAGAGCATCGCCGGCGGCGGCTGGCGCATTCCTTTCCTGCTGGGCGGCATGTTCGGCCTGGTGGCGATGTACCTGCGCCGCTGGCTGCAGGAAACGCCGATCTTCATCGAGATGCAGGCGCGTAAAGCGCTGGCCGAAGAACTGCCGTTGAAATCGGTGGTGCTCAACTACAAACGGGAAGTGGCGGTATCGATGCTGCTGACCTGGCTGCTCTCCGCCGGCATCGTGGTGGTGATCCTGATGACCCCGACCTATCTGCAAAAACAGTTCGGCATCGCGCCGGCGTTGACGCTGCAGGCTAACAGCATCGCCACCATCATGCTGATCGCCGGCTGCATCGTCGCCGGCGTGTCGGCCGATCGTTTCGGCGCCAGCAAAACGCTGGTGGTCGGCAGTTTGCTGCTGGCCGGCTGCAGCTGGCTGTTTTATCAAACGGTGGGCGTACGCCCGGAAATGCTGTTCGCCTGCTATGCCCTGGTGGGGTTCAGCGTAGGCGTGGTGGGGGCTGTGCCGTACGTGATGGTGCGGGCATTCCCGGCGGAAGTGCGGTTTACCGGCATCTCGTTCTCATATAACGTCTCGTACGCTATTTTCGGCGGTTTAACCCCTGTTTTTGTGACGCTGATCATGAAATTAACCCCGTTAGCGCCCGCTTACTACGTACTGGCGCTGTCGCTGATCGGGCTGCTGCTCGGTGTCTACCTGCATCGCGACCTCAACAGCGAAGCCGGAGAGCGGCAAGCCGATTCTTACAGCTAAAAAAAAGCCCTGCATCGCAGGGCTTTTCGTTAAGGGGGGCGATTACGCCGTGACCGGCGATGCCGCGACGCGAGCCGGAGCCGGTTCGCCAATCGGCAGCACGGTGCGGCCATACTGCTCGTTGAGCACTTCTGCCATCGCCAGGTAGATGGCGCTGGCGCCGCAGATGATGCCTTCATAGCCGGCGAAGGTCAGCAGCGCGTGGTTGCCGGTGATGTTGCCGACGGCCAGCAGGGCGAACAGCAGCGTCAGGCTGGCGAACACGAACTGCAGCACGCGGTTGGCGCCGAGAGTACCGAAGAACATGAACAGGGTGAAGACGCCCCACAGCGCCAGGTAGATGCCCAGCACGTGCGCCTCGGTGGCTTCAGCCAGGCCCAGGCGCGGCAGCAGCAGCAGGCCGACCAGGCTCAGCCAGAAGCTGCCGTAGGCGGTAAACGCGGTCATGCCGAAGGTGTTGCCCTTCTTGTATTCCAGCAGACCGGCCAGGATCTGGGCCAGGCCACCGAAGAAAATTCCCATGCTGATGATGGCGGAGTTCAGTGGGAAAAAGCCCGCGTTGTGCAGGTTCAGCAAGACGGTGGTCATCCCGAAGCCCATCAGGCCGAGAGGGCCGGGATTCGCCAACTTGTTGGTGTGCATAAGTCCTCTGCGATAACAGAAAATTAACGGAAACAGCGAAGTAAAATAATAAATGGTCTGAATGGCCAAAAAATCGAAGTTTTCCATCAGAGCGCGCGCATCATAATGATCCCCGCAGCCGGAAACAATGATCTGAATGACGATAAAAAAAGAAATTTTTTTCGCCTTGCCCCTTGATGCCGGATTGGATGGCCCCATCTTATTTGCAACCGCAGTTGCTAACCGCGGGTCGCACTGAGATATCGGGCAGTTGAAAAGTAAAAAATCGCCCGCATATAGGTTAGCAACCTGACTGATTATGAATTTTTTAGTGGAGACGTTTAGATGGGCAAAATTATTGGTATCGACCTGGGTACTACCAACTCTTGCGTAGCAATTATGGATGGTGCCAAGGCACGCGTGCTGGAAAACGCCGAGGGCGACCGCACTACTCCTTCTATTATCGCATATACCCAGGACGGTGAAACTCTGGTTGGCCAGCCGGCTAAGCGTCAGGCAGTGACCAACCCTGAAAACACCCTGTTCGCCATCAAGCGCCTGATCGGTCGCCGCTTCCAGGATGAAGAAGCGCAGCGCGACAAAGCGATCATGCCGTACAAAATCGTCGAAGCCGACAACGGCGACGCCTGGCTGGAAGTGAAAGGCCAGAAAATGGCTCCGCCGCAGATCTCTGCGGAAGTGCTGAAGAAAATGAAGAAAACGGCGGAAGATTACCTGGGCGAACCGGTAACTGAAGCGGTTATCACCGTACCGGCTTACTTCAACGACGCCCAGCGTCAGGCGACTAAAGACGCCGGCCGCATCGCGGGTCTGGAAGTAAAACGCATCATCAACGAACCGACCGCTGCGGCCCTGGCCTACGGTCTGGACAAAGAAGTCGGCAACCGCACCATCGCGGTTTATGACCTGGGCGGCGGTACTTTCGATATCTCCATCATCGAAATCGACGACGTTGACGGCGAAAAAACCTTCGAAGTGCTGGCGACCAACGGTGACACCCACCTGGGTGGCGAAGACTTCGACAGCCGTCTGATCAACTATCTGGTGGAAGAGTTCAAAAAAGATCAGGGCATCGATCTGCGCAACGATCCGCTGGCGATGCAGCGTCTGAAAGAAGCCGCTGAGAAAGCGAAGATCGAGCTGTCTTCCGCGCAGCAGACCGACGTCAACCTGCCGTACATCACCGCAGATGCGACCGGTCCAAAACACATGAACATCAAAGTGACTCGCGCCAAACTCGAGTCGCTGGTTGAAGATCTGGTGGCGCGCTCCATCGAGCCGCTGAAAGTGGCGCTGAAAGACGCAGGCCTGTCGGTTTCCGACATTCAGGACGTGATCCTGGTGGGCGGCCAGACCCGTATGCCAATGGTGCAGAAGAAAGTTGCAGACTTCTTCGGCAAAGAGCCGCGTAAAGACGTGAACCCGGACGAAGCGGTTGCCGTGGGCGCTGCGGTACAGGGCGGCGTGTTGGCCGGTGATGTGAAGGACGTTCTGCTGCTGGACGTGACCCCGCTGTCGCTGGGTATCGAAACCATGGGCAGCGTGATGACGCCGCTGATCACCAAAAACACCACTATCCCGACCAAGCACAGCCAGGTGTTCTCTACCGCTGAAGACAACCAGTCTGCGGTAACCATCCACGTGCTGCAGGGTGAGCGTAAGCGCGCCAGCGATAACAAATCTCTGGGCCAGTTCAACCTGGACGGCATCCAGGCGGCACCGCGCGGCATGGCGCAGATCGAAGTGACCTTCGATATCGATGCCGACGGCATCCTGCATGTGTCTGCCAAAGACAAGAACACCGGCCGTGAGCAGAAGATCACCATCAAGGCATCTTCTGGCCTGAACGAAGACGAAATCCAGAAAATGGTGCGCGACGCCGAGCTGAATGCTGAAGCGGACCGCAAGTTCGAAGAGCTGGTGCAGACTCGTAACCAGGCGGATCACCTGATCCACGGCACTCGCAAGCAGCTGGAAGAAGCGGGCGACAAACTGCCGGCGGAAGACAAAACGGCGATCGAAGCAGCGCTGAAAGATCTGGAAGCGGCGGTGAAAGGCGAAGACAAAGCCGAGATCGAAGCGAAGACTCAGGCGCTGGTGCAGGTTTCCGGCAAACTGCTGGAAATGGCTCAGGCGCAGCAGGCTCAGCAGGGTGCTGACGCCGGCGCGGACAACGCGGCGCAGAAAGACGACGACGTGGTTGACGCCGAGTTCGAAGAAGTTAAAGACAAAAAATAATCGCCCTTAAGCGGGCACGGGGCGGCGAGATGCCGCTCCCGGAAACCAGCACGGGCGTCGAGGCAACTCTGCGCCCGTGCACGCATGTTAAGGGTAAGCGAAAGAATGGCGAAGAAAGACTATTACGAGATTCTCGGCGTCAGTAAGACGGCGGATGAACGTGAGATCAAAAAGGCGTACAAGCGCCTGGCGATGAAATACCATCCTGACCGCAACCAGGAACAAGACGCCGAAACCAAGTTTAAAGAAGTTAAAGAAGCTTACGAAGTCCTGACCGACGATCAGAAACGCGCGGCCTACGACCAGTATGGGCACGCGGCCTTTGAACAAGGCGGCATGGGCGGCGGCGGCTTTGGCGGCGGTGCCGACTTCAGCGATATCTTTGGCGACGTGTTTGGCGACATCTTCGGCGGAGGCCGCCGTCAGCGCGCCAGCCGCGGTTCCGATCTGCGCTATAACATGGAGCTGACCCTCGAGGAAGCGGTACGTGGCGTCACCAAAGAGATCCGCATCCCGACGCTCGAAGAGTGCGACGTCTGCCACGGCAGCGGCGCCAAGCCGGGCAGCTCACCGGTTACCTGCCCAACCTGTCATGGTCAGGGGCAGGTGCAGATGCGCCAGGGCTTCTTCACCGTGCAGCAGGCGTGTCCGCACTGTCATGGTCGCGGTCAGATCATCAAAGATCCGTGCAACAAGTGCCACGGTCATGGCCGGGTAGAGAAATCCAAAACGCTGTCGGTGAAAATTCCGGCCGGCGTGGATACCGGTGACCGCATCCGCCTGGCGGGTGAAGGCGAAGCCGGCGAGCACGGCGCACCGGCGGGCGATCTGTACGTTCAGGTGCAGGTGAAAGCGCACCCGATCTTCGAGCGTGAAGGCAACAACCTGTACTGTGAAGTGCCGATCAACTTCGCCATGGCGGCGTTGGGCGGCGAGATTGAAGTGCCGACGCTGGATGGCCGGGTGAAACTGAAGGTGCCTTCGGAGACCCAAACCGGCAAGCTGTTCCGCATGCGCGGCAAGGGCGTGAAATCGGTGCGTGGCGGCAGCCAGGGCGACCTGCTGTGCCGCGTAGTGGTGGAAACCCCGGTCAATCTGAACGACAAGCAAAAGCAACTGCTGCGTGAGCTGGAAGAGAGCCTGGGTGGCCCGTCCGGTGACAAGAACAGCCCGCGTTCGAAGAGCTTCTTCGACGGGGTGAAAAAGTTCTTTGACGATCTGACTCGCTAACCTTCTGTTTCTGTTGGCTTATGTGCGAACCCCGGGCTTTTGTCCCGGGGTTTTTATTTGTGCGCCAAACCGCTAATTCCCTAACATAAATGTGACTTATTCGTGCTTTTGATCGGTTTTTTCGAGTTATTTAGCATTTATAAACTTATTTTTTCGAACTAAAACGCCATCTATACTCACTTCATGACTGTGGTTCGCAGGGCGCTGCGCCTTGCACAGATTTGGAGAGACGTATTGTGACCAACATTATTCGTCAATTTTTACGTCAGGAAGCCGCGGGCGGCATCATCCTGATCGCGGCGGCGATCGTCGCCCTGATCATGGCCAACACCCCGGCGCAAGGGATCTATCAGGCCTTTCTTAATCTGCCGGTGATGGTGAAGATCGCTTCGCTGGAGATCGCCAAGCCGCTGCTGCTGTGGATCAACGACGGGCTGATGGCCATCTTCTTCCTGGTGGTGGGGCTTGAGGTCAAGCGCGAGCTGATGCAAGGTTCGCTGTCCGGGCGCGACAAGGCGGTGTTTCCGGCGATCGCCGCGCTGGGCGGCATGCTGGCGCCGGCGCTGATTTACCTGCTGTTCAACGGCGCGGACGAAGTCACCCGCCAGGGCTGGGCGATCCCGGCCGCGACCGACATCGCCTTCGCCTTGGGCGTGATGGCATTGCTGGGCAATCGCGTCCCGACCAGCCTGAAAGTGTTCCTGCTGGCATTGGCGATCATCGATGACCTGGGCGTGATTATCATCATCGCGCTGTTCTATACCCACGAAGTGTCGATGGTGGCGCTGGGCGTGGCGGCGGCGGCGACCGCGCTGCTGGCGGTGATGAACTGGCGCGGCGTCGGCAAGACCTCGCTGTACATGATGGTCGGCCTGGTGCTGTGGGTGGCGATCCTCAAGTCCGGGGTGCATGCGACGCTGGCCGGGGTGATTGTCGGCTTTATGATCCCGCTGAACGTGAAGAAGGGGCCATCGCCGTCGGAGACGCTGGAGCATGAGCTGCACCCGTGGGTGGCGTTTATGATCCTGCCGCTGTTCGCCTTCGCCAACGCCGGGGTTTCTCTGCAGGGCGTATCGCTGGAAGGGCTGACGTCGCTGCTGCCGGTAGGGATTGCGGCCGGCCTGTTTATCGGCAAGCCGCTGGGTATTTTCCTCTTCAGCCTGCTGGCGGTGAAGATGGGTATCGCCCGCTTGCCTGAGGGCATCGGCTTCAAACAGGTGTTTGCCGTTTCGGTGCTCTGTGGTATTGGTTTCACCATGTCGATTTTCATCGCCTCGCTGGCGTTCGGCGATGCGGATGCGGCGCTCAGCACCTATTCCCGTCTGGGGATCCTGTTGGGCTCCACCGCTGCGGCGGTAGTCGGGTACGGATTACTGCGCTTGGCGTTGCCGCGCGTGCGTTAATCCTGAATGCGCCCGACAGGGGCGCATAAAAAATGGCTGGTCGGAGCTGCGCGGTATAAAATATGTGCAGCTTCGGCCGTTCTTCGTTGGGACTAATGGGGTTATACGTTGTCTGAAGCAGGGAAAGGAAGTTTGTCGCTCGTCACGGCACACCGTTTGCCGCTGCGAAACGTTGTTAAGGAGAGCCGCTCGTGAGGATGTCGCATATCAACTTTAATCACCTTTACTATTTCTGGCAGGTCTGCAAGGCCGGCTCCGTGGTCGGCGCCGCCGAAGCGTTGTTCCTGACGCCGCAGACCATCACCGGCCAGATCAAAGCGCTGGAAGAGCGGCTGGACGGCAAGTTGTTCAAGCGCCAGGGGCGCGGCTTGGTGCCTTCGGAACTGGGGCAGCTGGTGTTCCGCTATGCCGACAAGATGTTTATGCTCAGCCAGGAAATGCTGGATATCGTCAACTACCGCAAAGAGTCCAACCTGCTGTTCGACGTCGGCGTGGCGGATGCGCTGTCGAAGCGGCTGGTCAGCCAGGTATTGGAGGCGGCGGTGGTGGTGGACAACGAGCAGATCCACCTGCGCTGTTTTGAATCGACGCACGAGATGCTGCTGGAGCAGCTCAGCCAGCACAAGCTGGATATGATCCTGTCGGATTGCCCGGTGGACTCCAGCCAGCAGGAAGGGCTGTTTTCGCTGAAGCTGGGCGAGTGCGGCATCAGTTTCTTCTGCCGCCAGCCGGCGCCGGAGCTGCCGTTCCCGGCCTGCCTGGAACAGCGCAAGCTGCTGATCCCCGGCCGCCGTTCGATGCTGGGGCGCAAGCTGCTCAACTGGTTCAATACGCAGGGCATCCAGGTGGAGATTCTGGGCGAGTTCGACGATGCGGCGCTGATGAAGGCCTTCGGTATGTACCACAATGCGATTTTCGTGGCGCCGACGCTGTATGCGCAGGATACCTACAACGATGACAACGTGGTGGAGATCGGACGCATCGACAGCGTGCAGGAGGAGTATTACATCATCTTCGCCGAGCGCATGATCCAGCACCCGGCGGTGCAGCGCGTGTGCAACAAAGATTTCTCGGCGCTGTTTTCCTGCTAGCGGTTCGCTGAACGCAGGGCGTAAAAAAACCGGCCTGAGCCGGTTTTTTTATCAAGCAGATAACGAAATGCTTATTGCATTGCGTTGATGCGTGCAGTCAGGTTTGACTTATGACGCGCTGCTTTGTTTTTGTGGATCAGGCCTTTAGCTGCCTGACGGTCCACCAGTGGCTGCATTACCAGGAATGCATTTTGTGCTGCTTCTTTGTCGCCAGCTGCGATAGCTGCGTCTACCTTCTTGATGAAGGTACGCACCATTGAGCGACGGCTTGCGTTATGCTTGCGGCGTTTCTCAGACTGTACGGCGCGTTTCTTAGCTGATTTGATATTAGCCAAGGTCCAACTCCCAAATATATTCTATTGAGGACAATTCAAAGGCCGAGGAATATGCCCTTTTAGCCTTCGTTTGTCAATGGATTTGTGCAAATAAGCGCCGTTTGTACAGGCGGCACTCGCTACGTTGTGATGGCGCAGGATTTTACCAGCTTCGCTCTTGGGAATACAGTGTTTCGCGAGAAAATTCGCCAATGTTTTGCCGCACCGGGCGCAAGCCGTTGGCCGCGGTCGAGAATCGGCCCGGCGGCGCCGGATAAACTGCGGCGAAGCCGTTTCACGCGCAGATTATCTCCGGTATGGTATGTCTATTACATAAAGGCACCAATCGCGGGTTAACCTTACCGGCTGTACAAGGTATAATCCGCCGATTTCCACTGTTTTGAGCCAGCTATGGAGCTAATTCGCGGCATTCACAATATCCGGGCGCGCCACCATGGTTGCGTGCTCACCATCGGCAACTTTGACGGCGTGCATCGCGGCCATCAGGCGTTGCTGGAACAGTTGAAGCAACAGGGGAAACGCCTCGGGCTGCCGGTGATGGTCATGATCTTTGAGCCGCAGCCGCTGGAGATGTTCGCCGCAGACAAGGCGCCGGCCCGTTTGACGCGCCTGCGCGACAAGGCCAACTACCTGGCGCAGGCGGGTGTCGATTACCTGCTGTGCGTCAAATTCGATCCGCGTTTTGCCGCCAACACCGCGCAGGCGTTCGTCGCCGAGCTGCTGGTGGAAAAACTGGGCGTCAAATTCCTGATGGTGGGGGATGATTTTCGCTTTGGCGCCGGGCGTCAGGGCGATTTCCCGCTATTGCAGCAGGCCGGAAAAGAGTACGGCTTCGAGGTGGTCAGCACCCCGACCTTCCGCGAGGGCGAGCGGCGCATCAGCAGCACCGCGATCCGCACCGCGCTGAGCGAGGACGATCTGCCGCTGGCGGAGACCCTGCTGGGCCACCCTTACAGTATTTCAGGGCGGGTGGTGCATGGCGACGAGCTGGGGCGCACCATCGGCTTCCCGACCGCCAACCTGCCGCTCAAGCGCCTGGTGGCGCCGGTGAAAGGGGTATATGCGGTGGAGGTGTACGGCCTGGGGCCGCAGCCGCTGCCGGGCGTGGCCAACATCGGCACGCGCCCGACCGTCGCCGGCGTGCGCCAGCAGCTGGAAGTGCATCTGCTGGATGTCACAATGGATCTTTACGGGCGCCATATTGAGGTGGTGCTCCGCGCAAAATTGCGCAATGAACAGCGGTTTGCTTCGCTCGATGCCCTGAAGCAGCAGATCGCCAATGATGTGGTGACGGCCCGGAAGTTCTTCGGGCTACAGACACCGGTTTAATCTCTATAGCCGAAAACGGAACCGAGAATCTAATGAGTGACTACAAGAATACCCTGAACTTGCCGGAAACAGGGTTCCCGATGCGCGGCGACCTCGCCAAGCGTGAACCTGGCATGCTGGAACGTTGGTATGAACAGGATCTGTACGGGATTATTCGTACTGCCAAAAAGGGCAAAAAAACCTTCATTTTGCATGACGGCCCTCCGTATGCGAACGGCAGCATTCACATTGGTCACTCGGTTAACAAGATTCTCAAAGACATTATCATCAAGTCGAAAGGGATGGCCGGCTTCGACTCGCCTTATGTGCCGGGTTGGGACTGCCACGGCCTGCCGATCGAACTGAAGGTTGAACAGCTGTACGGCAAGCCGGGCGAGAAGCTGACGGCGGCCGAGTTCCGCCAGAAGTGCCGCGAATACGCGGCCGAGCAGGTTGAGGGCCAGAAGAAGGACTTCATCCGTCTGGGCGTGCTGGGCGATTGGGATCGTCCTTACCTGACCATGGACTTCAAAACAGAAGCCAACATCATCCGCGCGCTGGGCAAGATCATCAGCAACGGCCACCTGTTGAAAGGCGCCAAGCCGGTTCACTGGTGCACCGACTGCGGATCGTCGCTGGCGGAAGCGGAAGTGGAGTACTACGACAAGACTTCGCCGTCGATCGACGTGAGCTTCCATGCGGCCGATGCGGCTGCCGTGGCGGCCAAGTTCGGCGTGAGCAACTTCAGCGGCTCCATCTCCCTGGTTATCTGGACCACCACCCCGTGGACCCTGCCGGCCAACCGCGCGATCTCGCTGCACCCGGACTTCACCTATCAGCTGGTGCAGGTTGACGGCCAGTGCCTGATCCTGGCGGCTGAGCTGGTGGAAAGCGTGATGAAACGCGCCGGCATCACCGAGTGGACGGTGCTGGGCAGCTGCAAAGGCGCCGATCTGGAGCTGCTGCGCTTCAAACACCCGTTCATGGACTTCGACGTGCCGGCGATCCTCGGCGAGCACGTGACGCTGGACGCCGGTACCGGTGCGGTGCACACCGCGCCAGGCCACGGCCCGGACGACTTCGTGATCGGTCAGAAATACGGTCTGGAAGTGGCCAACCCGGTGGGGCCGAACGGCTGCTACCTGACCGGCACCTACCCACTGCTGGACGGCAAGTTCGTCTTCAAGGCCAACGATCTGATCGTCGACCTGTTGCGTGAGAAAGGCGCGCTGCTGCACGTCGAGAAGTTCCTGCACAGCTATCCGTGCTGCTGGCGCCACAAGACGCCGATCATCTTCCGCGCCACGCCGCAGTGGTTCATCAGCATGGATCAGAAAGGCCTGCGTCAGCAGTCGCTGGAAGAGATCAAGGGCGTGCAGTGGATCCCGGATTGGGGCCAGGCGCGCATCGAAATGATGGTCGCCAACCGCCCGGACTGGTGCATCTCGCGTCAGCGCACCTGGGGCGTGCCGATGTCGCTGTTCGTGCATAAAGAGACCGAGCAGCTGCACCCGCGCAGCGTTGAGCTGATGGAAGAAGTGGCCAAGCGCGTCGAGCAGGACGGCATTCAGGCCTGGTGGGATCTGGACGCGGCCGACATCCTCGGCGCGGAAGCCGCCGACTACGTGAAAGTGCCGGATACGCTGGACGTATGGTTCGACTCCGGCTCCACTCACGCCTCGGTGGTTGACGTGCGCCCTGAGTTTAACGGTCACGGCGCCGACATGTATCTGGAAGGCTCCGACCAGCATCGCGGCTGGTTCATGTCATCGCTGATGATCTCCACCGCGATGAAGGGCAAAGCGCCTTACAAGGAAGTGCTGACCCACGGCTTCACCGTCGACGGCCAGGGCCGCAAGATGTCCAAGTCGATCGGCAACACCGTCAGCCCGCAGGACGTGATGAACAAGCTGGGCGGCGACATTCTGCGTCTATGGGTGGCGTCGACCGACTACACCGGCGAGATCGCGGTGTCCGACGAGATCCTCAAGCGTTCCGCCGACTCTTATCGCCGCATCCGCAACACCGCGCGCTTCCTGCTGGCCAACCTGAACGGGTTCGAGCCGAGCACCGATTGCGTGGCGCCGGAAGACATGGTGGTGCTGGATCGTTGGGCGGTCGGCCGTGCGCTGGCGGCGCAGCGGGATATCGAGCAGGCTTACGCCAACTACGATTTCCACGAAGTGGTGCAGCGTCTGATGCAGTTTTGTTCGGTCGAGATGGGCTCGTTCTATCTGGATATCATCAAGGATCGCCAGTACACCGCCAAGAGCGACAGCGTCGCCCGCCGCAGCTGCCAGACCGCGCTGTATCACATCGTGGAAGCGCTGGTGCGCTGGATGGCGCCGATCATGTCGTTCACTGCGGACGAGATCTGGGGCTTCATGCCGGGCAAACGCGCGCAGTACGTGTTCACTGAAGAGTGGTACGACGGCCTGTTCGGGCTGGCGGAAGGCGAGCCGATGAACGACGCTTTCTGGGCCGAGTTGCTGAAAGTGCGCGGTGAAGTGAACAAGGTGCTGGAGCAGGCGCGCGCCGACAAACGCCTCGGCGGTTCGCTGGAAGCGGCGGTGACGCTGTATGCCGACAGCGAGTTGGCGGCGCGTCTGAACAGCCTGCAGGATGAGCTGCGCTTTGTGCTGCTGACCTCTGCGGCAAGCGTTGCGCCATTGGCGGATGCGCCGGCCGACGCACAGGCTTCCGAGCTGCTGAAAGGGCTGAAGATCGCCTTCAGCACGGCGCCGGGGGAGAAGTGCCCGCGCTGCTGGCATTACACCACCGATATCGGTCTGGTGGCGGAGCATGCAGACATCTGCGGCCGCTGTGTAAGCAATGTCGCCGGTGACGGCGAGAAACGTAACTTTGCCTGAGAATTCGCGCCTGATGAGTAAACCAATTTGTTCGACCGGCCTGCGTTGGCTGTGGGTTGTGGTGGCGGTGCTGGTGCTGGATTTCGGCAGCAAACAGTGGATCCTCGCTAACTTTGCGCTGGGCCAGTCCCAGCCGTTGATCCCGTCGTTCAACCTGTTTTACGCGCGCAACTACGGCGCTGCGTTCAGCTTCCTGGCCGACCATGGCGGCTGGCAGCGCTGGTTCTTCGCCGGTATCGCCATCGCCATCGTCGCGGTGCTGCTGGTGATGATGTACCGCAGCACTGCGCAGCAGAAGCTGAACAACATCGCCTACGCCTTTATTATCGGCGGGGCGTTGGGCAATCTGTTTGATCGCCTGTGGCACGGTTTCGTGGTCGACTTCATCGACTTCTACGTCGGTGATTGGCACTACCCGACCTTCAATCTGGCGGACAGCTTTATCTGCGTGGGTGCGGCGATGATCGTGCTGGAAGGTTTCCTGTCGCCGGCGAGCAAAGGCGCAAAGAGTAAAGGTGAGTAATATGACGGCTCAGGTTATCAGTGACAGCGCGGTGCTGGTTCACTTTACGCTGAAACTGGAAGACGGTTCGACCGCCGAATCCACCCGCAGCAGCGGCAAACCGGCGCTGTTCCGTCTGGGTGACGGCAGCCTGTCGGCGCCGCTGGAAGCGCATTTGCTCGGCCTGCGCGCGGGCGACAAATGCGCCTTTACCCTGCAGCCGGAAGCGGCGTTCGGCGCGGAGAACCCGGATCTGGTCCAGTTCTTCTCGCGCCGCGACTTCGCGGAAACCGGCGTGCCGGACGTGGGCACCATCATGCTGTTTACCGCCATCGACGGCAGCGAAATGCCGGGCGTGGTGCGCGCGGTGGCGGAAGACTCGATCACCGTCGATTTCAACCATCCGCTGGCGGGTCATCCAGTGACCTTCGATATCGAAGTGCTGGAGATCGATCCGCAGCAGGAGGAGACGCATGCAAATATTGCTGGCTAACCCGCGCGGCTTCTGCGCCGGGGTCGATCGTGCGATCAGCATCGTGGAACGCGCGCTGGAGCTGTATGGCGCGCCGATCTACGTGCGGCATGAAGTGGTGCACAACCGCTACGTGGTCGACAGCCTGCGTGAGCGCGGCGCGGTGTTTATCGAAGAGATCGCCGAAGTGCCGGACGGTTCTATCCTGATCTTCTCGGCGCACGGCGTTTCTCAGGCGGTGCGCGCCGAAGCCAAGGCGCGCGATCTGACCATGCTGTTCGACGCCACCTGTCCGCTGGTGACCAAGGTGCATATGGAAGTGGCGCGCGCCAGCCGCCGCGGCACCGAAGCTATTCTGATCGGTCACGCCGGGCACCCGGAGGTGGAAGGCACCATGGGCCAGTACAGCAACCCGCAGGGCGGCATGTACCTGGTCGAGTCGCCGGATGACGTGTGGAAGCTGCAGGTGAAGGACGAAAATAACCTGTGCTTCATGACGCAGACCACGCTGTCGGTAGATGATACCTCGGACGTGATCGACGCGCTGCGGCAGCGTTTCCCGAGCATTATCGGCCCGCGCAAGGATGATATCTGTTACGCCACCACCAACCGTCAGGAAGCGGTGCGCAATCTGGCCGGCGATGCGGACGTGGTGCTGGTAGTGGGGTCGAAAAACTCCTCCAACTCCAACCGTCTGGCGGAGCTGGCGCAGCGCGTCGGCAAACCGGCTTATCTTATCGACTCGGCGGCGGATATTCAGGAAAGCTGGCTGAGCGAAGCGCGCAACATCGGCGTCACCGCCGGTGCTTCAGCGCCGGACGTGCTGGTGCAGGAGGTGATCTCTCGCCTGAAAGCGCTGGGCGGCCTGGACGTGCATGAGATCAGCGGGCGTGAAGAGAATATCGTGTTTGAAGTGCCGAAAGAGCTGCGCGTGGATGTGCGTCAGATCGATTAAGGTGCGTGAATAGCGATAACCACGGGGAGCTCAGGCTTCCCGTTTTTTTTGGCAGGCTGCGGCGTTAAAAATAAAATCCTGCGAATATTCAAATTTTCTGCTAACTAAAGCCAAATTTATTCTGAGTATTTGAAATAGCTTCTGCGTAATTAATTATATGGTCTGACAATAAAGTCATTAATCAGAATATCATTAGTCTGCAATCTAAATGAGCCTGGTGTTGGCAGCGCGATTACAATAATTACAATAGTGGTGTTGCAGATGTTTCTTATTTTATTCTTGGCGAATCTGTTCTAGAGCGTTTAATCCTTTCTTCTGTAAATAGATCTTCATATGCTCCAGTAATCGTCGCACTTTTAATGGCTGGATCTCCCTGCGCGGCATTATGGCATAGCAATTAATTTCCGGTAATCGCCAGTCGGGCAATATTTCTATCAGTTCGCCGCTGCGCAATTCTCGCTCAACGTTGGCGAAGAAATTGCGAATGATGCCTTTGCCGGTCAGCGCCAGTTCCTTCATCGCCATGCCGCTGTTGGTGAACAAGCGACCGGTCATGCGCATGCGGTGCTCGCCGCCGTCGCGGTGGATCAGACGAACAAACTGCGGGTTGCCGAGCGGTGTAAAGGTGACCCATTGGTGGTGCGTCAGCGCCTGTGGCGAATCCGGCACGCCGTGATGCGCCAGGTAAGCCGGCGAGGCGCACAGCACTTCGCGGCAGCGCGCCAGCCGCGTGGAAACGTAGCTGGAGTCCGCCAGCACGCCGCCGCGTATCGCCAGATCGATGCGCTGCGTGATGAGATCTATCTTCTCATCATGGATTTCCAACCGCAGCGTGAGGCGGGGATGTTCGTCGAGAAAACTTTGCAGCGCCGGCACCAGGTAGTGAGTGGCGAATTCGGTGGAGGTGGCGACGCGCAGCTCACCGACCAGTTCGCCGCGCAGCGCGGCGATCCGTTGTTGGCCTCGTTCGGCGGCGTGGATCATCAACAGGCAATCTTCATAAAAGCACAGCCCGGCTTCGGTCAGACTCAATGAGCGCGTCGAGCGCAGCAGTAATTGAATGCCCAGATGTTCTTCCAACTGGCGAATATGCTGACTAACGGCGGAAGTCGTCATGCCCAATTCTTTTGCCGCCATGCTGAATGCGCCGCAATCGACCACTTTTGAGAAAATGGCCATACGTCTTAAAATATTGCTCATAGTTTGTTAAGCACAACTTAACCAAGATTGTGAGTTATACGGGCTAATAATATAGCACCATCTCTTCTATATTGCCTGAAGCATATAAACGCCGGGCTGGTTATTATTCCGCAGGGATTTTTCTCTTTTTGATAAATCTTATTGCGCTTATCAATAATACACCCGCGCCACATCGCAACAGGAGCTCATTGTGGACAGCGCTCAGAAAGAAGAAATATCGTTAAAGATACTACGTGAATTATTGCAATACCGTCGCCGCTTCCCCGGCGGTGATGGCACCTCGATTGCCGATGAAGAGCGGCGGGTCACCCAGGTGCAATTGCCGCGCATTCGGGCATTCATTGAAAACGAACAGCGCATCGAGTTCGTGCTGCCCGCCTTTCCGACCAAATCGCCTAATGCCAACAAGGTGATCGGCGCGGTGCCGGACATGGCGGAGCGTCTGTCGCTGATCTTCCTCAATTCGCTGTGCCAGCGCATTCAACTCTACTACCCGCCGGGCGCGCATATCGTTATCTGCTCCGACGGCCACGTGTTCGGCGATCTGATCCGCGTCAGTGACGAAGCGATCAACCACTACCAGCGCGAAATTGAAAACCTGCTGCATGAAGTGGGCGCGACGCATCTCAGCGTATTCAACCTCGGGGATGTCAAAGGCCTGGCCGAACATACCGATGATTACGATCTGCTGCGCCAACTGTTGGTGGAAGGCTATGCCGAACCGGAGGAGGCGATCAAGCAACAGCTGATGCAGGACGAACAGGGCTTACTGCTTTATCGCGCCATCACGCGCTTCCTGTATGAAGATAGCCAACTGCCGGGTTACAGCGGTTCCAACGCCGCACTGCAGAAAGACGCCAAACAGCGCGCCTGCGGGGTTATTCAGCGCAGCTGGGCCTGGGGCAACCTGCTGGCGCAGCACTTCCCGGCGGCGATCCGCCTGTCGATTCACCCGCAGCCGGTCGACAGCCTGAAGATGGGTATCCACATGATGCCGACCAAAGACGACTGGTTGACGCCGTGGCACGGCGTGGCGGCCAACGTGAACGGCCAGTTCGTGCTGATGAAGCGCAAAGACGCGCAGAGCCTGGACGGCGAACTGGTGGAAATCCGCGGCACGCCGAGCCATTACCTGATCGAACAGCCGCAGATGGCCTGAGCCTCTGCAGGCCTTGCGCCCGAAATCCTGGCGGGCGCGTTTTTGACGGCACGTTGCCGTGTGAGCAGCACATTCGATGCAAGGAGAATCACCGATGAACAACCAACCGCTTGATTGCCACATTCAACTGAATACCCCGTTCGGCGCGATCCTGACGCCGCAGCACCCGGGGCAAAAGATCGGCGAACTGCCGGTGGCGGCACTGCGGGCGCTGGCGCAGGAGCACCACTTGCTGGTGCTGCGCGGATTCGACTCCGGTTTCAGCGACGCGGATGTCCTGACTCGCTATGCCGAACGCTGGGGCGAGATCATGATGTGGCCGTTCGGCGCGGTGCTGGACGTGAAAGAACATCCGGACGCCAAGGATCATATCTTCGACAGCAGCTACGTTCCGCTGCATTGGGATGGCATGTATAAGCCGACCATCCCCGAGTTCCAGCTGTTCCACTGCGTGGCGGCGCCATCGCAGGATGAAGGCGGATGCACCACCTTCGTCGATACCACGCGACTGTTGGCCAACGCGGACGAAGCGCTGCTGGATCAGTGGCTGTCGGTGTCGATCACTTACCGCATTAAGCAGGTGGTGCACTACGGCGGTGAAGTCTGTTCGCCGCTGGTGGTGCAGCACCCGAACGGCAGGGGATTGATCATGCGCTACAATGAACCGCCGACGGAAGGCAAAAAATTCCTCAACCAGCATGCGCTGGAATATCACGGTGTGCCGGAGCAACAGCAGGAACAGTTCCACCACACCCTGCAGCAGCACCTGTACGATCCGCGTCACTATTATGCCCACCAGTGGCAGCTGGGCGACGTGGTCGTGGCGGACAACTTCTCGCTGCTGCACGGCCGTGAGGGCTTTACCGCCCGTTCCGCGCGTCATTTGCAGCGCGTGCATATTCAGAGCAACCCGGTGTGCGCCAATCTGGCGCTGAAGCCGGCCAACGCAGAAGCGTAAAGGAGCATTATGGCAAGGATACTGATGGCGGCGGTCGCCACTCCGGGGCACGTCTACCCGATGTTAGCTATCGCTCGTCACCTGATCGCCCAAGGGCATCAGGTGCGGGTGATGACCGGCGCGCTGTTTCGCGAACGCGCCGAAGCGGCTGGGGCGAACTTCGTACCGTTCGACGCGCAGGTGGACTTCGATTATCGCCACCTTGAAGAGCACTTTCCGCAGCGCGCCGCGCTGCCGCCGGGCAATGCGCAGATGGCGCTGGCGCTGAAGGATTTCTTCGCCGCGCCGATCCCGCTGCTGGATCGGCAGCTGCGTGCGGCCATTGCCGCCGAAAAGACCGATTTGTTGATGGTGGAGAACTGCTTCTACGGCGTATTGCCGCTGTTGCAGTCCGCCGAACGGCCACCGGTCTTCGGTATCGGCGTTACGCCGCTGTCGTATTCTTCGCGTGACGCCATTTTTTACGGCCCGCGCATCCCGCCGGCGCTGTTGCCGCAGGCGCTGACCCGCGAGCAATTGGTGGATGAAGAGACGCGCGTGTTGCTTGATGAGGTGCAGCGGAGCTTCGATGCGGCGCTGGTGCAAGCGGGCGGGCGGGCGCTGACTCGTCCGTTTACCGATGCGCTGATCGGCGGCTGCGAGCGTTTCCTGCAGTTGGCCACCACGGCGCTGGAATATGAGCGCGACGATCTGCCGAGCGGCGTGCGCTTCGTCGGTCCGCTGCGTAGCGGCGGTCAACCGGCGGCGGAAGAGACGCTGTGGGAGGCGGACGATGATCGGCCGCTGGTGATCGTGTCTCAGGGCACGTTGGCCAACGTCGATCTGCATCAGCTGATCGTGCCGACGCTGCAGGCGCTGGCGCATCTGCCGGTGCGGGTGTTGGCCACCACCGGCGGGCGGGCGACGGCAGGGCTGATGGACGCGTTGCCGGACAACGCCAGAGTGCGGGAGTTTATCTCCTTCGAACGCTGGCTGCCGCAGGCGTCGCTGCTGATCACCAACGGCGGTTACGGCTCGATCAACTATGCGCTGGACAGCGGCGTGCCGCTGATCGTCGCCGGCACCGGCGAGGATAAGCTGGAGGCGGCGGCGCGCGTGGTCGCTGCCGGTTGCGGCATCAGCCTACACACCAGCACGCCGAGCGCAGAACAGATCCTGGCGGCGGCGTCGCGTATTCTGCAGCAGCCGATCTACCGCCAACGCGCGGCGCTGGTGCGTGAAGATTATGCCCGCCACGATGCGCTAACGGCGATAGCCAACGAAGTGGCGGCTATTACCGCCTGATCTCGCTGCACCTCCTTCCCAGGCGCCGTTTTCGGCGCCTTTTTTCTGCATTTTTTCTCAATGGAAACTGCATGATTATGTACAATCGCCGCAGGCCGCCAAATCGGTTGAATGTTAATCTTATGACAGCGCCGCTGATGGAAGCGGGGGAATATCATCATTTTCTAATGATGTCATGAATCCTCTGGCGGCGCGCAAGCGGGGCAGTTACCCTGAATCGATGGATTAATGGGATACGCGTTAAATCAAGAAGAGAGCAAGCATGAAAGATTCACAAATCCGCATTGCGATTGCGGGCGCCGGCGGCCGGATGGGCCGTCAATTGATCCAGGCGGTGCAGCAGGCGGAAGGCGTAGTGTTGGGCGCGGCGCTGTCGCGACCGGGCTCCAGCCTGATCGGCGTCGACGCCGGTGAGCTGGCGGGCATCGGCGCGCTGGGTGTCAAGGTAAGCGACAGCCTGGAGAAAGTGGCGAGCGAGTTCGACATTCTGATCGACTTCACCCGTCCGGAAAGCACGCGGAGCTACCTGGATTTTTGCGTGGCGCACCACAAGGCGATGGTGATTGGCACCACCGGCTTCGATGACGCCGGCAAGCAGGCGATCCGCGATGCGGCGCAGCATATCGGCATCGTGTTTGCCGCCAACTTCAGCGTCGGCGTCAACCTGGTGTTGAAACTGCTGGAGAAGGCCGCGCAGGTGATGGGCGACTATACCGACATCGAAATCGTTGAGGCGCACCACCGCCACAAAGTGGATGCGCCATCGGGCACGGCATTGGCGATGGGCGAAGCGATCGCCGGCGCGCTGGGGCGCGACCTGAAAAGCTGCGCGGTCTATGCGCGCGAAGGCCATACCGGCGAGCGCGATCCGAAAAGCATCGGCTTTGCCACCATTCGCGCCGGCGACATCGTCGGCGAGCACACCGCGATGTTTGCCGACATCGGTGAGCGGGTGGAGATCACCCATAAAGCTTCCAGCCGCATGACTTTTGCCAGCGGCGCGGTGCGTGCGGCAGTCTGGCTGTATAATCGAGATAAAGGCCTGTTTGATATGCGAGATGTGCTGAATCTCGAGCAGTTATAATTGATTTGCATGCCATCGTGATGTGGGTGTATTGATCATAATGCTATGATAATCGGACAATAATTTTATTGTCCTTTTTTTTTAACATGATAAATATAGCTTTGGTTTATTTTTTGTTTTAAAGGTTGTGTTTGTTGATGTTTGTCTTACTAATTACCTTGTTTTTCTCCGCCTGAGGCTATTTTAACGTCTATTTTAGCCCGTTCCGGCGCTGTTTTCCGTCATTCGGCCTCGCAACCGTTTTCCAGCCCCGGTTTTCTGTGTTTTTATCGCCGCTCAAGCCGCTTGGGCACCGAAAACTGCAAAAATAAAACAAAAAATGGCAGTTTGGGTAGACAAGCCGAACACTCATCATTAAAATGCGCCCAATTTGCCAAAAATTGGCCTCGCGGACGGTTTTTGCATTGATTTAGATCGCGATATCTGAATTAATATGCAAATATTGTGATTGATTATTCCTCGGAGGATGTTTTGATTAAGTCAGCGCTATTGGTTCTGGAAGACGGAACCCAATTCCACGGTCGGGCCATCGGGGCAGAGGGAACGGCAGTGGGGGAAGTGGTCTTCAATACGTCGATGACCGGTTATCAAGAAATCCTCACTGATCCTTCCTATTCCCGCCAGATCGTTACTCTTACTTATCCTCATATCGGCAATGTCGGCACCAATGCTTCCGACGAAGAATCCTCCGCAGTACACGCCCAAGGCCTCGTCATTCGTGACCTCCCGCTGATCGCCAGCAACTACCGCAACGAAGAAAGCCTGTCCGACTACCTCAAGCGTCACAACATCGTGGCGATCGCCGATATCGATACCCGTAAATTGACCCGCCTGCTGCGCGAGAAGGGCGCCCAGAACGGCTGCATCGTCGCCGCCGATACGCCGGACGCCGCGCTGGCCCTGGCCAAGGCGCAAGGTTTCCCGGGGTTGAAGGGCATGGATCTGGCGAAAGAAGTCACGACCCAAGAGGCCTACAGCTGGCAGCAAGGCAGCTGGACGCTTGAAGGCGACCTGCCTGAAGCCAAAACCGCCGCGGAACTGCCTTTCCACGTGGTGGCTTACGACTACGGCGCCAAGCGCAACATCCTGCGCATGCTGGTGGATCGCGGCTGCCGCCTGACCGTGGTGCCGGCGCAGACCCCGGCCGACGAGGTGCTGAAAATGAATCCGGACGGCATCTTCCTGTCCAACGGCCCGGGTGACCCGGAGCCGTGCGACTACGCCATCGCCGCCATCAAACAGTTCCTGGAAACCGACATTCCGGTGTTCGGCATCTGTCTGGGCCACCAGCTGCTGGCACTGGCCAGCGGGGCGAAAACCATGAAGATGAAGCTCGGCCACCACGGCGGCAACCACCCGGTGAAGGATCTGGACAACAATACCGTGATGATCACCGCGCAGAACCACGGCTTTGCGGTAGACGAGAATAACCTGCCGGCGAACCTGCGCGTGACGCACAAATCGCTGTTCGACCACACTGTGCAGGGCATTCACCGCACCGACAAGGCGGCGTTCAGCTTCCAGGGGCACCCGGAAGCCAGCCCTGGCCCGCACGACGCCGCGCCGCTGTTCGATCACTTTATCGAACTGATTGAGACTTACCGTTCTAACGCCAAATAATCAGGAGCAGTAAAAAATGCCAAAACGTACAGACATAAAAAGCATCCTGATCCTCGGCGCGGGCCCGATTGTTATCGGCCAGGCGTGTGAGTTCGACTACTCTGGTGCCCAGGCGTGTAAAGCGTTGCGCGAAGAGGGCTACCGCGTCATTCTGGTCAACTCCAACCCGGCGACCATCATGACCGACCCGGAAATGGCCGACGCTACCTACATTGAGCCGATCCACTGGGAAGTGGTGCGCAAGATCATCGAAAAAGAGCGCCCGGATGCGGTGCTGCCGACCATGGGCGGCCAGACGGCGCTGAACTGCGCGCTGGAGCTGGAGCGTCAGGGGGTGCTGGCCGAGTTCGGCGTCACCATGATCGGCGCTACCGCCGATGCGATCGACAAGGCCGAAGACCGTCGCCGTTTCGACGTGGCGATGAAGAAGATCGGTCTGGATACCGCGCGCTCCGGCATCGCGCACACCATGGAAGAAGCGCTGGCGGTTGCCGCTGACGTCGGCTTCCCGTGCATCATCCGTCCTTCCTTTACCATGGGCGGTACCGGCGGCGGCATCGCTTACAACCGTGAAGAGTTCGAAGAAATCTGCGAACGCGGTCTGGATCTGTCGCCGACCAACGAGCTGCTGATCGACGAATCGCTGATCGGTTGGAAAGAGTACGAGATGGAAGTGGTGCGTGATAAGAACGACAACTGCATCATCGTTTGCTCCATCGAAAACTTCGACGCCATGGGCATCCACACCGGCGACTCGATCACCGTCGCGCCGGCCCAGACCCTGACCGACAAGGAATACCAAATCATGCGCAACGCCTCGATGGCGGTGCTGCGTGAGATCGGCGTCGAAACCGGCGGCTCCAACGTGCAGTTCTCGGTCAACCCGAAAACCGGCCGCCTGATCGTCATCGAAATGAACCCGCGCGTATCGCGCTCTTCGGCGCTGGCGTCGAAAGCCACCGGCTTCCCAATCGCCAAGATCGCCGCCAAGCTGGCGGTGGGTTACACCCTCGATGAGCTGATGAACGACATCACCGGCGGCCGCACCCCGGCGTCGTTCGAGCCGTCCATCGACTACGTCGTCACCAAGATCCCGCGCTTCAACTTCGAGAAGTTCGCCGGCGCCAACGATCGCCTGACCACCCAGATGAAGTCGGTCGGTGAAGTGATGGCCATCGGCCGCACCCAACAGGAGTCGCTGCAGAAAGCGCTGCGCGGCCTGGAAGTGGGCGCCACCGGTTTCGACCCGAAAGTGAGCCTGGACGATCCGGAAGCGCTGACCAAAATTCGCCGCGAGCTGAAAGACGCCGGTTCCGACCGCATCTGGTACATCGCCGACGCCTTCCGCGCCGGTCTGTCGGTCGACGGCGTCTTCAACCTGACCAACGTCGACCGCTGGTTCCTGGTGCAGATTGAAGAGCTGGTGCGCCTGGAAGAGCAGGTGGCCGACGCGGGCATCAACGGCCTGAACAAAGAGTTCCTGCGCACCCTGAAGCGCAAAGGCTTCGCCGATGCGCGCCTGGCCAAGCTGGCCGGCGTCGCCGAGAGCGAAATTCGCAAGCTGCGCCACAGCCACGGTTTGCACCCGGTGTACAAGCGCGTGGACACCTGTGCGGCGGAATTCGCCACCGACACCGCCTACATGTACTCCACTTATGAAGAAGAGTGCGAGTCCAATCCGACCAACGACCGGCCGAAAGTGATGGTGCTGGGCGGCGGGCCGAACCGTATCGGCCAGGGCATCGAGTTCGACTACTGCTGCGTGCACGCCTCGCTGGCGCTGCGCGAAGACGGCTACGAGACCATCATGGTCAACTGTAACCCGGAAACCGTCTCCACCGACTACGACACCTCCGACCGTCTGTACTTTGAGCCGGTAACGCTGGAAGACGTGCTGGAAATCGTGCGCATCGAGAAGCCGAAAGGCGTTATCGTACAGTACGGCGGCCAGACTCCGCTGAAGCTGGCGCGCGAGCTGGAAGCCGCAGGCGTGCCGATCATCGGCACCAGCCCGGACGCCATCGACCGCGCCGAAGACCGCGAGCGCTTCCAGCAGGCGGTTAACCGTCTGGGCCTGAAGCAGCCGGCCAACGCCACCGTCACCGCCATCGAGCAGGCGGTGGAGAAGGCGGCGGGCATCGGCTATCCGCTGGTGGTGCGCCCTTCCTACGTGCTGGGCGGCCGGGCTATGGAAATCGTCTATGACGAAACCGACCTGCGCCGTTACTTCCAGACCGCGGTCAGCGTGTCCAACGATGCGCCGGTGCTGCTGGACCGCTTCCTGGACGATGCGGTAGAAGTGGACGTCGACGCCATCTGCGACGGCGAGCGCGTGCTGATTGGCGGCATCATGGAGCACATCGAACAGGCGGGCGTGCACTCCGGCGACTCCGCGTGTTCGCTGCCGGCATACACCCTGAGCCAGGAAATTCAGGACGTGATGCGTCGCCAGGTGGAAAAACTGGCGTTCGAGCTGCAGGTGCGCGGCTTGATGAACGTGCAGTTCGCGGTGAAAGACAACGAAGTATACCTGATTGAAGTCAACCCGCGCGCCGCGCGTACCGTGCCGTTCGTGTCCAAAGCCACCGGCGTGCCGCTGGCCAAGGTGGCCGCGCGCGTGATGGCGGGCAAAACGCTGGTTGAGCAGGGCGTGACCGAAGAGATCATCCCGCCGTACTACTCGGTGAAAGAAGTGGTGCTGCCGTTCAACAAATTCCCGGGCGTCGACCCGATTCTGGGGCCGGAAATGCGCTCTACCGGGGAAGTGATGGGCGTGGGCCGCACCTTCGCGGAAGCCTTCTCCAAAGCGATGCTGGGCAGCAACTCGGGCATGAAGAAACAGGGCCGCGCGCTGCTGTCGGTGCGCGAAGGCGATAAAGCCCGCGTGGTCGACCTGGCCGCCAGCCTGCTGAAGCAGGGCTTCGAGCTGGACGCAACCCACGGCACCGCGGTGGTGCTGGGCGAAGCAGGCATCAACCCGCGCCTGGTCAACAAGGTGCACGAAGGGCGTCCGCACATTCAGGACCGTATCAAGAACGGCGAGTACACCTACATCGTCAACACCACGGCCGGCCGTCAGGCGATTGAAGACTCCAAGCTGATTCGCCGCAGCGCCCTGCAGTACAAGGTGCACTACGACACTACGCTGAACGGCGGCTTCGCCACCGCGATGGCGCTGAAAGCGGATCCGACCGAGCAGGTCACTTCGGTGCAGGAAATGCACGCGCGCATCGGCAAGTAACCGTGCGATAACGCTATGTCAGGGGCGCTGCAATGCAGCGCCCCTTTTTTATTCAGCAAATTTGTCGGCTGGCGTTAAAAATTTCCGCTATCAATCAGTGGGCAAACTGTCACTCTGTGTGATTGGTATATGCTTGGTGTATTGGCAAGGAACGAAGGAACGACGATAACAATGATTTTGATAATTTATGCTCACCCGTATCCCCGGCATTCGCATGCCAATCAGCGCCTGCTGCAGGCGGTGAAGGATCTCCCCGAGGTAGAGGTGCGCTCGCTGTATGAGCTGTACCCCGATTTCAATATCGACATCAATGCCGAACAGCAGGCGCTGGAGCGCGCCGACATGGTGGTGTTGCAGCATCCGATGCAGTGGTACAGCTTTCCGCCGCTGTTGAAGCTGTGGATCGATAAAGTGCTGGAGCACGGCTGGGCCTATGGCCACGACGGCAATGCGCTGGTGGGCAAAGACTGCCTGTGGGCGGTAACCAGCGGCGGTGACGAGCACCATTTCGAACTGGGCGATTTTCCCAACTTCGCCGCGCTGGCGCAGCCGCTGCAGGCCACGGCGATCTATTGCGGCATGAACTGGCAGCCGTATTTCGCCCTGCACAACACCTTTACCTGCAACGAACCGGCGCTGCTCGCCGCCGGTGAAGCCTACCGGCAGCGGTTGGTCGACTACCTGATGGAACACGCCGAAGCGGAAACCGGGGAGGCCAGCCATGGATAATCACCATATGATGATCGAGGGGCTGATCTATCTCGGCTCCGCCGCGTTATTTGTACCGATCGCGGTGCGGCTGGGGCTGGGCTCGGTGCTCGGTTACCTGATCGCCGGCTGCATCATCGGCCCCTGGGGGCTGAAACTGGTGTCGGACGCCGAGTCGATCCTCACCTTCGCCGAGATCGGCGTGGTGCTGATGCTGTTTATCATCGGTCTGGAGCTGGATCCCAAGCGGCTGTGGACGCTGCGCGCCTCGGTGTTCGGCGGCGGCAGCATTCAGATGGTAGGCTGCGGCCTGGCGCTGAGCGCGTTCTGTTACTTCCTTGGCCTCAACTGGAAGGTGGCGCTGCTGATCGGTTTGACGCTGGCGCTCTCATCCACCGCCATCGCCATGCAGGCGATGAGCGAACGCAATTTGACGCCGTCTCCGATCGGCCGCAGCGCGTTTGCGGTGCTGCTGTTCCAGGACATCGCGGCGATCCCGCTGGTGGCGATGATCCCACTGCTGGCCAGCAGCGGCGCCAGCACCACGCTGGGCGCATTCGTGCTGTCGGCGGCCAAGGTGGTGGGCGCGCTGGTGATGGTGGTGCTGCTCGGCCGCTATGTCACCCGCCCGCTGCTGCATTTCGTCGCCCGCTCGGGCATGCGCGAGGTATTCAGCGCCGTGGCGCTGTTCCTGGTGTTCGGCTTCGGCATCCTGCTGGAGATGGCCGGGCTGTCGATGGCGATGGGGGCGTTTCTCGCCGGGGTACTGCTGGCGAGCTCGGAATACCGCCACGCGCTGGAGAGCGATATTCAGCCATTCAAAGGGCTGCTGCTGGGGCTGTTCTTCATCGGCGTCGGCATGTCGATCGATTTCGGCACCCTGTTCCATCATCCGCTGCTGATCGCCTCGCTGCTGCTGGGCTTTATGCTGATCAAAGCGGCGCTGCTGTGGCTGATCGGGCCGCTGCTTGGGGTGCCGAAACGCCAGCGCGGCCTGTTCGCCATTTTGCTTGGCCAGGGCAGTGAGTTCGCTTTCGTTATCTTCAGCGCGGCGCAGCTGGCCGGCGTTTTGCCGGTCGAGTGGGCCAAGTCGCTGACGCTGGCGGTGGCGCTGTCGATGGCGGCCACGCCGCTGCTGTTGGTGATCGCCGCGCAGCTGGAGAAAAATGCGCCGAAAGAGGAGCGCCCGGCTGACGTCATTGACGACGAAAATGCCAGCGTGATCATCGCCGGTTTCGGCCGTTTCGGTCAGATCGCCGGTCGTCTGCTGTTGGCCAACGGCGTGCACACCGTGGTACTGGATCACGATCCGGATCATATCGAAACGCTGCGCAAATTCGACACCAAGGTGTTCTACGGCGACGCCACGCGGGCCGATCTGCTGGAGGCCGCCGGCGCCGCCCACGCCAAGGTGTTGATCAACGCCATCGACGATGTGGAGGACAGCCTGGCGTTAACCGAGCTGGCCAGGCAGCACTTCCCGCATCTGAAGGTGGTGGCGCGGGCGCGCGACGTCGACCACTGGTATCAGCTGCGGCAACTGGGGGTGGAAAAACCGGAGCGCGAAACCTTCGAAAGCTCGCTGCGCATCGGCCGTGAAACGCTAGAGCTGCTGGGACTGGACGCCTATGAAGCGCGCGAGAAAGCGGACACTTTCCGTCGCTATAACCTGAAGATGCTGGAAGATACGCTGGAGAATTATCAGGACACTGAATTCCGTATCGCCAGCCTGCAACGGGCCAAGGAGATGCTCAGCGCGGCCATCGAGCAGGATCAGAATCGGTTGGCGCGGGTGCAGCAGACCGGTTGGCGCGGCAGTATCGACGGCAAGGCGCCGGAAGACGAAGTGGTGGAAGCCAAAGAAGCCAAAGGATAACAACAGGGGCGCCGCGATGGCGCCCCGTTTTTTTGTTCAGCTCAGCGCGACCTTGATGCCTAAGGCGATCAGCATGCCGCCCAGCAATTTGTCGACGACCTTCTGTGCCTTCTCCAGCCCGCGGCGTACCGGTCCGCTTTGGATCAGGAATACCAGCAGCGGCCACCAGATGACCGACAGGCCGAGAATAATCCCC
This sequence comes from Serratia sp. LTN-2, assembly GCF_059740205.1. Lineage (NCBI taxonomy): Bacteria > Pseudomonadati > Pseudomonadota > Gammaproteobacteria > Enterobacterales > Yersiniaceae > Serratia > Serratia sp. LTN-2. The sequence goes on along the minus strand of NZ_JCAXDO010000008.1, from coordinate 142,972 downwards.
GCGTACCACAGTTTGTCGCCCAGGCCAGAATCGATCTGCAGCACCTGGGTGAACACCGCCAGGAAGAACAGGGTGGCCTTTGGGTTCAGCAGATTGCACAGGTAGCCTTGCGCAAAGGCGCTCTTCAGGCTGACCTGCTGCTGCGGCAGATTGCTGACGTTCATTTTGCCGCCGCCGCGCGACAGCAGCGCCTGGATGCCGATCCACACCAGATACACCGCCCCGGCGTATTTCAGCAGGTTGAACAGCCACGGCGTAGTGGTGATCACCACCGCCAGTCCGGCGACGCAGTAGGACATGTGGGTGGCGACGCCGCAGATCACGCCGAAGGCGGTCATCATGGCGGCCAGACGTGGGTAGCGGGCGGCGTTTTTAATCACCAGGAAAAAATCCGGGCCGGGGGAGAGCATGCCAAGGGTGGCGATGCCGGCGACGAACAGCGAAGTTTCAAGCATGGGAGCGTCTCGCGCAAAAGGCAGAATTCTGGCGATAATAACGCCGCTTCCTCTGATGCGCATCAACCCAATGAGGTATTGTTAGGCTCTATGATAATAATTCATCTACCACCCGCGACGGAGCACCATGCAGCAGACTACCGCCACAGACATGCCGGAACCGCATCGGCAACAGCGTGAAATCACCCGCCTGTGCATTCAATGCGCGTTGCTGCTGTTGCAGCACGGCGCCGAGAGCACGGTGGTGGAACAGCTGTCGACCCGCCTGGGGTTGGCGCTGGGGATGGACAGCGTGGAAAGCTCGATCTCCGCCAATGCGGTGGTGCTGACCACCCTCAGCCACGGCGCCTGCCTGACCACCACCCGCAAGAACGTCGATCGCGGCATCAATATGCAGGTGGTGACCGAAGTGCAGCATATCGTGATCCTCGCCGAGCACCACCTGGCGGATGCGCACGACGTGGCGCGCCGCTTTGAAAGGATCCGGCCGCTGCGCTATCCGCGCTGGCTGGTGGTGCTGATGGTGGGGTTGTCCTGCGGGTGCTTCAGCATGCTCAACGGCGGCGGTGGCGACGCCTTCCTGGTGACCTTTATCGCCAGCGGCACGGCGATGTTGGTGCGCCAAATCCTCACCGCCCGGCATATGAATCCGTTGATCAATTTCTGCCTGACGGCGTTTGTCGCTACGTCGATCTCCGGATTGCTGCTGCGCCTGCCGGCGTTTAAAGATACCTCGAGCGTGGCGATGGCCGCCAGCGTGCTGCTGCTGGTGCCGGGCTTTCCGTTGATCAACGCGGTGGCCGACATGTTCAAAGGGCATGTGAATACCGGGCTGGCACGCTGGGCGATGGCCAGCCTGTTGACGTTGGCGACCTGTATCGGCGTGGTGATGGCGATGTCGCTGTGGGATCTGCGGGGGTGGTCATGAATCTGCTGTGGGCCTTGTTGCAGGAGATGCTGTTGGCGGCGGTGCCGGCGCTGGGCTTCGCCATGGTGTTCAACGTGCCGCTGCGTGCGCTGCGCTATTGCGCGTTGCTCGGGGCTATCGGGCGCGGTTCGCGCATGCTGATGATGCACGGCGGCATGAACATCGAGTGGGCCTCGTTGCTGGCGGCGATCCTGATCGGCATCATCGGCATCTATTGGTCGCGCTGGCTGCTGGCGCACCCGAAGGTATTCACCGTGGCGGCGGTGATCCCGATGTTCCCCGGCATTTCCGCCTATACCGCGATGATAACTGTGGTAGAGATCTCGCATCTGGGCTACAGCGAGGCCTTGATGGAGACCATGATCACCAACTTCCTTAAGGCCAGTTTCATCGTCGGCGCCTTGTCGATCGGCCTGTCGTTACCGGGTCTGTGGCTGTACCGCAAACGCCCCGGCGTGTGAAATTTCCCGGCGGAAGAACGTTGGTTATTAGATATGCTGATAAGAGCTATCTTATATATTCATCTTGCTTGATTAGCCTATCGACGGCACTCAGGCCTTTACGTATAGTGTCACCAATTTTGCTGCCTACACAGGGTTAAACAATGATTATCAGCCTGATCGCTGCCTTGGCGGCGGATCGCGTTATTGGCATGGAAAACGCCATGCCGTGGCACCTGCCGGCGGACCTTGCGTGGTTTAAACGCAACACGTTGAATAAGCCGGTTATTATGGGCCGCAAGACCTTCGAGTCCATCGGCCGCCCGCTGCCGGGCCGCCACAATATCGTTTTGAGCAGCCGCCCGGGCAGCGAAGCCGGGGTGACCTGGGCGACTTCGCTGGATGAGGCGCTGGCCGCCGCCGGCGACGTGGAAGAAGTGATGGTGATCGGCGGCGGGCGCATCTATACCCAGCTGCTGCCGCGCGCCGATCGCCTGTACCTGACGCACATCGACGCCGAAGTCGGCGGCGATACCCACTTCCCCGATTACGAGCCGGACGAGTGGGAAACCACCTTCAGCGAGTTCCACGACGCCGACGATCTGAACTCGCACAGCTACTGCTTCGAGATCCTGCAGCGCCGCTGATTTCAGCGCGTTAGCCAGGCTATCCCCGGGGGCGCAAGCAATTGCGCCCCCGGTCTTTTTGCGTCCGTCATGCGTAACCTTTCCGTCACATTACCTGATTAGTATGAAGCCCAACTCCGAGCGCCTCGGCAACTCTGGTGAATCTTGATCGCGGCGCCATAACTAAAAAGGTAACCACGCTATGACCAAGCAAATTGAGCAATTAGACGCCGATCGCCTGATCGATCCCACTCGCCGCAAACTGCTGCTCGGCAGCGCCGGCGCCGTCGGCCTGGCCGGTTTTCTCGGCGGCGGCATCTGGTCGGTCTCCGCCGAGGCGTTGGCCGAGGATCTGCCGCCGAACAGGCTGCTGGGCTTTCAGGGCATCGCCGCGTCGACCGCCGATGAGGTGACCATCACGCCGGGCTACCGGGCCGAGGTGCTGATCTCCTGGGGCGAGCCGCTGGTGGACGGCGCGCCGGCCTTCGATCCGCAGGGCAACAACAGCGCCGCCGATCAGGAAAAGCAGTTTGGCGACAACAACGACGGCATGAGCTTTTTCCCGATCGATGACAATCACGGCGTGATGGCCATCAACAACGAATACGTCAACGAGCAGTACCTGTTCGCCCACGGCGGCACCAAGGCCACCAGCCTGGAAGAAGTGCGCAAGTCGCAGGCGGCGCACGGCGTCTCTATCGTGGCGGTCAAACGCGTCGGCGATGGCCAGCGCTGGGAAGTCGAGCGCCCGTCGCGCTATAACCGCCGCATTACCGCCAACAGCGACATGCAGTTCAGCGGCCCGGCTGCCGGGCATCCGCTGCTGCAGACCGCCGCCGATCCGAGCGGCCGCAAGGTGTTGGGCACCTTCGGCAACTGCGCCAACGGCAAGACGCCGTGGGGCACTTACCTGACCTGTGAAGAAAATTTCGATACCTACTTCGGGACTCACCAGGCCGATTACCAAACTACCCCGGAACAGAAACGCTACACGCTGAAGGCCAACGAGCCGGAGCGCAACTGGCCGGACTACGACGAACGCTTCGACGTGGCGAAGAACCCCAACGAATTCAACCGCCACGGCTGGATCGTGGAGATCGATCCGCTGGATCCAACCTCGACGCCGATTAAGCACACTGCGCTGGGCCGCTTCAAACATGAGAACGCGGCGGTGACCGTCGCCAAAGACGGCCGTCTGGTGGTGTATATGGGGGACGACGAGCGCGGCGAGCATATCTATAAGTACATCTCCAAAGGCGTGGTCGACATCGCCAATCCGGCCAACAATCGCACGCTGCTGGACGAAGGGACGCTGTATGTGGCGCAGTTTGACGGCGACGAAGCCGGCACCCCGCTGAAGGGCAAAGGGCGCTGGATTGCGCTCGAGTTCGGCACGAACGGCCTGACGCCGGAGAACGGTTTCCGCGATGAGGCTGAAGTGCTGATCTTCGCCCGTAAGGCGGCGCAGCAGGTCGGCGCCACTAAAATGGATCGCCCGGAGTGGATCGCGGTGAACCCGCATGACGGCCGCGCGTACTGCACGCTGACCAACAACAGCAAGCGCGGCGAGGAAGGGATGCCGTTGAACGCCGCTAATCCGCGGCCGAACAATGTCTATGGCCAGATTATTCGCTGGGACGAGGGCGGCGACGCCACCGCCGACGCTTTCGCGTGGGATATCTATGCGCTGTGCGGTAACCCGATCGCCCACCCGGAAGGCGTTAACCGCGGCACGCCGAACATCACGGCGGATAACACCTTCAACAGCCCGGACGGGCTGGGATTCGATCGCGCCGGCCGCCTGTGGATCCTCACCGACGGCAAGTACAGCAACAAGGGCGACTACGTCGGGCAGGGCAACAACCAGATGCTGGTGGGCGATCCGGTCAGCGGCGAAATTCGCCGCTTTATGGTGGGGCCGAAGTCCTGCGAACTGACCGGCATCACCTTCACTCCGGACTACAGGACGATGTTCGTCAACGTGCAGCATCCGGGAGAAGAGGGCGATTCGCACTTCCCGAACAACAGCCCGCGCCCGCGTTCATCGGTATTGATGATCACGCGTGAAGATGGCGGGGTGATTGGGGCGTAAGGCGATAATATAGAAAACAAAGGCGGCCACGGGGCCGCCTTTGTATTTTCAGGATGCGGCTAATCTGCCGGCGTCAGGCGCTTCGCTGCGATTAGCTGGCTGGGTGAAATAACGACGGTCTTCCCAGCGCAGCATCGTCAGATCGCCGCCCCAGCAGCAGCCGGTATCCAGCCCGATCACGCCTTCCGGCGTGCCCTTGCCTTCGAGCGAGGCCCAATGGCCGAAGATGATGGTGTATTCGGGGTCGATCAGGCGCGGCAGTTCGAACCACGGTTTCAGCGGCGCAGGTGCGCTGCCCGGCGCATCTTTGCAGATCATGTCGAGCTGGCCGTTGGGGAAGCAGTAGCGCATGCGCGTGAACGCATTGGTGCTGAAACGCAGGCGCGCCAGGCCGCTCAACTCCGGCGCCCAGTTGTTCGGCATATCACCGTACATGGCGTCGAGGAACAGCGGGTAGCTGTCGCTGCTCAATACCGCCTCCACTTCGCGCGCACACATTTTCGCGGTGTCGATATCCCACTGCGGGGTGATGCCGGCGTGCGCCATCACCAGCTTTTGCTCATCATCCACCTGCAGCACCGGTTGGCGGCGCAGCCAGTTGATCAGCTCGTCGGCGTCAGGCGCTTCCAGCAGCGGTGTGATGCGATCTTTGGGTTTGTTGCGGCTGATGCCGGCGTAAACCGCCAGCAGGTGCAGATCGTGGTTGCCCAGCACCATGCGCACCGCCGGGCCGAGCGAGCGCACGTAGCGCAGCACGTCCAGCGAGGCGGGGCCGCGCGCCACCAGATCGCCGGTCAGCCACAGTTGATCGCGCTCGGGATCGAAAGCAGCCTGAGCCAGCAGCGACTTCAGTTCATCAAAACAGCCGTGAACGTCGCCGATAAGGTATGTCGACATAATTAATGGATCAGCGTTGGAATGGCTAAGCGGAACACGGGAATAGCGGTGCGGAACGGCTGACCCTGATGATCAACCATTTCGTAATGGCCTTCCATGGTGCCCAGCGGCGTTTCCAGAATGGCGCCGCTGGTATACTGAAACTCTCCGCCGGGCGGAATGACGGGCTGTTCGCCGATCACGCCTTCGCCCTGGACTTCGGTTTGGCGGCCGTTGCTGTTGGTGATCAGCCAGTAACGGCCCAGCAGTTGCACGTCGCTCCGCCCCAAATTGCGGATAGTGATGGTATAGGCGAAGACGTAACGCTCTTCTTCAGGGATCGACTGTGATTCCACATAGATGCTCTGAACCTGAATACACACGCGGGGCGAATCAATCATGACAACAACTCCTTATTGCTGCGGCGCCGGATTGGCTGACAGCCAGTTCGCCAGCTTGCAGTACTGCGCCACAGAAATATTCTCTGCTCTGAGCGAAGGATCGACACCCAGTTCCGTCAGCTGCTCCGGCGTGAACAGGTCGCCCAGGCTATTGCGGATGGTTTTCCGCCGCTGGTTGAACGCCTGCGTGGTGATGCGGCTCAGCATACGCACGTCGCCCACCGGGTTTGGCAGCACGCGGTGCGGCACCAGGCGCACCACGGCGGAATCGACCTTCGGCGGCGGCGCGAACGCGGTCGGCGGCACTTCCAGCACCGGAATGACGTTGCAGTAGTACTGCGCCATCACGGTCAAACGCCCGTAGGCCTTGCTGTCAGGGCCGGCCACCAGACGGTTGACCACCTCTTTCTGCAACATAAAGTGCATGTCGCGGATTGCCTGAGTATAGCTGAAAAGGTGGAACATCAGCGGCGTCGAAATATTGTACGGCAGGTTACCAAATACGCGCAGCGGTTGGCCAGCTTCCTCGGCCAGTTCGGCGAAATTCACCGTCATGGCGTCCTGCTGGCGGATGGTCAGCTTGTCTTTCAGCTGCGGATGATTCTCCAGCCGGGTGGCCAGATCGCGGTCCAGTTCGATCACCGTCATGCGGTCCATGCGCGCGCCGACCGGCTCGGTCAAGGCGCCGAGACCGGGGCCGATCTCAACCACCGCTTCGCCCGGCTGCGGGTGAATGGCGGAGACAATGCTATCGATGACAAACTGATCGGTTAAAAAGTTTTGTCCAAAGCGTTTGCGGGCAAAGTGCCCTTGGTGGACTCTGTTATTCATTACAATTAATTATCATTTTAATGGCGAGATTCAGGGCCGTTTGGAAACTGCCGACATCGGCGGTGCCGGTGCCGGCCAGTTCCAGAGCGGTGCCGTGGTCGACCGAGGTGCGTATGAAAGGCAAACCGAGGGTGATATTCACCGCGCGGCCGAACCCTTGGTATTTTAGCACCGGCAGCCCCTGATCGTGATACATCGCCAGCACCGCATCGGCATCTTGCAGATATTTGGGCTGGAACAGGGTGTCCGCCGGCAGCGGGCCGACAAGATGGATGCCGTCAGCGCGCAGCGCATCGAGCGCCGGGATGATGGTGTCTATCTCTTCGCGCCCCATATGGCCGCCTTCCCCGGCGTGGGGATTCAGACCGCAGACGTAAATGTGCGGCTGGGCGATGCCAAATTTGGTTTTCAGATCGTGGTCGAGAATGCGGATGACTTCGAACAGGCTCTGCTGCGTGATGGCGCCCGGCACCGCCAGCAGCGGCAGGTGGGTGGTCGCCAGCGCCACGCGCAGCTCTTCGGTCGCGAGCATCATCACCACGCGATCGCAGCGGCTGCGATCGGCAAAGAATTCGGTATGGCCGATAAACGGCACGCCGGCGTCGTTGATCACGCCCTTGTTCACCGGGCCGGTGATCAGTGCGGAAAACTCGCCGTTCAGGCAGCCGTCGCAGGCGCGCGCCAGGGTTTCCACCACGTAGGCGCTGTTGCCGACGTTCAACTCACCGGCGGTAACCGGGTGAGCGAGCGGCACCGGCAGCACGGTCAGCGTGCCGGCGCGTTGCGCTTCGGCCGGTTGCTGCGGTTGGTAGTCGCGCAGCGTCAGCGGCAGGCCCAGGCGTTCGGCGCGTTCAAGCAACAAGGCCGGATCGGCGCACACCACCAGCTCAACAGGCCAATCCTGTTGCGCCAGGGCGGCTACCAAATCCGGCCCCACCCCGGCGGGTTCGCCGGGGGTAATGACGACGCGTTTATTGCTGTGCATCGCTGCCATCGAGGATCTTCACGTAGGCCTGGGCGCGCTGTTCCTGCATCCAGGTCTGCGCTTCTTCGGCGAACTTGCGGTTGAACAGCATGCGGTAAGCGCGATCTTTCTGCGCGGCGTCGGTTTTATCCACCTGACGGGTATCCAGCAGCTGAATCAGGTGCCAACCGAAGGAAGAGTGTACCGGCGCGCTGATTTCACCCTTGCTCAGCTTCAGCAGCGCATCGCGGAAGGCCGGATCGTAGATGTCCGGAGAAGCCCAGCCCAGATCGCCGCCCTGCATGGCGGAACCCGGATCTTGCGACAGCTGTTTGGCTTCGTCGGCGAATTTGGCGCGGCCGCTCTTGATGGCTTCCGCCACGGATTGCAGCTTGGCGCGCGCCTGATCGTCAGTCAACACCACGGAAGGCTTCAGCAGGATGTGACGGGCGTGCACTTCGGTGACCGAGACCGACTGACTGGCGCCGCGGATGTCGTTCACTTTCAGGATATGGAAGCCGACGCCGGAACGGATTGGGCCGACGACGTCGCCTTTCTTGGCGCTCACCAGACGTTCCGCGAACAGGGTCGGGATCTCTTGCAGTTTGCCCCAGCCCATGTTGCCGCCTTTCAGCGCCTGAGAGTCAGCGGAGTAGGTGATCGCCAGCTTGCCGAAGTCGGCGCCGCTGTTGATCTCGCCCACCAGACGTTTGGCCAGTTCTTCGGCTTTGTCGACCTGCTGCTGCGACGGGTTCTCAGGCAGCGGGATCAGGATGTGGCTGATGTTCATTTCGGTGTCGCTGCCGTTCTGCGCACCCACCTGTTTGGCCAGCGAGTCCACTTCCTGCGGCAGGATGGTGACGCGGCGACGCACTTCGTTGTTACGCACTTCGGAGATCAGCATCTCTTTGCGGATCTGCGCGCGATAGGTGTTGTAGTTCAGCCCTTCATACGACAGGCGGCTGCGCAGCTGATCGACGCTCATGCGGTTTTGCGCGGCGATGTTGGCGATCGCCTTGTCCAGATCGGCGTCGGACACGGTGATGCCCATTTTCTTGGCCATCTGCAGCTGGATGTTATCCATGATCAGACGTTCGATGATCTGATGGCGCAGCGTCTTGTCGTCCGGCAGCTGTTGGCCGGCCTGCTGGGCGTTGAGTTTCACCGACTGCAACAGTCCGTTGACGTCGCTTTCGAGTACCACGCCGTTATCCACGACGGCGGCGACTTTATCCACTTCTTGGGGTGCTGCGAACGCGGCATTGGCGCAAACCACCAATCCGAGAATAAGCGTTCTCCAGTTCTTCATACATTTCCCATTATGTAATCCGCAAATGCGGGTGAAAGTTCTCGTTTTCAAAGTGTTGCAAAGCGTCAGAATGCGCGCTGATACGGCAGAATGCCGGAGCGCAGCATTTCCGCGGAGCCGAGACTATGATCGCTGCTCAGGCCACGCAGTTCGACGTTGAACGAAACTCTGTTGTCGTAAACGCTGGTATTGTTGCTGGTGTTCCAGTCGGTGATCTTGCGCTCATAGCCCAGGGTCACTGCCCAGCAGCAGGTGTTGTACTTCAGCCCCACCAGCTGATCGGCGGATTGTTTGGCGCGGGTGTCGTAGTAATACGCCCCGACGACCGCCCAACGATCGGCGATCGGCCAGCTGCCGGTAATGCCCACCTGCGAGATGCCGTCCTGGAAGGCCGGAACCGTCTTGGTGTTCAACGCCGTCTGGATGTATTCCGGCGTGGCGTAACGGTAGTTCAGCTGCACCACGCGCTCGGCGTCCTGGCGGTATTCCACCACGCCGTTGCCCAGCGAGACGCTGCTCAGGCGGGTGTCGTACTGCAGGCCGCCGCGCAGACCCCAACGATCGTCGATCTTCCAATAGGTATCGCCGGCCCAGGCCACGCTGCCGGTATTATCGTTGTTATCGAAACTCGTCATCTGGTCGCCGGTACGCGAACGGCTGAAGTAGTAGATTTGACCCACGGAAGCGTTAAAACGTTCAACCAGCGCGTCATCATAAATACGGGTGGTCAAACCGGTGGAGACACGGTTCTGCGAAGCGATGCGATCCAGGCCGCTGTAGGTGCGGTCGCGGAACAGGCCGGAGTAATCGGTCTGCAGCAGCGTAGTGTCGTAGGTGTAGATGTTGCTCTGATCGCGATACGGCACGTACAGGTACTGCACGCGCGGCTCCAGGGTCTGGGTAGCGCCTTCTGCCCAGATCATCGGCCGCTCGAACACCAGCTTGCCGTCGACCTTGAACTGCGGCAATACGCGGTTGACCGAATCGTCAAGATCCGGCGCGGCGGCGCCTTTGCGGCTCTGGTAGTTGGCGGCGAAACCGTCAGGAATATCCTGCTGGTAGTGGGTCGCCATCACCTTGGCTTCGGTGTTCAGGCTGGCCCAGCCGTTGGTTAGCGGCAGGTTGAGCGTCGGTTCCATATGCAGACGGGTGGCGTCCGGGCTATACGGGTTGACGCTGGTGAACTTGGCCGCCTGGCCGTAGATATGGAAATCGAACGGGCCGAGGTCGTTCTTGTAGTAGTTCAGGTCCAGCTGCGGCTGCACCTTGTAGGTCTGCGACCAGGTACGATCGGTATTGTCGAAGATCTGGAACTGCTTGGAGCTCAGCGTGGCGTTCCAGTTCTCGTTGGCGTAGCCGAGGCTGAATTTTTGCGTGGCGTAGCCGTCGGTGGTGGACCCGTACTTGGAGTCCAGATCGGTGAAGTATTTGTAATCGCTGACCTTGGTGTAGTCGACGTTGAAGCGCCACACCTGGTCCATGACACCGTTGTGGTTCCAGTAGAACAGCCAGCGTTTGCTGTCGTCATTGTCTTTGCCGTATTCCCGATCTTTCGGCAGCCAGTCCAACTCCATCAGGCCGAGACCCGGCTGCACCAGGTAGCGGAATTCGGTCTGCCACTGCAGGCCGCGCTTGGACATATAGTGCGGCGTGATGGTGGCGTCGTAGTTCGGCGCGATGTTCCAGTAGTACGGCAACATGAATTCGAAGCCGTTGTTGCTGCCGTACTTGGCGTTCGGGATCAGGAAGCCGGAGCGGCGCTTGTCGCCGACCGGCAGCTGCAGATACGGGCTGTAGAACACCGGCACGCCGCCGATGCGGAAGCGGGCGTTCCACACTTCTGCCACTTGTTCTTCACGATCGTGGATCACTTCGGAGCCGACTACGCTCCAGCTGTCGTCACCTGGCAGACAGGAGGTAAAGGTGCCGTTTTCCAGAATGGTGTAACGGTTGGCGCCGCGCATTTTCATCTTGTCGGCGTCGCCGCGCCCCTGACGACCTACCATCTGGTAGTCGCCCTCATAGACGTCGGTATCTTTGGTGTTCAGGTTCGACCAGGCCTTCGGGCCTTTCAGTTTGATCTGATTGTCGCTGTAGTGCACGTCACCGGTGGCCGTGACGGTGCGCACGGGCTCCGTCTGACCCGGGTTTTGCGTCTGGTTCAGCTCAACTTCTTTGGCGGTCAGGGTGCTGTTGCCCTGCTCGACACGCACGTTGCCGCTGAACAGGGCGCTTTTCGGGTAGTCGGCGCGCGAGTCGTCGGCATTGATGGTCACAGGCTGGCTGTTTGGATCGCCGCTGACCAAAGGCTTGTCGTAAACGGGAACGCCAAGCATGCATTGCTCGGCCAGATCAGCCAGCGCATGCTGACTGTAGAGTGCCGTCCAAATCATCGTGGCCAGCAGGGTTGGGAAACTTTTTTTCATACGCGGTTTTGGTGTTCCGTCATCAGAGGCGTCGTGTCCGGCAAACGGTCAGAGACTATATTACTCATCTGCGTTGCGCTAGTGCTAAATCCAGCCGTTTACTTGCGTCGTCGTTAGGCGCAAAGATAAATGACAGGTATGATAATCCAAATTCTGGGAAAAATCGCCTGCGCCCTTTCCTGAAACGGAGGAGAGCGGGCGGCTTTCGGCATGATAATTGAGGAGTATATGCAGTATTGGGGAAAACTGCTCGGCGTCATCGTCGCCATCTGGTCTGGCGCGGGATTCTGGGGTGTAGTTCTGGGGCTGATTATCGGTCATATGATCGATACGGCGCGCAGCAACAAGCGCAGCCGGGGTTTTTTCACCGACCAGCAAACGCGGCAAACGCTGTTTTTCCGCACCACTTTTCAGGTGATGGGCCACCTGACCAAATCCAAAGGACGCGTCACCGAGGCGGATATCCAGATTGCCAGCCTGTTCATGGATCGCCTGCAGCTGCACGGCGAAGCGCGCACCGCGGCGCAGCAGGCGTTCCGCGAGGGCAAACAGAGCCAGTTCCCGCTGCGTGAGACGCTGCAGCAGTTCCGCAGCATCTGCTTTGGCCGCTTTGATTTGATTCGGATGTTTCTGGAAATTCAGATTCAGGCGGCGTTCGCCGACGGCTCGCTGCATCCGAATGAACGTCAGGTACTGTACGTCATCGCCGAAGAGCTGGGCATTTCGCGCGCGCAGTTCGATCAGTTCCTCAGCATGATGGAGGGGGGGCGCCAATTCGGCGGCGGTCAACAGGGCGGGTATTCGCAGGGCGGCTATCAGCAGGCTCAGCGCGGCCCGACGCTCGACGATGCGTGCAAGGTGCTCGGCGTGAACAGCAGCGACGATGCCGCCACCATCAAGCGCGCCTACCGTAAGCTGATGAGCGAACACCATCCGGATAAGCTGGTGGCGAAAGGCTTGCCGCCGCAGATGATGGAAATGGCCAAGCAAAAAGCGCAGGAGATTCAGGCTGCGTACGACCTGATCAAACGCGAGAAAGGTTTTAAATAGGCGATGAAAGCGGGCCCGGCATGCCGAGCCCGTTTAACATATGATTCAGAAATCCGGCTCGGCGCGAAAGTGCATCGGCGTCTGGAAGGCGGGATGGGTGATGCGCAACTCTTGCGCATGCAGCTGCAATCGCGGCGCCATCGCCTTGGCTTCCGGCGGGGCGTAGAAACCGTCGCCGAGTATCGGGTGCCCCAGCGCCAGCATGTGCACCCGCAGCTGATGTGAGCGGCCGGTGATCGGCGTCAGCTTCACGCGCGTGCTGCCATCGGCGTCGCGCGACAGCACCAGATACTCGGTTTGCGCCGCTTTGCCGGTGTCAAAACACACCTTTTGCAGCGGCCGATTCGGCCAGTCGCAGATCAGCGGCAAATCCACCAACCCCTCGTCATGTTCCATATGCCCCCAAACGCGGGCGATATAGGATTTCTTCGGTTCGCGTTCGCGGAACTGCCGCTTCAGCTCACGCTCGGCGGCCTTGTTGAGCGCCACCACGATCACCCCGCTGGTGGCCATGTCGAGCCGGTGCACCGATTCGGCGGCCGGATGATCGGCCTGAATGCGGGTCATCAGGCTGTCTTTGTTTTCCGGCGCGCGGCCGGGCACCGACAGCAAGCCGCTGGGCTTGTTGACCACCATGATGTGTTCATCCTGATACAGGATGTGCAGCGGGTCCTGCGGGGGATTATAGGGTTCCATCTTGGCTCCGCGAAAAGGGCCGAACGGGGAGGCGGCTGCCTCCCCGCGTCGCGCCGGTTACTGGTGGGTGACCACCACCAGACGAATGGCATCCAGGCGCCAGCCGGCTTCATTGAGGTTGGCCAGCACCTGACGGCGGTTGAACTCCAGCGTTTCGACTTCGTCGTCGCGAATGTTCGGGTTGACCGCTTTCAGCGCTTCCAGACGCGCCAGCTCGGCGCTCAGCTTGTCGTCCGCCTCTTGTTTGGCTTGCTCGATAAGCGTGCGCGCCTGCGCTTCGACCAGGCTTTCCGCCTGCTGCAGCATGGCGTGCACGTCTTGCTGCACGGCGTTGACCAGCTTGCTGGAGGTGTGGCGGTTGACCGCGTTCAACTGGCGGTTGAAGCTTTCGAACTCGACCTGCGCCGCCAGGTTGGTGCCCTTGCGATCCATCAGCATGCGGATCGGCGTCGGCGGCAGGAAGCGGGTCAGCTGCAGGTGCTTCGGCGCCTGGGCTTCCACCACGTACACCAGCTCAACCAGCAGGGTGCCGACCGGCAACGCTTTGTTTTTCAACAGGGACACCGCACAGCTGCCGGTATCGCCGGACAGGATCAGATCCAGGCCGTTGCGAATGATCGGGTGTTCCCAGCTGACGAACTGCGCGTCTTCGCGCGACAGCGCCTGATCGCGGTCGAAGGTGACGGTGCAGCCGTCCTGCGGCAGGCCCGGGAAGTCCGGCACCAGCATATGGTCGGACGGCGTCAGCACGATCAGGTTGTCGCTGCGGTCTTCCTGATTGATGCCGACGATGTCGAACAGGTTGAGCGCAAAGCCCACCAGGTTGACGTCGTTATCCTGCTCGGCGATGGCGGCGGCCAGCGCCTGGGCTTTATCGCCGCCGTTGGAGTGCATCTCCAGCAGGCGGTCGCGCCCCTGTTCCAACTGCGCTTTCAATTGATCGTGCTGTTGGCGGCAGGCGTGGATGAATTCGTCCAGCCCTTCCTGCTCGGTCGGCGCGGCCAGAAAACCGATCAACTGCTCATAGCAGCTGTCGTAGATGGTGCGGCCGGTCGGGCAGGTGTGCTCGAAGGCGTCCAGCCCTTCGTGGAACCAGCGGCCCAGCACCGCCTGCGCGGTGTGCTCCAGGTAAGGCACCATGATCTGGATGTCGTGCATCTGGCCTATACGGTCCAGACGGCCGATACGCTGCTCCAGCAGGTCCGGGTTGAACGGCAGATCGAACATCACCAGCTGGCTGGCGAACTGGAAGTTGCGGCCTTCGGAACCGATCTCGGAACACAGCAGCACCTGCGCGCCTTCCTCTTCGGAGGCGAAGTAGGCGGCGGCGCGGTCGCGCTCGATGATCGACAGCCCTTCGTGGAACACCGCGGCGCGGATCGCTTCACGTTCGCGCAGCACCTGCTCCAGCTGCAGCGCAGTGTCGGCCTTGGCGCAGATCACCAGCACTTTTTCGTTGCGGTTGGCCAGCAGGTAATCCAGCAGCCATTCGACGCGCGGGTCGAAGTTCCACCAGGTGGCGTTTTCGCCTTCGAATTCCTGGTAGATTTGCTCCGGGTACAGCATGTCGCGCGCACGGGCTTCGACGGACTTTTTGGCGCCCATGATGCCGGAGACTTTGATCGCGGTCTGATACTGGGTCGGCAACGGCAGCTTGATCTGGTGCAGGTTGCGGTGCGGGAAGCCCTTCACGCCGTTACGGGTGTTGCGGAACAGCACGCGGCTGGTGCCGTGGCGATCCATCAGCATCGAAACCAGCTCCTGGCGCGCCTGCTCGGCGTTGTCGCCTTCGCTGTTGGCGGCTTTGAGCAGCGGCTCGATGTCCTGCTCGTCGATCAGCTCGCCCAGCAGGTTCAGCTTGTCGTCAGCCAGGCGCTCACCGCTCAGCAACAGGGTGACGGCGTCGGCCACCGGACGGTATTTCTGCTGCTCGGCGACGAACTCGCCGTAGTCGTGGAAACGGTTTGGATCGAGCAGGCGCAGGCGCGCAAAGTGGCTCTGTTGGCCGAGCTGTTCCGGGGTGGCGGTCAGCAGCAACACGCCGGGGATATGCTCGGCCAGCTGTTCGATCACCTGATATTCGCGGCTCGGCGCTTCTTCGCTCCAGGCCAGGTGGTGCGCTTCATCGACCACCAGCAGGTCCCACTGGGCGTCCGCCAGCTCTTCCAGACGCTGCTTGTTGCGGCGCACGAAGTCCAGCGAGCAGATCACCAGCTGTTCGGTCTCGAACGGGTTGCTGCTGTCGAGCTTGGCTTCGGCGTAGCGGCTGTCGTCAAACAGCGAGAAGTAGAGGTTGAAGCGGCGCATCATCTCCACCAGCCACTGGTGCTGCAGCGTTTCCGGCACCACGATCAGCACGCGCTCGGCGCGGCCCGCCAGCAGCTGCTGGTGGATGATCATGCCGGCTTCGATGGTTTTGCCGAGGCCGACTTCGTCCGCGAGCAGAACGCGCGGCGCATGGCGCTGGCCGACTTCATGGGCGATGTGCAGCTGGTGCGGGATCAGACTGGCGCGCATGCCGCGCAGGCCGGCGAACGGCAGGCGATACTGCTCGCTCTGGTATTTGCGCGCGCGAAAACGCAGCGCGAAACGGTCCATGCGGTCGATCTGGCCGGCGAACAGACGATCCTGCGGTTTGCTGAAGGTCAGTTTGCTGTCCAGCAGCACTTCGCGCATCGCCACGCCGCTTTCCTGGGTGTCCAGACGGGTGCCGATATAGGTCAACAGACCGTTTTCCTCTTTCACCTCTTCCACCTGCAGCTGCCAGCCCTCGTGGCTGCTGACGGTATCGCCCGGGTTGAACATCACGCGGGTGATCGGCGAATCGTTTCTGGCATAGAGGCGGTTTTCACCGGTGGCGGGGAAAAGCAGGGTAATCATGCGCGCATCCAGCGCCACGACGGT
Source organism: Serratia sp. LTN-2 (assembly GCF_059740205.1). NCBI lineage: Bacteria > Pseudomonadati > Pseudomonadota > Gammaproteobacteria > Enterobacterales > Yersiniaceae > Serratia > Serratia sp. LTN-2. Next base: position 126,974 of record NZ_JCAXDO010000008.1, on the reverse strand, counting down.
TCCCAATCCTAATTCGCTTTCCGTGTCGCTGATCCAGCGTTGACCAAGAGTAAAAGGCATATATTGTCGGCTCGATTCTTTGTAAGTAAGTCTTGTTACCGGGCGGGAAGGGCCGCGGCACCTGTACTGAACGTCAGCTAATCCCGGTTTGTTTTAAATTTGGCGGGCAATAGCCGTTCACGCCATGCAGACGTCGCGAGACGGCAGGGCTAAGCGTGGTTCAGTTTTGGGAAGGGCGCTATGGTAATGGAAGGCGGCGCGTTCGTCACCTGCAAAACCCGATGATTTTTCTTAACCTGGCGCAATCTCAAAACAGCCCCATTTGCCCGGTGACCAGCGTGGTGAAATCGTCGTGCAAGAAAGGGAGTATAGCGTCTGCCACCGGTTGCAGCTGGCGTTCGAGGTAATGCTGATAGTCGATGGGCGAATGGCGGGTTTCCAGCGGTTCCGGCCCGGCCACGGTCATCACGTAGCTGATCCAGCCGCCGTTCTGATACTGCAGCGGCCGCCCCTGTTGGCGGTTGTAGTCGTCGGCGATGCGCGCGGCGCGGGCATGTGGCGGCACGTTGCGCTGATAGTCGTCGAGCTTTCTGCGCAGGCGTTTGCGGTACACCAGCTGATCGTCGAAGTCGCCGTTCAGGGTTTTGCCGACGTAGTCGCGCACATAGTCCTGATAGGGCTGCCGTTTGAAGATGCGCTGATAGAGCTGTTGCTGGAATTGCTGCGCCAGCGGCGTCCAGTCGGTGCGCACCGTTTCCAGCCCTTTGTACACCATCTCTTCCTCGCCGTCGGCGCGTGCGATCAGGCCGGCGTAGCGTTTTTTGCTGCCCTGTTCGGCGCCGCGAATGGTCGGCATCAGGAAACGGGAGTAGTGGGTTTCGAACTCCAGCTCCAGCGCGTTCTCCAGCCCGAACTGCTGCTGCAGCTGTTGCCGCCACCAGGCGTTGACCCGTTGCACCAGCGCCCGGCCGATCTGCGCCGCCTGTTGCTCGTCATGCGGCTGTTTCAGCCACACGAAGGTGGAGTCGGTATCGCCGTAAATTACCTGGTAGCCTTCGGCTTCGATCAGCTCGCGGGTTTGCCGCATGATCTCGTGGCCACGCAGGGTGATCGACGACGCCAGCCGCGGATCGAAGAAGCGGCAGCCGCTCGATCCCAGCACGCCGTACAGCGCGTTCATGATGATTTTCAGCGCCTGCGACAGGGGCTTGTTGTGCTGGCGTTTGGCGGCCTCGCGGCCCTGCCAGATCTGCTCGACGATCGCCGGCAGGCAGTGTTTGCTGCGCGAGAAGCGGGCGTTGCGAAAGCCGGGCACCGAGTCGGCGTCGCCCGGATGGCGCATGCCCTCCACCAGCCCGACCGGATCGATCAGGAAGGTGCGAATGATCGACGGGTACAGGCTTTTATAGTCCAGCACCAGCACCGAGTCGTACAGGCCGGGCCGCGAGTCCATCACGAAGCCGCCGGGGCTGTGCTCCTCCGGCTGTTCGCCGAGGTTGGGGGCGACAAAGCCCAGGCGGTGCATGCGCGGCATATAGAGGTGGCTGAAGGCTGCCACCGAGCCACCGCTGCGATCGGCCGCCAGCCCGGTGACGGTGGCGCGCTCCAGCAGGAAGTTCAGCAGATCGGCCTTGGCGAAGATGCGCGTCACCAGCTCGCAGTCCTTCAGGTTGTAGCGGGCCAGCGCCGGCTTGTCTTCAGCGAAGCGCCGGTCGATCTCCGCCATGCGCTGATAAGGGTTGTCGATCGCCTTGCCTTCACCCAACAGTTCCTGTGAAACGTATTCCAGGCTGAAGGAGGGAAAGTTCCAGGTGGCGGATTTCAGCGCTTCGATGCCGTCGATGATCAGCCGGCCGGCGGCGGCGGCGAAAAAGTGGTTCTGTTTGAAGCCGTGCTCGCGCCACTCCAGCAGGTTGCCGCCGCGCCCCAGCCGCAGCGGGATCTGGTAGCGCTCGGCGTGCTTTTGCAGCACCCGCAGATCGAACTGCACCAGGTTCCAGCCGATGATGGCGTCGGGATCGTGGCGTTCCAGCCAGGCGTTCAACCGTTCCAGCAGCTGGGGGCGGCTGGCGCAATATTCCAGATCGAAATCCAGCGGCTCATCGCCGCCGTTGGCCGGCCCCAGCATGTACACCTGCCGCTGGCCGCAGCCTTCCAGCGCGATGGAGTAAAGTTCGCCGTGGGCGGTGGTCTCGATATCCAGCGATACCAGCTTGAGCGTTGGGCGGTACTCCGGCGCCGGCTTCATCTGGCCGTTGAGCAACAGGCCGCCGCCGTTGGGGTTGCCGTTGAACCACACCGGCGCGGTGATGAAGCGCTCCATCAGGTAGCGCTCCGGTGGGCGAATGTCGGCCTCGTAGACCGCAACGCCGCCTTCCCGCAGCAGTTTTTCCAGCTTGATGAGCTGACGGTGCTGGCGGCAGTAAAGCCCCAGCATCGGGCGGTGGTGAAAATCCGTCAGTGCCAGCGGTTTCAGTTCGACTTGCCGCTCTTCCCGCAGCAGCAGTTCCGCGCGCTGCCGGTGTTCGGCGGGGATAAACGCCACCGAGGTTTGCGGCGGCAGACGCAGCTGACGCGGGCCCGCGTCGGTCGCCAGCCAAAATTCGACCTCGGTGCCGGTGGGCGTGTCGCGCCAGTGGCGAGTGAGCAGGAAACCCTGTTGCAGTGCTGTCATAACCCCTTCGTCTTCCGCCGGGTGGCGTGCGCGACATTCAGCGAGATGCCGGTTTTGGCGCTAATATAGATAAATTATAGTATGGGTTTTTATACAGTGATTGTCCATTGCCGCGCGGTGTTGCCAAATACGCATACAATTCATCGATTGACTCGTCTGCGGCGGCACTGGAAAATCCTCCGCCCGTTTGGCCCGAATAATCCACAGAGGTGTAATGGAAGCCTATTTACAAGATTTGATCACCCAGTCACTGGCTTTCACCCTGATGGTCGTCCTGCTGGTCGCTTTTCTGGAGTCGCTGGCACTGGTGGGGCTGCTGCTGCCCGGCACGGTGATGATGGCCAGCATCGGCGCGTTGATCGGCAGCGGCAAGGTGGACTTTTACTACGCCTGGGCGGCGGGCATCGTCGGCTGCCTGCTCGGCGACTGGATCTCTTATTTCGTCGGCCGCGCGTTCAAGGGGCCTTTACACCGTTGGTCTTTCCTGAAGAAGAACAAGGCGCTGCTAGACAAAACCGAGCACGCCTTGCACCAGCACAGCATGGCGACCATTCTGATCGGCCGTTTCGTCGGCCCGACGCGCCCGCTGGTGCCGATGGTGGCCGGCATGCTCGATCTGCCGCCGTACAAGTTCGCGCTGCCGAACATCATCGGTTGCCTGACCTGGCCGCCGGTTTATTTCTTCCCCGGCATTCTGGCGGGCGTGGCGATCGATATTCCCGCCGGTGCCGACAGCGCGATGTTCAAGTGGCTGCTGCTTGCGGCGGCGCTGCTTGTCTGGCTGGCGGTATGGTTGAGCTGGCGCTGGTGGCGTGAGGGCAAGCGCAACGCCGATCGGCTGAGCCGTTGGCTGACGCCGCTGCGGCTGCGCGTGGTGTGCGGATTGAGTTGGCTGGCGGCACTGGCGGCCGGTTATGCGCTGAGCCAGCAGCCGCTGATGCCGGTGTATCGCCACCTGTTGTGGAAGGTGTTGTCGGGTCAATGACAAAAGGGGGCGAAAGCCCCCGTTCGCCTTACTGGAAGAACGCTTCCAGCTGTTCAAATACCCGCACGTCTTCGCTGTGGCGCTTCACCTGCAGCACATCCTCCAGCTTTTCCACCTGGCTTATCATCTGCTCCAGCCGCTGATCGTCGGCGACCAGTAGCCAAATGCGGCTTTGCTGGCCGTCTTTCAACGGCAAACACAAAATGCCTTCGACGTTGAACGCGCGGCGAGCGAACAGCCCGCAAACGTGCGACATCACGCCGGGATGGTTGCGCACCGCCAGCTCCAGGATCACCTGGGGTTTATCTTGTGGTTGCAGCATGGCTTATTCTCCAATCATGTCGATGTTGGCGGCGCCCGGCGGCACCATCGGGAACACTTTTTCATTAATATCGATCAGCGCGTGGATCAGACAGGGGCCCGGTCGTTGGATCGCCTCGGCCAGCGCCGCCTGCGGATCTTCCGCAGCATTCAGATCGCAGGTATCCAACCCGAATCCGGCGGCGATTTTCAGGAAGTCGGTGCGCTTCGGATAGGCGGCGGCGAAGATGCGCTGCTGGTAGAACAGGGTTTGCTGCTGGTGCACCAGCCCCAGCGCCTGGTTGTTCATCAAAATGATTTTCACGTCCAGATCGTGCTCGACCGCGGTGGCCATTTCCTGAATGTTCATCATCAGGCTGCCGTCGCCGGAGAAGCACAGCACTTTGCGCTCGGGCTCCGCCAACGCCGCGCCGATCGCCGCCGGCAGGCCGAAGCCCATGGTGCCCAGGCCGCCTGAAGTCAGCCACTGGCGCGGCCGGCTCAGCGGATAGGCCTGCGCCACCCACATCTGATGCTGGCCCACGTCGGTGGTGATGATGGCGCTGTCGTCCACGCAGCGCGCGGCGGCCAGCACCAGGCCGTAATGGCTCAGCGGATCGTCGGCGTTCGGCATGTTGAACGGGAATTCGCGCTTCAGGTCATTGACGGTGTTCAGCCACGCGCTGCGCGGCTGCGTGTCGATCTGCGGCAGCAACTGTTGCAGCACCTGGCCGACGTCGGCATGGATCGCCACGTTGGCCTGTTTGACCTTGCCCAGCTCGGCGCGATCGATATCCACGTGAATGATGGCGGCGTTAGGGCAGAACTGCTCGGTTTTGCCGATTGCCCGGTCGTCGAAACGCGCGCCCAGCACGATCAGCAGATCGGCCTCCTGCAGAATGAAGTTGGTGCTGCGCGCCGCATGCATGCCCAGCATGCCCAGCGACAGCGGGTGTTCCACCGGCATCGCGCCCAGCGCCATCAGCGTCATGGTGGTGGGCAGGCTGGCGCGCTCGGCGAGTTCCAGCGCCTGCCGGTGGGCGTCGGCGCAGATGATGCCGCCGCCCAGATAGAGGATCGGGCGTTTTGCCTGATTGATCATCGCGGCGGCCTGCGAAACCAGTGCCGGATCGAAGCTCGGGGCGGCGTCCGGCACGGCGATCGGCGGCAGCTCTTCCAGCGTGATGGTGGCGGTTTGCACGTCTTTCGGCACATCGATCCAGACCGGGCCCGGGCGGCCTGACTCGGCGATGCGGAACGCGTCGCCGATCACCTGCGGCAGCTCGCGGATATCACGCACCAGATGGTTGTGCTTGGTGATCGGGATGGAAATGCCGTAGGTGTCCACTTCCTGGAAAGCGTCGGTGCCGATCATTGAGGAGGGCACCTGCCCGGTGATGCACACCAGCGGAATGGAATCGAGCTTGGCGTCGGCGATGGCGGTAACCAGGTTGGTGGCGCCCGGCCCGCTGGAGGCGATGCACACCGCCGCCTTGCCGTTGGCGCGCGCCATACCCTGCGCCATAAAGCCCGCGCCCTGTTCGTGGCGCGCCAGCACGTGGTGAATGCGGGTGCTTTGGCTCAGCGCGTCATACAGCGGCAGCGCGGCGCCGCCGGGAATGCCGGCGACGGTAGTGATGCCCTGACGCTCCAGCAGATGAACGATCAATTGTGCGCCGGTAAAGCTGGTGCCCGGTTGAGGCGTGCCCGAAGTTGCCATGTTCCTGTCCTTTCTCAAGGCCGGTGAGCTTTGCTGGGCAGGGTGCTAAAACAAGAAACCCCGCCCGGTTTGCGCCGGCGGGGTTTGGGAATCGATGCGTTGATTCGGACCCTACGGCGCATTGCCGACGACCACCACCACACGCACGACGACCACCGCGGCTGGTAGCGCGGTAACTAGTAGGGTCGAAGTCAGCGAGGATGCGATCACAGGGAACCTTATCATCAGTAAAAAAAGTCAGGTTTTTATAAAAACACAGGCGCAAAATTCGCACAACAGGTTTATTGGCGCAGCATAAAAAACGCGCGTCAGATCACGCTTTGCCCGAAATGCCCAGTACGCGCGCTTCGGGCGCGCTGCCGTCCAGCAGGGCCTGCGTCGGGCCGTCGTAGTAGATGCGGCCGTCGACCACCAGCAGCGTGCGCGGCGCGATGCGCGCGGCGTCGTCGAGGTTGTGCGATACCATCAGCAGCGTCAGGTTGCGCTGTTCGCACACCGTCCGCAGCAGTTGCAGCATCTCGTTGCGCAGCGCCGGGTCGAGCGCCGAGAAGGGTTCGTCGAGCAGCAGGATCGGCCGCTGGCGAATCAAACAGCGCGCCAGCGCGGCGCGCTGACGCTGACCGCCCGAAAGTTGCGACGGCAGGCGTTCCAGATGCTCTTCCAGGCCGACTTGCCGGGCGATTTGCGCCCGCTGTTGGCGCTGCTGCGCGTTCAAGCGCAGGCCGGGATCCAACCCCAATCCGATGTTCTGCGCCACCGTCAGGTGCGCGAACAGATTGTTTTCCTGAAACAGCATCGACACCGGCCGCTTGGCCGGCGGCGTGGCGGTGTGATCCTCACCGTTCAGCAGCAGCCGGCCGCTGGCCGCCGGCAGAAAACCGGCGATCAGGCTCAGCAAGGTGCTTTTGCCGGCGCCGCTGGGGCCGAGCACCGCGACGCGCTCGCCCGGCTGGATGCGCAGGTCAAAGCGCATCGGCAGGTGGTCATACAGATAGGTCAGTTTTTCAAGCGTCAGCATGGCGGCCCGGTAAGCGTTCGATCAGGGTAAACAGCAGGAAGCATAACAGCAGCAACAGCAGTGCGGTCACCGCGCCGTCATGGCTGCGGTAGGCGCCAATCTGCTGATACAGATAAAAAGGCAGGGTACGGAAATGCTCGTTGCCAAACAAGGCGACCACGCCGAAATCGCCGATCGACAGCACGCAGGCGAAGGCCAGCGCCTGCGCCAGCGGGCGGCGTAAGGCGCGCAGCTCAATCAGCCGCAGCCGTTGCCAGCCGCGGATATCCAGCGACAGGCACAGCGGGTTGTAACGTTCGGCGAGGTCGCGCATCGGATTCTCCAACACCTTGAGCGCATAGGGCACCGCCATCAGCGCATTGGTGAGGATCACCAGCGCATAGGGCGACTGCGGCAACCCGATGGTATCGCTCAGCAGCAGGAAGAAGCCGGTGGCCAGCACGATGCCCGGCATCGCCAGGATCACCATGCCGCTCAGCTCCAGAGCCTGGCCGCCGCGCAGCTGCTGCCGCAGCTTCAACTCGCGGCTGCTCCACAGCAGCATCAGGGTGAGCGCCACGCACAGCAGCCCGGCGCCGAGGGCGATGCGCAGCGACGTGAACAGGGCCTGCCACAGCACAGGCTGGCGCAGTACGCTGAGGATAGCCTGGTTGGCGCCATCGGCGATCACCGCCAGCAAGGGCGGCAGCAACAGCAACAGCGCGGCGGCGATCAGCAGGGAATCGCCGATGCGTCGCCACAGGCTGTCTTCCGGATTGCGCCAGCGCTGGGCGTGGGTATGCCCCACCGGCAATGCCTGGCTCAGGCGCTGACTGATCAACACCAGCCCGAGGCAACAGCCCAGCTGGATCAGCGCCAGCATGGCGGCGCGTCCCAGATCGTAGTCGTAACTCAGCGCCTGGTAGATCGCCAGTTCGATGGTGGTGGCCTGAGGCCCGCCGCCCAGCGACAGCACGGTGGCGAAGCTGGCGAAGCACAACATGAAGATCAGCGCGCCGCTCGGCAGGATTTGGCGGCGCAGCGCCGGCCATTCGACGAAGCGGAACTGCTGCCAGCCGCTCATGCCCAGTTGGGCGGCCAATTGGCGCTGTTCCACCGGAATATTCTCCAGCGCCTGCAGCAACAGGCGGGTCGCCAGCGGCAGGTTAAAGAACAGGTGCGCCAGCAGAATGCCCTGCAGGCCGTAGGGCGAGAAGCCATACTCCACGCCTAGCCAGCCGCACAGCGTCGCCAGCCAGCCCTGGCGCCCATAGACGCTGAGCAGGCCGAACACCGCCACCAACACCGGCAGCACCAGCGTCATGGCGCACAGCCGCAGCAGCAGTTGCCGGCCAGGGAAACGGCGGCGATAGAGCGCGCGCGCCAGCGGGATGGCGGGCAGCACCGAGATCAGCGCCGACAGCAGCGCCTGCCAGAAGGTGAAACGCACCACGTGCCACAGATAGCTGTCCTGCCACAGGCTGCGCCAGTCGCTGTCCGGCGCGTGACGCCACAGCGAACCCATCGCCAGCGCGGCGACCAGCAGGATCACGCCGGCGGCCAGCAGCCCCGGCCAGAGCCAGCGGGGGATCAGCGGCTGACGGCGGTTTGCCATGCCCGGATCCAGCCGCCGCGTTGTGTGGCCACCTCTTCGGCGCTGTACTGCAGCGCGGTATGCGGTACGTTCATCTGTTCAAAGCCGACGGGCAGCGGAGTGTTGATCACCGGGTACATCCAGTTGCCGGTCGGAATGGTGTTCTGGAATGCCGGCGTCACCATGAACTGCATGAAACGCTCCGCCAGTTCGGGTTGTTTGGCGGCCTTCAGCTTGCCGGCCACTTCCACCTGCAGGTAGTGGCCTTCGCTGAACATGGCGGCGGCGTAGAGGTCTTTTTTCTCTGCGATCAGGTGGTAGGCGGGAGAGGTGGTGTAGCTGAGCACCAGATCGCCTTCGCCTTTCAGGAACAGGCCGTAGGCTTCACTCCAGCCTTTGGTGACGGTGACGGTCTTCTTCGCCAACTGCTGCCAGGCGGCCGGCGCCTTGTCGCCATACACTTTCTGCATCCACAGCAGCAGGCCGAGCCCCGGCGTGCTGGTGCGCGGATCTTCGTAGATCACTTTCCAGTTGCGATCGCTGCTGACCAGCTCCTGCAGGCTTTTCGGCGGGTTCTTCAGTTTTTCTTTGTTGTAGACGAAGGCGAAGTACCCGTAATCGTAAGGCACGAAGGTCGCGTCCTGCCAGCCGCCCGGCACCGTCAGTTTGGCGCTGTCGACGCCGCTCGGCGCGAACAGGCCGGTTTGCTGCGCCGCCTGCAGCAGGTTGTTGTCCAACCCCAGCACCACGTCGGCGGCGCTGTTCTTGCCCTCCATGCGCAGACGGTTCAGCAGCGAAACGCCGTCTTCCAGCGCGACGAACTTCAGTTCACAGCCGCACTCGGCCTCGAAGGCTTTCTTCACCGCCGGGCCAGGGCCCCAGTCGGCGGCGAAGGAATCGTAGGTGTAAACCGTCAGCGTTGGCTTGGCGAACACCGGCGCGGCGCACAGCAGCAATAAGCAGGGCAGATATTTTTTGACCACGTTGCACTCCTGAGAAATAAGGGGGCAAGGGCATCTGAGGGGGCGAGGCGGCGTCGCCGGTTCGCTGGGCTCAAATCCCTCCGCCGGTATTGACCGGATCAGGTTCGACGGGTGTGCTCTCAGCGGAAAATCGGGCGTGTGATACGCAGCGAATTTCCGCACCCCGTTGAGACGGCGCTATTGTAAAGATTAACCGGCCTTGACGAAAGGCGCTTATGCCTCCGGTGGGGCAAACCAGGCGGACTTGAAGTCGAACCAGCCGAGGGTGTTCATCCGCACGCCGCGCATGCTGCGCTGGCCGTGCAGCTGCAGCCAGTGGTGGAACAGCGGATGCAGTTGATGATCGCTGACCAGACGTTGGCAAAACTCCGCCAGCGGCAGGCGGTTGGCTCGCCACAGCGCGGCGTCCTGCGCCAGATCCTCGTTCATGCAGTGCTGCATCAGCGGCAGTTCATACAGTGTGGCGAACAGCGAAAACTCCAGCGGCAGATAGAAGTTGGCGCTGCCGAGCCACAGATCGCTGCGCGCGTCCCCCTGGTGCCAGGTGGCGTAGTCCACGCTTTGCACGATCAGGCGGATGCCGTGCTGCGCCAGCAGCGGCTCGATCGCCTGACGGATGGCGTGAAACTCCGAATGCTCATTGAAGTGGGTCATCGTCAGTTCGGTCAGACCCGGCGGCTTGGGCTGCTGCGCCAGCGCGCGGTTGTGGTGCCAGCGCGGCAGCAGGCCGTACGCCGGCGACCAGTAGCGCTGATAGAGCGGCCCGGCGTGGCTCAGCAGCGAAATGGGATTGATCAATTCGCACAGCCAGCTGCGAATGGCGGGATCGGCCGCCAATGGGGAGCGCCGATCGAACAGCAGGAAATAACAGCCCTCTTCCAGCCGGCTTTCCAGTTCATTGTTGGCGGTTTCATCGCCCTGCAGCTGTACGCCTGAGTGCACCAGCTCTTCGGAGAATTCCGGCAGCACCCAGATATTCACCTCATCGATCAGCGCCCGGTAGCCGAAATAGTCGTCGAAGGCGTGGATCTTCATCTGGCTGGGGAGATTGCGCACCACGCGGTATGGGCCGGTGCCGATCGGATGGCGGGCGAAGTCCGGCAGCTCGCGCCATTCGCGCGGCAGGATCATGGCGTGTACGCTGCCTAATAGCCAGGGCAGCCAGTGATCGGCGCTGCGCAGATGCACGTCGACAACGAACGGCGTCGGCGAGGTGACGCTTTCGATATGCGAGAACAGCGGTTGCGAGGTCAGACGCGAAAGCGAACTGATGACGTCCGCCATCTCCAGCTCGCGGCCGTGATGAAAATGGATCGCCGGGCGCAGGTAAAACCGCCAGTGCAGCGGCGTCAGCATTTGCCAATGGTGGGACAGGTCGGACTCCAGTTCCCCGTTTTCCTCATTTATGCGCGTCAGGCCGTTGAAGATCTGGCGCGCCAAATGGGTCTCCGAACGCCGCAGCGCCGAGCCGGGCAGCAGGTTGTACAGCTGCCGGTAGTAGAGCACCCGCAGGATGTGTTTCCCCTGGCGGAAGCTGCGCCCCAGCTGCGACAGCAGCATCTGGCGTACCACGTCTTTGTCGCCTACCAGTTGCACCAACTGATCGATGCGATCCTGCTCCAGGAGCTCCTCGGCCCGCTGTTGCTGCAGCGCCAGGCCGGTGTAATGGAAGGTGAGACGCGAACGTTTGCCGCGCCCCGATTCCGCCTGCCAGGTGAGCCAACCCTCCCGTTGCATGGCGCTCAGCAGGGAGCGCACATGCCGCCGCGAGCAGCTGAGCGCCTCTGCCAGCGCCTGCAGCGTGGTGTCGGTGGTTTCGCCGTGGCAGCGCTGCCACAGACGGATGAACTGCTGCTGCAATCTGGACGTGGACATAAAAGAGGAACACTCCCGCCTCAAGTCGTCAATTTTTCTTTCCCTATATTACGCCGATAATTTTCATCAATGAAAGGGGAGGGCGTAATGATGAAAGCTTTCTTATCCAAACAGTTCTATCAGCGCTATTTCCGCGCGGTGCGCCGTCAGCATGCCGACTGGCTGAGCGTGGTGCCCGAACAGGCGCGGCTGGCGATGCTGGCGCACCTGACGCAATGGGACATCAAAGAGATGACCGACAAGCAGTACCGCGAGCACCTGTAGGGGCTGCGGTGACAAGTTTCTGAGTAATGGTGCTGTTTCACCAGCCAGTGGGGCGACCCACTGGTTTTTTTATGCCTGGTCAGGGCGATGCGCTTGCATTTTTCTCGCCGTGGCCTAAGGTTTCACTTTCGTTTTGAGGTCAGGGAAGACGATATGCAACGCCTGAGCCGGCTGACACTGCGCATCAACCCCATCTTTGCCGCATTCCTGCTGATCGCTTTTCTTTCCGGCATCGCCGGCGCGTTGCTGACGCCGACGCTCAGCCTGTTTCTGACCACCGAGGTGAAAGTGCGGCCGTTGTGGGTCGGGCTGTTTTATACCGCCAATGCGGTGGCCGGCATCCTGGTCAGCTTCCTGCTGGCCAAGCGCTCCGACACCCGCGGCGATCGACGCCGATTGATCCTGCTGTGCTGCCTGATGGCGGTCGGCAACTGTCTGTTGTTCGCTTTCAATCGCGATTATCTGACGCTGATCACCGCCGGGGTGTTGCTGTCGGCGATCGCCAACACCGGCATGCCGCAGATTTTCGCGTTGGCGCGTGAATACGCCGACAGCGAGGCGCGTGAAGTGGCGATGTTCAGTTCGGTCATGCGTGCCCAGCTTTCGCTGGCGTGGGTGATTGGCCCGCCGCTGTCGTTTGCGTTGGCGCTGAATTATGGGTTCACCGTGATGTTTCTGATCGCCGCCGCCACCTTCGTGATTTGCGCGCTGCTGGTGTGGTTCACGTTGCCATCGGTGCCGCGCGCGGCGGAGCGCAATGAGCTGCATGGCGGTGCCTCTGCGCCGATCGCGCCCGCCGGCGCCTGGCGCAATCGCGACGTGCGGCTGCTGTTCATCGCTTCGATGCTGATGTGGACCTGCAACACCCTGTACATCATCGACATGCCGCTGTATATCACCGCCGATCTCGGGCTGCCGGAAGGGCTGGCCGGCGTGTTGATGGGCACCGCCGCCGGGTTGGAAATCCCAGCGATGCTGCTGGCTGGTTACTACGTCAAGCGCTTCGGCAAACGCAATATGATGCTGTTGGCGGTGACGGCGGGCGTGCTGTTCTACCTTGGGCTGACGATGTTGGCGACCAAGCCGGCGCTGCTCGCTCTGCAGCTGCTCAACGCGGTGTTTATCGGCATTGTCGCCGGTATCGGCATGCTCTATTTTCAAGATTTGATGCCGGGCCGACCGGGCGTCGCCACCACGCTGTTCACCAACTGCATCTCCACCGGGGTGATCCTGGCCGGGGTGCTGCAGGGCGCACTGGTGGAGAACCTCGGTCACTACTCGGTGTACTGGCTGGCGGCGCTGCTGGCGCTGGCGGCGCTCTGGATGAGCGCCAAAGTGCGTGAAGTGTGAGGTCAAACGGCGGCATTCTTGATGCAAGTCATTGAGAATGCTAAACCGGACGCCCAAGCTGAAGGCATATGGAGCGCGATCGTTGCGTCCACGCCCGTCTCGCTATTGAGACGCCGCCTCGTTGTTTAGAACAGTGGGAACGTTATGGATAAACTCACACCGCTCAAACCGCTTCCTTCCCTGTGCGCGCTCGCCGCCACGCTGATCATCTGGTTCCTCATTCCCGTCCCCGAAGGCGTTGCGCCCAACGCCTGGCAGCTGCTGGCGCTGTTTATCGGTACCATCATCGCCATCATAGGCAAGGCGATGCCGATCGGTGCGGTCTCGGTGATCGCCATCGCTCTGGTGGCGGTGACCGGCGTCACCAACCCCGGCAAGCCGGGCGCGGCGCTGGACGACGCCCTCAGCGGCTTCTCCAACCAGCTGATCTGGCTGATCGGCTTTTCGATCATGATCTCCCTCAGCCTGAACAAAACCGGACTGGGCGCGCGCATCGGCTACTATTTCATCTCGCTGTTCGGCAAGAAAACGCTGGGCATCGCCTACGCGCTGACGCTGGCGGAAACCACGCTGGCGCCGGTGACGCCGAGCAATACCGCGCGCGGCGGCGGCATCATTCACCCGATCATGAAGTCGATCGCCGACAGCTTCGGCTCTAAACCCGAACTTAATACCTCCGGCAAGATTGGCCGCTATCTGTCGCTGGTGAACTACAACATCAACCCGGTCACCTCGGCGATGTTTATCACCGCCACGGCGCCTAACCCGCTGATCGTCAGCCTGATCGCCAAGGGCACCCACGGTAACTTCGAACTGTCCTGGTCGATGTGGGCGGTCGCCGCCCTGGTGCCGGGGCTGTGTTCGCTGATCGTGATGCCGCTGGTTATTTACCTGCTGTATCCGCCCGAGGTGAAAAGTACGCCGGACGCGCCGCGCTTCGCGCGCGAAAAACTGCAGGCGCTGGGGCCGGTGACGCTGCCGGAAAAAATCACCCTCGGGGTGTTCGCGCTGCTGCTGGTGCTATGGGCCGGCATCCCGGCGATGATCTTCGGCCCGGCGTTGGCGGTTAATCCCACCACGGCGGCGCTGATCGGCCTGGCGGTGCTGCTGGCCACCGGGGTGCTGAGCTGGGAAGACGTGCTGAAACATAAAGGCGCCTGGGATACCGTGGTGTGGTTCTCGGCGCTGGTGATGATGGCCAGTTTCCTCGGCAAGCTGGGGCTAATAGGCTGGCTGTCGCAAACCGTGGGCAACGGCATCGACCATATGGGCATGAGTTGGGTGGGCGGCACGATCTTGCTGACCATTATCTATTTGTATTCTCACTATTTCTTCGCCAGCACCACCGCGCACGTGACGGCGATGTTCGCCGCCTTCTTCGCCGCCGGCATCGCGCTCGGGGCGCCGCCGGCGTTGCTGGGCCTGATCCTGGCGTTCTCTTCTTCGCTGATGATGTCGCTGACCCATTACGGCACCGGCACCGCGCCGATCATCTTCGGCTCCGGCTATGTGACGTTGGGGGAGTGGTGGAAAGCGGGATGGGTGATGAGCGTGGTTAACCTGCTGATCTGGATGCTGATCGGCGGGGCATGGTGGAAGCTGCTGGGCTACTGGTGAGGGAAAAATTCACCCGCCGGGCGGCGGGTGAAAGGGATCAGTTCAGAAATGCCGGCTGCTGCGCTTCGTAGCGGGAGATGTCCGCTTCGTGCTGCAGCGTCAGGCCGATGCTGTCCAGTCCGTTGATCATGCAGTGGCGGCGGAAGCTGTCGATTTCGAACGGATAGCTTTTGCCGCCGGCGTTGACCGTCTGGTTCTCCAGATCCACCACGAACTCTGTTCCCTCGTTGGCGTCCACCAGTTTGAACAGCTCGTCCACCTGCTGCTCGCTCAGCGTCACCGGCAACAGCTGGTTGTTGAACGAGTTGCCGTAGAAGATATCGGCGAAGCTCGGCGCGATCACCACTTTGAAACCGTAGTCGGTCAGCGCCCAGGGGGCGTGTTCGCGCGAGGAGCCGCAGCCGAAGTTTTCGCGCGCCAACAGGATGCTGGCGCCTTTATAGCGCGGTTTGTTCAGCACGAACTCCGGGTTCGGTTGCTGGCCGGCGTCGTCGAGGAAGCGCCAGTCGTTGAACAGGTGCTGGCCGAAACCGGTGCGGGTGACCTTCTGTAAAAACTGCTTGGGAATAATGGCGTCGGTGTCGACGTTGGCCGCATCCAAAGGCACCACTAAGCCGGTATGTTGAGTAAATTTAGCCACGTTAGCCCCTTAGTGAATATCACGGATGTCGGCGAAGTGACCGGCGACGGCGGCCGCGGCGGCCATCGCCGGGCTGACCAGGTGGGTGCGCCCACCGCGGCCCTGACGCCCTTCAAAGTTACGGTTGCTGGTGGATGCGCAGCGCTCGCCCGGATTCAGGCGGTCGTTGTTCATCGCCAGGCACATCGAGCAACCCGGCAAACGCCATTCGAAACCGGCTTCGATAAAGATTTTGTCCAACCCTTCGGCTTCCGCCTGGGCCTTCACCGGGCCGGAGCCAGGCACTACGATAGCCTGCACGCCGCTGGCGACCTTGCGCCCCTTGGCGATAGCCGCCGCCGCGCGCAGATCTTCGATGCGTGAGTTGGTGCAGGAGCCGATGAACACTTTGTCGATCGGCACCTCGGTCAATTTGATGCCCGGTTTCAAATCCATGTAGGCCAACGCTTTCTCGGCGGAGGCGCGCTCGACCGGATCGCTGAACGATTCCGGCGCCGGGATCGCCTGATTGACGGCGATCACCTGGCCGGGGTTGGTGCCCCAGGTGACCTGCGGCGCGATCTCTTCGGCGTGCAGCGTCACTACGGTATCGAATTGGGCGTCGGCGTCGGACTTCAGCGTGCGCCAGTAAGCGACCGCCTGCTCCCAGTTTTCGCCGGTTGGCGCAAACTGGCGCCCCTTCAGGTAGGCGAAGGTGGTGTCGTCCGGCGCCACTAATCCGGCTTTGGCGCCCATTTCGATCGCCATGTTGCACAGGGTCATGCGGCCTTCCATGCTCAACGCTTCGATCGCCTTGCCGCAGAATTCCACCACGTGGCCGGTGCCGCCGGCGCTGCCGGTTTTGCCGATCACCGCCAGCACGATGTCTTTGGCGGTAATGCCCTCGGCGGCGTCGCCGGTCACTTCAATCTTCATGGTTTTGGCGCGGCCCTGCTTCAGGGTCTGGGTCGCCAGCACATGCTCCACTTCCGAGGTGCCGATGCCGAACGCCAGAGAGCCGAAAGCGCCGTGGGTGGCGGTGTGCGAGTCGCCGCAGACGATGGTCATGCCCGGCAGCGTCATGCCTTGTTCAGGCCCAATCACGTGCACGATGCCCTGGAACGGGTGGTTCAGGTCATACAGCGAAACGCCGAATTCCGCGCAGTTCTTGATCAGCTCCTGCATCTGGATACGCGCCATTTCGCCGCTGGCGTTGATGTCTTTGGTCTGGGTCGACACGTTGTGATCCATGGTGGCGAAGGTTTTGCCGGGCTGGCGTACCTTGCGGCCCATGGCGCGCAGGCCGTCGAACGCCTGCGGCGAGGTGACTTCGTGCACCAGGTGCCGGTCGATATACAGCAACGGCGTTTCGTTCGGCGCTTCGTGCACCACGTGGGCGTCGTACAGCTTCTGGTATAAGGTCTTGGCCATGTTATGCCCCCTGAGCTACAAAGCGAGCGATGATGTCGCCCATTTCATCGGTGCTGACGGCTTTGCCGTCACCGGCCAGATCGGCGGTGCGGTAGCCCTGTTCCAACGCCTGGTTGATGGCGCGTTCTACGGCGTCGGCCGCTTCATCGGCGCCCAGGCTGTAACGCAGCAGCAGGGTGGCGGACAGGATTTGCGCAATCGGGTTGGCGATGCCTTTGCCTGCAATATCCGGCGCGGAACCGCCCGCCGGTTCGTACAGGCCGAAACCTTGTTCGTTCAGGCTGGCGGATGGCAGCATGCCCATCGAGCCGGTGATCATCGCGCATTCGTCGGACAGGATGTCGCCGAACAGGTTGGAGCACAGCAGCACGTCGAACTGGGACGGATCTTTGATCAGCTGCATGGTGGCGTTGTCGATATACATGTGCGACAGCGACACGTCCGGGTAATCCTTGGCGACCTGATTGACTACTTCACGCCACAGGATGGAGCTTTGCAGCACGTTGGCCTTATCGATCGACGTCACCTTGTGGCGACGCTTGCGGGCGGACTCGAAGGCGATGCGCGCGATGCGCTCAATCTCGAAACGGTGGTACACCTCGGTGTCGAAGGCGCGCTCCTGCATGCCCTGGCCTTCACGGCCCTTCGGCTGGCCGAAGTAGATGCCGCCGGTCAATTCGCGCACGCACAGAATGTCGAAGCCGCGGGCGGCGATGTCGGCGCGCAGCGGGCAGAACGCCTCCAGCCCTTGATACAGGCGCGCCGGGCGCAGGTTGCTGAACAGTTTGAAGTGTTTGCGCAGCGGCAACAGCGCGCCGCGTTCCGGTTGCTCGGCCGGCGGCAGATGTTCCCATTTCGGGCCGCCCACCGAGCCGAACAGGATGGCGTCGGCCTGCTCGCAGCCGGCGACGGTCGCCGCCGGCAACGGGCTGCCGTGGCGATCGATGGCGATACCGCCGACGTCGTACTCGGCGGTGGTGATGCGAATGTCAAAGCGTTGACGCACTGCGTCCAACACTTTGCGCGCCTGAGCCATTACTTCCGGGCCGATGCCGTCTCCGGGCAAGACGGCAATGTGATAAGTCTTCGTCATGTTCACACCGTTTCCTGATTATTTTGATGTTTGTTTTGCTGCAGGCGCTGCTTTTCTTTTTCTACCTGCTGTGAGCGCCAAATATTGTTCAACACGTGCACCATCGCCTTGGCGGAGGATTCGACGATGTCGGTCGCCAACCCCACGCCGTGGAAGCGGCGGCCATTGTAAGAGACCACGATATCCACCTGGCCCAGCGCATCGCGGCCATGGCCTTTGGCGGTCAACTGGTACTTCACCAGCTCGATCGGGTAATCGGTGATGCGATTGATCGCCTGATAGACCGCATCGACCGGGCCGTTGCCGGTGGCGGCTTCGGCTTTCTCTTCGCCGCCGCAGATCAGTTTCACCGAGGCGGTGGCCATGATGCTGCTGCCGGATTGCACGCTGAAGTAACCCAGGCTGAAGTGCTCAGGCTCTTCCTGTTGTTTGTTGATGAAGGCCAAGGCCTCCAGATCGTAGTCGAACACCTGGCCCTTTTTGTCGGCCAGCTTCAGGAAGGCGGCGTACAGGGTATCCAGGTTGTAATCCTGCTCCTGGTAGCCCATCTCTTCCATGCGGTGCTTCACCGCCGCGCGGCCGGAGCGGGAGGTCAGGTTCAACTGCACATCCTTCAGGCCGATCGACTGCGGGGTCATGATTTCGTAGTTTTCGCGGTTCTTCAGCACGCCGTCCTGGTGAATGCCGGAGGAGTGGGCGAAGGCGTTGGAGCCGACGATCGCCTTGTTGGCCGGGATCGGCATGTTGCACAGCTGGCTGACGATCTGACTGGTGCGGAAAATTTCCTGGTGATTGATGTTGGTGTGCACATTCATGATGTCCTGGCGCACTTTAATCGCCATGATCACTTCTTCCAGCGAACAGTTGCCGGCGCGTTCACCAATGCCGTTCAGGGTGCCTTCCACCTGGCGGGCACCGGCCTGCACTGCGGCGATGGAGTTGCCGACCGCCATGCCCAAATCATCGTGGCAGTGCACGGAGATGATGGCTTTGTCGATGTTCGGCACGCGGTCATACAGGGTAGTGATGATGCCGCCGAACTGGTTCGGGGTGGTGTAACCGACGGTGTCCGGGATATTGATGGTGGTGGCGCCGGCGTTGATGGCGGCTTCAACCACGCGACACAGATTGTCGATCGGCGTGCGGCCGGCGTCTTCACAGGAGAATTCCACGTCGTCGGTGTAGTTGCGGGCGCGTTTTACCGAGCGCACCGCCATCTCCAGCACTTCATCGAATGAGCGTTTCAGCTTCGATTCGATGTGCAGGGTTGAGGTCGCCAGGAACACGTGGATACGGAAAGCTTCGGCGACGCGCAGCGCTTCGGCGGCCACGTCGATGTCTTTGTCCACGCAGCGGGCCAGGCCGCAGACACGACTGTTTTTGATTTGGCGAGCGATGGTTTGCACCGATTCGAAGTCGCCCGGTGAAGAGACCGGGAAGCCGACTTCCATCACGTCTACGCCCATTCTTTCCAGCGCCAGCGCAATCTGAATCTTCTCTTTTACGCTCAGGCTGGCCTGCAGCGCCTGCTCGCCATCACGCAGCGTGGTATCGAAAATAATGACTTGTTGGCTCATCGGTGCATTCCTTATCGTGTTGATTTCACGCTAAGCGGGCAAAAAAAAACCCGCGCAGTAGCGCGGGTTTCTTATGGGTGATCGGCTGAGTCAGCTCCGAACGTCGTCCACAGGCATACCGCGCAAGCAAGATGCGTTGAGTAGTAGGCCTAGTAGACGGTGAGTACGGATCATAATGGTTCAGCTTCTCTTAAATTGGGTGTCTGCCTAATTTGATACGTGATTGGTCTGGCGATGTCAACACCTGATTGAATGCGGGGACAATGCGCCGGTTAATCTGCCGGACAGAGGATCCTTCGGCAAAAAAGCAGTGCGCCAGAGAAAAAACGAAGGGCAGTTTGCGCGTTGCTTAGCATAAACGAATCGAATATATACTGCACTAATTGCTTCTGGATTTCGTTGAGTTAAAATTCATGATGAAAAAATAAGCGGGTTAATCACGGAGGGCAATAAAATAACATTTTTAATACAAATGGTTTGCGTTGAATTCATATGATTAATTGATTGTTTTGGCCTTAAAATAACAAAATAATGCGATTTAACACAAAGTGAGCGATGTTTTTAGATGGTTTGATGGCTTGCGATGTGTTTTTATAGTTTGTCTCACACGGCACGGTTACGTTGTTTAATTGTATTAATCATTGTTGATACCTAATTATTAGTACCACCCAGGTAGCATTCTTCCTCTGGCGGTAGAAGCTGCTGACATGCATTCCATATACGACTTATATCGTGTCGGTAACACGAGGTTTTTTATCGGCTGATGGCGGTAATGGCAGGATTTTTCGTGCAAAGATAAGACAATGCGGAGTTTCATTGTTTGTCGAGCATAAGGATTAGATTATCTACACAGGATTTAGTGGAGTGAAATATGGCTGAATATGATTCAGAAATCGCCATGGTCAAAGAGCCGGCGGACATCCATTTGCGCAGTGTCGATCTTAATTTGCTGACGGTGTTTGACGCCGTAATGCAAATGCAAAATATTACGCGAGCCGCTAATTCGTTAGGCATGTCGCAGCCGGCGGTGAGCAACGCGGTGGCGCGCCTGAAGGTGATGTTCAACGACGAGCTGTTCGTGCGCTGCGGGCGCGGGATCCAGCCCACCATGCGGGCCAGGCAGCTGTTTGGCCCGGTGCGGCAAGCCCTGCAGCTGGTACAGAATGAGCTGCCGGGCGCAGAGTTTGAGCCGTTGACCAGCACGCGGGCGTTCTCGCTGTCTTTGTGCAGTCCGCTCGATTTGCGTCTGGGGGCCGGGATAATCAATCACGTCAAACAGATCGCGCCGCAGCTTAATCTGCAAGTAAAGTCATATATTAACAATAATATTGAACACCAATTACGCTATCAGGATGTTGAATTTGTCATTGGCTACAGCCGTTTCGAATCGGCGGAGTTCCGCAGCCTGGCGATGTTCGACGACGAATTAGTGCTGGTGGCCGCGCAGGCGCACCCGAGAATGGGAGAAGAGACGACGTCGGAACTCATGCTGGCCGAACAGCATGCCGCGGTTTCCCTGGAAAGTTTTGGATCGTTCAGTAAACCTTTTTATTCCGAGGAGCCGATGCTGCGCGCCGTGACGCAACAGTGCACCGATCTCTATAGCGTACTGAATATGGTGTCGCAAACGGACATGGTGGCGATTGCGCCCGCCTGGTTGGTGCGGCAACAGACGGAAACGTTGAAAATAAAGGCGGTTCCTTTATGCGGCAATGACAATAAAGCCACTTGCTATCTTTCCTGGCATGAATCTTCCGAACGGGATAAAGGGCACCAGTGGATGAAATCTGTTCTGATTGAGGCGGGAAGCCAAAAGTAACGCGATAAAAAACCGGGATTATATAAAGATAATATTTAACCGAGCGATTTTTCTCATGATGAAAACTAAGA
The DNA here is from genome assembly GCF_059740205.1 of Serratia sp. LTN-2. Lineage (NCBI taxonomy): Bacteria > Pseudomonadati > Pseudomonadota > Gammaproteobacteria > Enterobacterales > Yersiniaceae > Serratia > Serratia sp. LTN-2. Next base: position 106,005 of record NZ_JCAXDO010000008.1, on the reverse strand, counting down.
ACTATCTGTGTTTTTATTAAGATGTTTCTTGGTTTTACGGCGATTAAATAACTTATTTTCAGGGTGAGTTGGTTCGTTTGCCAAAAATAATTAATATAAATTTATATTCTGATTTTGTCTTTCCGACTGGAATTTTAAACTAATCTGATGCGGCGGTCCGAATGGACCGCATTTTATCGGCATCACCCCCTCTTTTCCCCGCCGTTTTGTCCTGGCGATGAAAGCGACGAAGTTAGCCCGTGTTTTAGCTCACACTTCTACGCTGAAATCGCTTTTCCCTCTGTCTGAGAGTAGGTAGACTGCGCAGAAAAAAGTAAACACGTGTAAGCTGAGATGAGAACCGCAAGGCGTCGTTCTGGCTTAACTGTTTGATTCATTTCAGGCTTAGAGCACTATGATCAATAATCTGCTGCAATACCATTTGATCCATCGTATACAGCATCAAATTACCCACCGCGAGGATCGCACAGCGTTTCGCCAATGGTCGCCCAACGGTGAGCTTCAACTGACCTGGGGAGAGGCCGCTGCCCGTATTGATCGCATTGCCGCTGGGCTGCTGGCCCTGGGGGCCGAAGTGCAAGAGCGCATCGGCATTTTCGCCAACAACACCATGGCCTGGTCGCTGGCCGATCTCGCGATCCTGCATCTGCGCGGCGTCAGCGTACCGCTCTATTCCACCAATACGCCGGCGCAGGCGGCGTTCGTCATCAATGACGCCGACATCCGCATCCTGTTCGTCGGCGAGCAGGCGCAGCTGGATGCCGCCATCGCGTTGCGCGGCGTCTGCCCGCAGCTGAGTCATATCATCGTGTTCGACGAGGGCGCCGATCTGCGTGGCTGCGAGATCGCACAACATCTGAGCGCCTTCGAGCGCGCTGCCGATCCGGCGGCTTTTACCGCTCAACGTCAGCAGCGCATTGAAGAGTGCGACCTGCAGGATCTCTTTACCCTGATCTATACCTCGGGCACCACCGGCGAACCGAAAGGGGTCATGCTGGACTACCGCAACCTGGCGGCGCAGCTCTACCTGCATGATGAACGACTGACGGTCGGCGAAGAGGATGTGTCGCTCAGCTTCCTGCCGTTGTCGCACGTATTCGAGCGAGCCTGGAGCTTCTTTGTCATGCATTCCGGCGCGCAGAACGTCTTCCTGCCGAACACCGACTGGGTGCGGGAAGCGATGGGCCAGGTGCGCCCGACGCTGATGTGCGCGGTGCCGCGATTCTACGAGAAGATTTTCAGCGCGGTGCATGAGAAAGTGGCGCGCGCCCCTTGGCTGCGCCGCGCGCTGTTCCACTGGGCGATCGTCTGCGGCGAACGCAAGTTCCTGCAGGAGCGCGCCGGCAAACCGTTGGGCAAACTGTTCGAACTCTCCCACCGCTGGGCCGACAAGCTGGTGTTGAGCAAGCTGCGCGGCATTCTCGGCGGCCGGGTGCGCTTCTTGCCGGCAGCGGGTGCCAAACTGGATGACAATGTGATCCTGTTTTTCCAGGCGATGGGCGTCAACATCAAGTACGGCTACGGCATGACCGAAACCTGTGCGACCGTGTCTTGCTGGGAAGAGGGGCATTTTCGCTTCGGCTCTATCGGCAAGCCGCTGCCGGAGGTTGAGGTGCGCATCGGCGAGGAAAATGAAATCCAGGTGCGCGGGCCGATCGTGATGCGCGGCTATTTCAACAAGCCGTTGGAAACCGCCGCGACCTTTACCCAAGACGGCTGGCTGAAAACCGGCGACGCCGGGGCGATCGATGAAGAGGGCAATCTGTTCATCACCGAGCGCCTGAAGGATTTGATGAAAACCTCCGGCGGCAAATATATCGCGCCGCAGATGCTGGAAGGCACGCTGGCGCAAGATCGCTTTATCGAGCAGGTGGCGATCATCGCCGATGCGCGCAAGTTCGTTTCCGCGCTGATCGTACCGTGCTTTGAGTCGCTGGAAGAGTACGCGAAGTCAGTCAACCTGAAATACCAGGATCGCCTGGAGCTGCTGCGCAACGGTGAGATCCTTGAGATGTTCGAGAAGCGCCTGCGCGAGATGCAAAAGGAGCTGGCGCGTTTCGAGCAGGTGAAGAAGTTCACTTTGCTGCCGGCGGCCTTTTCCATGGAGCTGGGAGAGCTGACGCCAACGCTTAAGCTGCGTCGCAAAGTGATCCTGCAGCGCTATCAGAGCGAAATCGACTCGATGTACCGGGAACAGGCCTGAGGCCGATGCCAGGCCGCGAGCCCGGCGAAAAAATCGGCATATTCTTCGCCTGATTTAGTTCTGTAATTTCCCCTCTGTTCGAAACAATGCCTAGCCTGACAACCCCAGGGCTAGCGCATTGTTTTTATAAAGCCGCGATCTCCAGCCGCTTGGCAATAACCCCGCTGCGGTTAAGCCATTTTGCCGTTTGCCTGCCCCATATTCTGACGTTATGTTAATTCGATAGCGACAACCCATAAAAATTTTGGGGCATTGCCCCGCAGTAGGCGCTACGTTCCAGCGCCAGAGAAGAATAAGCAAGCCTGGAGGCAAACCCATGGAGATGTTGTCAGGAGCCGAGATGGTCGTCCGATCGTTGATCGATCAGGGCGTTAAACATGTATTCGGCTACCCCGGTGGGGCGGTGCTCGATATCTACGACGCCCTGCATACGGTCGGCGGAATCGATCATATTCTGGTGCGTCACGAGCAAGGGGCGGTGCACATGGCCGACGGCTACGCGCGCGCCACCGGCGAGGTGGGCGTGGTGCTGGTGACGTCCGGCCCGGGCGCCACCAACGCCATTACCGGCATCGCCACCGCCTATATGGATTCTATCCCGATGGTGGTGCTGTCAGGGCAAGTGCCCAGCTCGCTGATTGGCTACGACGCCTTCCAGGAGTGCGATATGGTGGGCATTTCACGGCCGGTGGTGAAACACAGCTTCCTGGTGAAACGCACCGAAGACATCCCGGCGGTGTTGAAGAAGGCATTTTACCTGGCTTCCAGCGGCCGGCCCGGCCCGGTGGTGATCGACCTGCCGAAAGACATCGTCGGCCCGGCGGTGCGGATGCCTTATGCCTACCCGCAGGACGTGAGCATGCGTTCCTACAACCCGACGGTGCAGGGCCACCGCGGGCAGATCAAACGTGCGTTGCAAACCATTCTGGCGGCCAAAAAGCCGGTGATGTATGTCGGCGGCGGCGCGATTAACGCCGGTTGCGAAGCCGAACTGCTGTCGTTGGCGGAGCAATTGAATCTGCCGGTAACCAGCAGCCTGATGGGGTTGGGGGCCTTCCCCGGCACTCATCGTCAGAGCATCGGCATGCTTGGCATGCACGGTACCTATGAAGCCAATAAAACCATGCACCATGCCGATGTGATCTTCGCCGTCGGCGTGCGTTTCGACGATCGTACCACCAATAATCTCGCCAAATACTGCCCGGATGCCACCGTGCTGCATATCGATATCGATCCGACCTCGATCTCCAAAACGGTGGATGCCGATATCCCGATCGTTGGCGACGCCAAACAGGTGTTGGTGCAGATGCTGGAGCTGTTGGCGCAGGATGACAAGGCGCAGGATCACGATGCGTTGCGCGACTGGTGGCAGTCTATCGAACAGTGGCGTGCCCGCGACTGTTTGGGGTACGACAAAAACAGCGGCACCATCAAGCCGCAGGCGGTGATCGAAACCCTGCATCGTCTGACCAAAGGCGACGCCTATGTGACCTCGGACGTGGGGCAGCACCAGATGTTCGCCGCGCTTTATTATCCGTTCGATAAACCGCGCCGTTGGATCAACTCCGGCGGCCTCGGCACCATGGGCTTCGGCCTGCCGGCGGCATTGGGCGTCAAGCTGGCGCTGCCGGAGGAAACCGTGGTGTGCGTTACCGGCGACGGCAGCATCCAGATGAACATTCAGGAGCTGTCCACCGCGCTGCAATATAACCTGCCGGTGGTGGTGGTGAACCTCAACAACCGTTATCTGGGCATGGTGAAGCAGTGGCAGGACATGATTTATTCCGGCCGCCACTCGCAGTCTTACATGGATTCGCTGCCGGACTTCGTCAAGCTGGCCGAGGCCTATGGCCATGTCGGCATCGCCATTCGCACGCCGGATGAGCTGGAAAGCAAGCTGGCGCAGGCGCTGGCGGAAAAAGAGCGGCTGGTGTTCGTCGACGTGACCGTCGATGAAACCGAACATGTTTACCCGATGCAGATCCGCGGCGGAAGCATGGACGAAATGTGGCTTAGCAAAACGGAGAGGACCTGATCATGCGCCGTATTTTATCTGTCTTGCTGGAAAACGAATCCGGCGCCTTGTCGCGCGTGGTCGGGCTGTTCTCCCAGCGCGGTTATAACATCGAAAGCCTGACGGTGGCGCCGACCGACGATCCGACGCTGTCGCGCATGACGATCCAGACCGTCGGCGACGAGAAAGTGCTGGAGCAGATCGAAAAGCAATTGCACAAGCTGGTGGACGTGCTGCGCGTCAGCGAACTGGTGCAGGGCGCTCACGTCGAGCGCGAGATCATGCTGGTGAAGCTGCAGGCCAGCGGCTATGGCCGTGAAGAGGTGAAACGCTGCGCCGACATCTTCCGCGGGCAGATCGTCGATGTGACGGCAACGCTATACACGGTGCAATTGGCCGGCACCAGCGACAAGCTGGACGCCTTCCTGAGTGCGGTGCGTGACGTGGCGGAAATCGTGGAAGTGGCGCGCTCCGGCGTGGTCGGCGTGTCGCGCGGCGACAAAATCATGCGCTGAGCGCGGTCTGCTGGCGAATAATCGGGGCGCGGCGTGGCTGCGCCCTTTGTTTTTCGGTATTTTTTGCCCGATTGCTGGCACCTTTCGGCAAAAGCGGTTGCTAGGCAGTGTTTTCTGCTGTTAGATCGCAGAGGCTGGATTGAATAACCGCACGGGATGTCATGGTTAATCCGAGCACAGCCTTCACTTCTATTTTCAGCGTCATTAAGGGGTTAATGTGAAACTGGATGAAATCGCGCGTCTCGCGGGCGTTTCGCGCACGACGGCCAGTTACGTCATCAACGGCAAGGCGAAGCAGTATCGTGTCAGCGATAAAACCGTCGAGAAAGTGATGGCCGTGGTCAGGGAGCATAACTATCACCCGAATGCCGTCGCGGCGGGGCTGCGCGCCGGGCGTACCCGTTCTATCGGTCTGGTGATCCCGGATCTGGAAAATACCAGCTATACCCGCATCGCCAACTACCTGGAGCGTCAGGCGCGCCAGCGCGGCTACCAATTGCTGATCGCCTGTTCCGAAGATCAGCCGGACAACGAAATGCGCTGCATTGAACACCTACTGCAGCGCCAGGTGGACGCCATCATCGTTTCCACCGCGTTGCCGCCGGAGCACCCTTTCTACCAACGCTGGGCCAACGATCCGCTGCCGATCATCGCGCTGGACCGCGCGTTGGATCGCGAGCATTTCATCAGCGTCGTGGGCGCCGATCAGGAAGACGCCTTTGCGCTGGCGCAAGAGCTGCGCACCTTCCCGGCGGAATCGGTGCTGTATCTGGGCGCCTTGCCGGAGCTATCGGTCAGCTTCCTGCGCGAGCAGGGCTTCCGCCAGGCCTGGCAAGAGGACCCCCGCCACGTCGATTACCTGTACGCCAACAGCTACGAGCGTGAAGCCGCCGGAGCGCTGTTTGCCGAATGGCTGAAAACTCACCCGATGCCGCAGGCGTTGTTCACCACCTCGTTCTCTTTGCTGCAGGGCGTGATGGACGTGACGTTGAAGCAACGCGGCCGTTTGCCGACCGATCTGGCGATCGCCACCTTCGGCGATCATGAACTGTTGGATTTCCTCGAGTGCCCGGTGCTTGCGGTGGCGCAGCGCCATCGCGACGTGGCCGAGCGCGTGCTGGAGCTGGTGCTGGCCAGCCTGGACGAACCGCGTAAACCTAAACCGGGGCTGACGCGCATTCGTCGCAATCTGTTCCGCCGCGGCAGCCTGAGCCGCAAATAGTTCGCCGTCGAGCAGGGGTCCGCATGACCGGGCTCCTGTCTTAGACGTAACCCGTCACCCGAAACAGCCGCCGGCAATACTCCAGGAAGTAGCCATACACCACACCCATCGCCATGGAGACCAGCGCATTGCTGGTTACTGCCGCCAGCATTTGCTGGCCGTCGGCACCGACGCTCCACAGAATGGCGGCATAAACCGGCGACTGAAAGCTGACATAGGCCAGCAAATCGGCGAGATTGCGCAGCAGGAACTGGCCGCGCGGGCTGCGGCGCGCCGTGCGAATAAACAGATCGCGATAGCGGCCGTAAGGCCAGGCGATCAGGATGTTGACCGGGATCGACAGCAGGCGGGAAGAGAGGGATTGCTGGAAGCTCATGCCGGAGATCAACACCTCGATCGCCATGCCGGCGATAAAGCAGTACACCACCAACGCGAACGTATCGGCGGCGGCACTGCGCCAGTGGGCGGCGGGCGAAAGCATGAGTGGCTCCTTTTATTGGTTAAGATACTGTTAAATTGTTATTTTTTGGTTGTTAATTCTTGGTTTTTGATTTTTTAGTAGTTTACTAATCTGCATTGTGTTTTTTAACTAGTTTTATATTTTTATTTTTAACATTTGTTCGGTTTTTGTCCCGCAGAACCGGGTGGCAGGATGGGGCGGAGAGATTAAAATCGGTGTTTTTGAATAAATTCATTAAAAACATAGTGTTGTGGTTTTTTTTGGCCAGGTAGGGATTTTTTCCGGAAAAAATTGTGGAAATAAAGGTGTAAGAAAATGAAACCATAATTGTAAACAGGTATTTTGGGAATAATCTTACCAAATTGATTTAAATAGAAATTGCTTCTGCTCGTAATATCCGAGCCATTTATTTTTGTCGCGGCCTCATCATTGGTGCGTGAATTGAAGTAAAATAGCGCGCGGTTTGACGGTGAATAACGATTGAGCGTTATTAACTCAAGGAGTTATGGCCTTATTCCGCGAACGGTTCGCCAAACGCCGAGCCTTGGCGGGCGCGGCTCGCCAGCGGTTACAGCCCTGAGATTGCCGAGCTGAAAAATGAGACATGGCTTGCAGAAGGAAGTAATGAGTTAATTAATCGCCAGTTCGCCAGGTTTTTAATCAGATTCTTTCCGCTTAGAAAATTCTCTCCGTTTATCATGGTGTTAATTTTTAATCGTCGAATAATCAGAGTTTCTTTCGCGAGTCAGCTCCCAAAATGACCAGAGAAATATTGCCAAAGCGCTGCCGCTCTGGCTTGACAAGGTTTTCATACCCTCCGTAAACTCCATTGTGTGGGAATTTGTGGGGTAAAGTGGTGAAAACGGTCACTAAGGGGTAGCTCAGGAATGTTCCGTGGAGCGACGATGGTCAACCTCGACAGCAAAGGGCGGCTCGCCGTACCTACCCGATATCGGGAATTGCTCAACGAGGAATCGCAAGGCCAAATGGTCTGTACCATTGACCTCCATCAGCCCTGCCTGCTGCTTTATCCTTTGCCCGAATGGGAAATTATTGAACAAAAATTATCACGTCTGTCGAGCATGAATCCCGCCGAGCGCCGCGTTCAGCGCCTGCTGCTGGGGCATGCCAGTGAGTGTCAGATGGATAGTGCCGGTCGTTTGCTGCTCGCCAATACGCTGCGGCAACACGCCGGGCTCACGAAAGAAGTGATGCTGGTCGGTCAGTTCAACAAGTTTGAACTGTGGGATGAACAGACCTGGTATCAACAAGTCAAGGATGATATTGACGCTGAACAGTCGACTCAGGAACCGTTGTCTGAGCGGCTACAGGACTTGTCGCTATAAGCATGTTGGAAAACTATAAACACACCACCGTCCTGCTGGACGAAGCCGTCAACGGCCTCAATATCCGCAGCAACGGCATATATATCGACGGTACTTTTGGTCGCGGTGGCCATTCTCGTCTGATTCTGTCCCAGCTGGGGCCGGAAGGGCGCTTGCTGGCGATTGACCGTGACCCTCAGGCGATTGCAGCCGCCAAATCTATTGAAGATCCTCGTTTTACCATCGTACACGGCCCATTCTCCGAGTTGTCGCACTATGTGCGGGAACGCGAACTGGTGGGCAAGATCGACGGCGTTCTGCTCGATCTGGGCGTTTCCTCGCCGCAGCTTGACGACGCAGAGCGCGGGTTCTCCTTTATGCGCGACGGTCCGTTGGACATGCGCATGGATCCGTCCACCGGCCTGTCTGCCGCAGAATGGCTGATGAAGGCTGAAGCGGACGACATCGCCTGGGTGCTGAAAACCTTTGGCGAAGAGCGTTTCGCCAAGCGCATCGCGCGCGCCATCGTGGAAAGAAACCGCGTGGAGCCGATGACGCGCACTAAAGAGCTGGCGGATCTGATCGCCGATGCCAGTCCGTTCCGGGAAAAGCATAAGCACCCGGCGACGCGCAGCTTCCAGGCGATCCGCATCTATATCAACAGCGAGCTGGAAGAGATCGAGCGTGCGCTCGACGGCGCGCTGGAAGTACTGGCCCCACAGGGCCGTTTGTCGATCATCAGCTTCCACTCGCTGGAAGACCGCATCGTCAAACGCTTTATGCGTCACCATAGCCGCGGCGCTCAGGTGCCGGCCGGCATTCCGTTGACCGAAGAACAGCTGCGCGGCATGGGCGGCCGGACGCTGAAAGCGCTGGGCAAAATGATGCCGTCGGAAGCGGAAGTGGCGGACAACCCGCGTGCGCGCAGCTCGGTGCTGCGTATTGCTGAGAGGATGCCCGCGTGATCGGCAACGAACGTCACGGTCTGGTTGGGGTCATTGGCGGCGATCTGCTGCGCAACGCCAAGATCCCTCTGATTTTACTGATTGCGTCACTGGTCTCCGCGATTTTCGTGGTGACCACCGCGCACCGCACCCGCCTGCTGACCGCCGAGCGCGAGCAGCTGGTATTGGAGCGCGATGCGTTGGACATCGAGTGGCGCAACCTGATTTTAGAAGAGAACGCCCTCGGCGATCACAGCCGGGTTGAACGTATCGCGACAGAAAAACTGCAGATGCAACATGTTGATCCATCGCAGGAAAATATCATCGTTAAACAATGAATGGTTTAACCGGAATAATGACACGGAGTAGAAAGGAAACGCATGAAAGCAGCGCGCCCCGGTAAGATGAGACGCCAGGAAGATCAGGCCAGCTTTGTCAGCTGGCGTTTTGCGTTGCTGTGCGGCTGTATTTTGCTGGCGATGGTCGGTCTGATGCTGCGCGTCGCTTACCTGCAGGTCATCAATCCCGATCGCTTGGTGAAAGAAGGCGACATGCGTTCGCTGCGCGTGCAGGAAGTGCCGACCGCGCGCGGCATGATCAGCGATCGCGCCGGCCGCCCGTTGGCGGTCAGCGTGCCGGTCAATGCGGTGTGGGCCGATCCGAAAGAGCTGAACGAGCGCGGCGGCATCACGCTGGACAGCCGTTGGAAAGCGCTTTCCGATGCGCTGAACATCCCGCTGGACCAACTCTCCAACCGTATCAACGCCAACCCGAAAGGGCGCTTCGTTTATCTGGCTCGCCAGGTTAACCCGGCGATCGGCGACTACATCCACAAACTCAAGCTGCCGGGCATCTACCTGCGGCAGGAATCGCGCCGTTACTACCCGGCGGGGCAGGTGACGTCGCACATCATCGGCGTGACCAACATCGACGGACAAGGCATTGAAGGCGTCGAGAAGAGCTTCGACCGCTGGCTGACCGGGCAACCGGGCGAGAGAACGGTGCGCAAGGACCGCTTCGGCCGCGTGATCGAAGATATCTCCTCCGTCGACAGCCAGGCGGCGCACAACCTGGTGCTGAGCGTCGATGAGCGCCTGCAGGCGCTGGTGTATCGCGAGCTGAACAATGCCGTGGCGTTCAACAAGGCCGAATCGGGCACCGCAGTGCTGATCGATGTGAACACCGGCGAAGTGCTGGCGATGGCCAACAGCCCGTCTTACAACCCGAACAACATGGCCGGTACGCCGAAAGAGACCATGCGTAACCGCGCTATCACCGATATTTTTGAACCCGGTTCAACCGTGAAGCCGATGGTGGTGATGACCGCGCTGCAAAACGGCGTGGTGCGAGAAAACAGCGTGCTGAACACCATCCCGTACCGCATTCAGGGCCACGAAATCAAAGACGTGGCGCGGTACTCGGAGCTGTCATTGACCGGGATCTTGCAGAAGTCGAGTAACGTCGGTGTTTCAAAGCTGGCGTTAGCGATGCCGTCCTCAGCGTTAGTAGATACTTACTCTCGCTTTGGGCTGGGAAAAGCGACCAATTTGGGGCTGGTCGGAGAAAGCAGTGGCATATACCCAAAAAAACAACGGTGGTCTGACATAGAGAGGGCCACCTTCTCTTTCGGCTACGGGCTGATGGTAACTCCGTTACAGTTGGCGCGAGTCTATGCAACGATCGGCAGCCTGGGCGTGTATCGCCCATTGTCGATCACCAAGGTTGACCCTCCGGTCGCCGGCGAACGCGTTTTCCCTGAACCTCTGGTGCGCACCGTGGTGCACATGATGGAAAGCGTGGCCTTGCCGGGCGGCGGCGGCGTGAAAGCCGCCATCAAGGGATACCGTATCGCCATCAAGACCGGTACCGCGAAAAAAGTGGGCCCGGACGGCAAATACGTCAACCGATACATCGCTTATACCGCCGGCGTCGCGCCGGCAAGTAACCCCCGTTTTGCCCTGGTGGTCGTCATCAACGACCCGCAGGGTGGGAAGTACTATGGTGGCGCAATCTCCGCGCCGGTGTTCGGCGCGATCATGGGCGGCGTATTGCGCACCATGAACGTCGAGCCTGACGCGTTGCCTACCGGTGACAAAAGCGAATTAGTGATTAACAAGAAAGAGGGTTCAGGTGGCAGATCGTAATTTGCGCGACTTACTCGCCCCGTGGGTGCCGACGGCACCCGGGCGCGCGCTGCGGGAAATGACATTAGACAGCCGTGTGGCGGCTGCCGGGGATCTGTTTGTCGCCGTTGTCGGCCATCAAACGGATGGGCGCCGCTATATTCCGCAGGCCATCGCGCAGGGCGTCGCCGCTGTGATCGCCGAGGCTGACGGTCAGGCCGAAGACGGCGCCATCGTTGAGATGCATGGCGTGCCGGTGATCTACCTGAGCCAATTGAACCAGCGTCTTTCCGCGCTGGCCGGGCGTTTTTACCACCAGCCGGGCGAGCGCTTGCGCCTGGTCGGCGTGACCGGCACCAACGGCAAAACCACCACCACGCAGCTGCTGGCGCAGTGGAGCCAACTGCTGGGCGAAACCAGCGCGGTGATGGGCACCGTCGGCAACGGCCTGCTGGGCCAGGTGTGTCCGACCGAGAATACCACCGGTTCTGCGGTGGATGTTCAACACGTATTAAACGATTTGGCTGAACAGGGCGCGACCTTCGCCGCCATGGAAGTTTCTTCCCACGGTTTGGTGCAACACCGGGTGGCGGCGCTGCCGTTCGCTGCGGCGGTCTTCACCAATCTGAGCCGCGATCACCTGGATTACCACGGTGATATGGCCAATTACGAAGCGGCCAAATGGTCGCTGTTCGCCGCCCACAACGTGGGGCAGGCGATCATCAACGCCGACGATGAAGTCGGTCAGCGCTGGCTGGGCAAATTGCCGGATGCGGTAGCGGTGACGATGCAGGACAACCTGCTGCCGGGCTGCCACGGCCGCTGGCTGAAAACCACGGCGGTCGACTATCACGACAACGGCGCCACTATTCGTTTCAGCTCCAGCTGGGGCGACGGCGAGATTGAAAGCCGCCTGATGGGCGCTTTCAACGTCAGCAACCTGCTGTTGGCGCTGGCGACGTTGCTGTCGCTGGGCTATCCGCTGGCGGCGCTGGTGGAAGCCGGCAACCGTCTGCAGCCGGTCTGCGGCCGCATGGAAGTGTTCAACGCGCCGGGCAAACCGACGGTAGTGGTGGATTACGCCCACACGCCGGATGCGCTGGAGAAAGCGTTGGAAGCCGCGCGCCTGCACTGCCAGGGGCAATTGTGGTGCGTCTTCGGTTGCGGCGGCGATCGCGACAAGGGCAAGCGCCCGCTGATGGGCGGCATCGCCGAGCAGTTCGCGGATCGCGTGGTGATCACCGATGACAACCCGCGCACCGAAGAGCCGCGCGCGATCATCAACGACATCCTGACCGGATTGCTGGACGCCGGGCAGGCGTTGGTGATCCACGGCCGCGCCGAAGCGGTGACCAGCGCCATCATGCAGGCGCAGGAGCAGGATGTGGTGTTGGTGGCGGGCAAAGGCCACGAAGATTATCAGCTGGTGGGCAACCGCCGCCTGGATTACTCCGACCGCACGACGGTCGCCCGACTGCTGGGGGTGCTGGCATGATCCCTGTCTCTCTTCAGACACTGGCTGAGGTATTGAGCGCTGAACTGATTGGCGCCGATTGCCAAATTGTCGAGGTGACGACAGACACCCGCAAGGTGACCGCCGGTTGCCTGTTTGTGGCGCTGAAAGGCGAGCGTTTCGACGCTCACGACTTCGCGGCGGATGCCGTAGCCGCAGGCGCCGGAGCGCTGCTGGTCAGTAAGCGCTTATCAGTGGACGCGCCGCAGCTGGTGGTGCAAGACACCCGTCTGGCGCTGGGGCAGCTTGGCGCCTGGGTGCGTCAGCAGGTGCCGGCGCGCGTGGTAGCGCTGACCGGTTCCTCGGGCAAGACGTCGGTGAAAGAAATGACCGCCGCCATTCTGCGTGAATGCGGCGAAGTGCTGCATACCGCCGGCAACTTCAATAACGATATCGGCGTGCCGCTGACGCTGTTGCGTCTGGAGCCGCAGCATGATTTTGCCGTGATAGAGCTGGGCGCTAACCACATTGGCGAAATTGCTTACACCACCGCATTGACGCGTCCGCAGACCGCTTTGGTGAACAACCTGGCGGCTGCGCACCTGGAAGGCTTCGGCTCGCTGGCCGGCGTCGCCCAGGCGAAAGGTGAAATCTTTACCGGCCTGCCGGCCGACGGCGTGGCGATCATCAACGCCGATAACAATGACTGGCCGCACTGGCAGAGCATGCTGGGCGGCAAAACCGTCTGGCGCTTCTCACCGCAGGCCGCCGAAGGCGTGGACTTCTTCGCGGACGAGGTGCGGGTGAACGGCGCAGGCACGCAGTTCACGCTGCACAGCCCGTTCGGCAGCGCCGAGATCGCACTGCCGCTGCCGGGGCGCCACAACGTGGCCAACGCGTTGGCGGCCACGGCGCTGGCGATGTCGGTAGGCGCCACCCTGGAAGCGGTGCGTCAGGGGTTAAAACAATTGCAGGCGGTGCCGGGACGTTTGTTCCCGGTGGCGCTGGCCGAAGGCAAGCTGCTGCTGGACGACAGCTATAACGCCAACGTCGGGTCGATGACCGCGGCGGCGCAGGTGCTGGCGGAAATGCCGGGCTACCGCGTGATGGTGGTCGGCGATATGGCCGAGCTGGGCGCAGAAGCGGAAGAGTGCCACCGTCAGGTGGGTGAAGCCGCCCGTCTGGCCGGGGTCGACAAAGTCATCAGCGTCGGCGGTTTGAGCCGCGTACTGAGCGAAGCCTCCGGCAACGGCGAACATTATCAGGACAAGACAGCAGTGATCGCGCGCGTGGCGGAATTACTGTCGGAACATGCGGTCATCACCGTGTTAATCAAAGGTTCACGTAGTGCCGCAATGGAGCAGGTAGTACGCGCGTTACAGGAGAAAGCACCATGTTAGTTTGGCTGGCCGAGCATTTGGTCAAATATTACTCAGGCTTCAACGTCTTTTCTTACCTGACGTTCCGAGCCATTGTCAGCCTGCTGACCGCGCTGTTCCTGTCGCTGTGGATGGGCCCGCGGGTGATCAAGCGTCTGCAAGAAATGTCCTTCGGCCAGGTGGTGCGCAACGACGGCCCCGAGTCGCACTTCAGCAAGCGCGGCACGCCGACCATGGGCGGCATCATGATCCTGACCTCCATCACCATTTCGGTGCTGATGTGGGCTTACCCGTCCAACCCCTATGTCTGGTGCGTACTGTTCGTGCTGGTGGGTTACGGCATCGTCGGTTTCGTCGACGACTACCGCAAGGTGGTACGTAAGGACACCAAGGGGCTGATCGCCCGTTGGAAGTATTTCTGGCAGTCGGTGATTGCGCTGATCGTCGCATTCGCCATGTACGCCGTAGGAAAAGACACGCCAGCCACCGAGCTGGTTGTGCCGTTCTTTAAGGACGTGATGCCGCAGCTGGGCCTGCTGTACATCCTGCTGGCCTATTTCGTCATCGTCGGCACCAGCAACGCGGTCAACCTGACCGACGGTCTGGACGGCCTGGCGATCATGCCGACGGTATTTGTGGCGGCCGGTTTCGCGCTGGTGGCTTGGGCGACCGGCAACATGAACTTCGCCAACTACCTGCATATCCCGTATCTGCGTCATGCCGGTGAATTGGTGATCGTGTGTACCGCCATCGTCGGCGCCGGCCTCGGGTTCCTGTGGTTCAACACTTACCCGGCCCAGGTGTTTATGGGCGACGTCGGTTCGCTGGCGCTGGGCGGCGCGCTGGGCACCATTGCGGTGCTGCTGCGCCAGGAGTTCTTGTTGGTGATCATGGGCGGCGTGTTCGTGGTAGAGACGCTGTCGGTGATCCTGCAGGTGGGATCGTTCAAGCTGCGCGGGCAACGCATTTTCCGCATGGCGCCGATTCACCACCACTATGAATTGAAAGGCTGGCCGGAACCGCGCGTGATCGTGCGCTTCTGGATCATTTCGCTGATGCTGGTGCTGATTGGCCTGGCAACGCTGAAGGTGCGTTAATCATGGCAGACTATCAGGGTAGAAAAGTCGTCATCATCGGGTTGGGCCTCACCGGCCTGTCCTGTGTCGATTTCTTCATGGCGCGCGGCGTGACGCCGCGCGTGATGGATACCCGTATCGCGCCGCCAGGGTTGGACAAACTGCCTGAAAGCGTGGAGCGCCATCTGGGCGATCTGAATCAGGACTGGCTGCTGGCGGCGGATCTGATCGTCGCCAGCCCGGGCGTCGCGTTGGCGACTCCGGCATTGAGCGCTGCGGCAGATGCCGGCGTGGAGATCGTCGGCGACGTCGAGCTGTTCTGCCGTGAGGCGCAGGCGCCGATCGTGGCGATCACCGGCTCGAACGGCAAAAGCACCGTCACCACCCTGGTGGGCGAGATGGCGAAGGCCGCCGGTTGGGCGGTAGGCGTGGGCGGCAATATCGGCCTGCCGGCGCTGAGCCTGTTGCGCCAGGAATGCCAGCTGTATGTGCTGGAGCTGTCCAGCTTCCAGCTGGAAACGACGTATAGCCTGCGGGCGGCGGCGGCGACCATTCTGAACGTGACCGAAGACCATATGGATCGCTATCCGTTCGGCCTGCAGCAGTACCGCGGCGCCAAGCTGCGCGTTTATGAAAACGCCGCAGTGTGCGTGGTGAACGCGGACGACGCGCTGACCATGCCGGTGCGCGGCGCCGACGAGCGCTGCGTGAGCTTCGGCGCGGATGTGGGCGACTATCACCTGAACCGTCAGCAGGGGGAAACCTGGCTGCGGGTGCGCGGTGAGAAGGTGTTGAATACGCGCGAGATGAAGCTGACCGGCCGCCACAATTACACCAACGCTCTGGCGGCGCTGGCGCTGGCGGATGCGGTCAACATTCCGCGCGCGTCCAGCCTGAAGGCGCTGACCACCTTCACCGGCCTGGCGCACCGCTTCCAGCTGGCCTGGGAGCACAACGGCGTGCGTTGGATCAACGATTCCAAAGCCACCAACGTCGGCAGCACCGAAGCGGCGCTGAACGGCCTGCAGGTGGACGGTACGCTGCATCTGCTGCTGGGTGGCGACGGCAAGTCCGCCGATTTCTCGCCGCTGGCGCGTTATCTGCAGGGCGACAACGTGCGTCTGTACTGCTTTGGCCGCGACGGCGCCCAGCTGGCGCAGCTGCGGCCGGAAGTGGCGACGCTGACCGAGACTATGGAGCAGGCGATGCGCGCCATCGCCGGCCACGTACAGCCCGGCGATATGGTGTTGCTGTCGCCGGCCTGCGCCAGCCTCGATCAGTTCCGTAATTTTGAAGTGCGCGGCGACGAGTTCGCCCGCCTGGCGCAGGAGCTTGGCGGATGAAACTACGCTTGCCGAACTTCGGGCTGACTGAACGGCTGAAAGACTGGGTGACTGGCGCGCGCGACAACGACGCGGTCAACATGGTGCTGTACGACCGCACCCTGCTGTGGCTGACCTTCGGGTTGGCGATCATCGGCTTCGTGATGGTGACCTCGGCGTCGATGCCGATCGGCCAACGCCTGGCGGACGATCCGTTCCTGTTCGCCAAACGTGATGCGCTGTATCTCGGCCTGGCGTTCGGCCTGTCGCTGGTGACGCTGCGCGTCCCGATGGAAGTTTGGCAGCGCTACAGCAACATTATGTTGCTGATGTCGATAGTGATGCTGCTGATCGTACTGGTGGTGGGGAGCTCGGTGAACGGGGCATCGCGCTGGATTGCGCTCGGTCCGTTGCGTATTCAGCCGGCGGAGCTGTCCAAGCTGTCGCTGTTCTGCTACCTGGCAAGCTACCTGGTGCGCAAGGTGGAAGAGGTGCGCAGCAACTTCTGGGGCTTCTGTAAGCCGATGGGCGTGATGGTGGTGTTGGCGGTGCTGCTGCTGGCGCAACCGGATCTCGGCACCGTGGTGGTGCTGTTCATCACCACGCTGGCGATGCTGTTCCTGGCCGGCGCGAAAATGTGGCAGTTCCTGGCGATCATCGGTTCCGGCGTGTTCGCCGTGGTGCTGCTGATCATCGCGGAACCGTACCGTATGCGCCGCGTGACCTCGTTCTGGAACCCGTGGGCCGACCCGTTCGGCAGCGGCTACCAGCTGACCCAGTCGCTGATGGCGTTTGGCCGCGGCGAGTTCTGGGGACAGGGGCTCGGCAACTCGGTGCAGAAACTGGAGTATTTGCCGGAAGCGCACACCGACTTCATCTTCTCCATTTTGGGGGAAGAACTGGGCTATATCGGTGTGGTTTTAGCCCTGTTAATGGTATTCTTCGTCGCTTTTCGCGCGATGTCCATCGGGCGCCGCGCGTTGGAGATCGACCAGCGCTTCTCCGGCTTCCTGGCCTGTGCGATCGGCGTATGGTTCAGCTTCCAGGCGCTGGTTAACGTCGGCGCCGCCGCGGGTATGCTGCCGACCAAAGGTCTGACGCTGCCGCTGATCAGTTACGGCGGTTCGAGCCTGCTGATTATGTCGACGGCCATCGTGCTGTTGCTGCGAATTGATTATGAAACGCGCCTGACCAAGGCTCAGGCGTTTGTGAAGAGGTAAGGGATGAGCGGGAAACCTAAGCGTTTAATGGTGATGGCAGGCGGTACCGGCGGGCACGTGTTCCCGGGGCTGGCGGTCGCGCATCATCTGATGGCGCAGGGCTGGCAGGTGCGCTGGCTCGGAACCGCAGACCGAATGGAAGCCGATCTGGTGCCGAAGCACGGGATCGAGATTGATTTTATCCGCATCTCCGGCCTGCGCGGCAAAGGCCTGAAGGCCCAGCTGACCGCGCCATTGCGCATCTGGCAGGCGGTGCGCCAGGCGAAAGCCATCATGCGCAGCTATCAGCCGGATGTGGTGCTGGGGATGGGCGGTTACGTTTCCGGCCCCGGCGGCCTGGCGGCCTGGCAGTGTGGTATCCCGGTGGTATTGCACGAGCAGAACGGCATTGCCGGCCTGACCAACCGCTGGTTGGCGCGCATCGCCGCCAAAGTGATGCAGGCCTTCCCCGGCGCGTTCCCGAACGCCGAGGTGGTGGGCAACCCGGTGCGTACCGACGTGCTGGCGCTGCCGTTGCCGGCGGAGCGGTTGCAAGGGCGCGAAGGCCCGATCCGCGTGCTGGTCATTGGCGGAAGTCAGGGCGCGCGCGTGCTGAATCAGACAGTTCCTGAAGTCGCGGCGCGTTTGGGCGATAGAATTACGCTCTGGCATCAGGTGGGCAAGGGCGCGCTGGAAACGGTGCAGCGTGACTACGAAAGGGTAGGGCAGACGCAGCACAAGGTGACCGAGTTCATCGACGATATGGCCGCCGCCTATGCCTGGGCCGACGTGGTGGTCTGCCGCTCCGGCGCGTTGACCGTCAGCGAAATCGCGGCGGCGGGGCTGCCGGCGATCTTCGTGCCGTTCATGCATAAAGATCGTCAGCAGTACTGGAACGCGCGTCCGCTGGAACAAGCCGGCGCGGCGAAGATTATCGAACAGCCGCAGTTCAACGCCGATGTGGTGGCCGAACTGCTGGCGAGCTGGGATCGCAAGACGCTGCTGGCCATGGCCGAGAAAGCGCGCGCGGTCGCCATTCCTGACGCCACCGAGCGCGTGGCGGCGGAGCTGGTGCGGCTTGCCAAGTAACGAGTGCAGGGGTTCGGTGCGCCGAACCTGAATAAAAGCAATGTGATGTAGGGCCGGGATACCGGGTCCGGATTAGAGAGAGTGATGAATACACAACAACTGGCGAAACTACGTACTATCGTGCCCGAGATGCGTCGCGTCCGGCACATTCACTTTGTCGGCATCGGTGGCGCCGGCATGGGTGGTATCGCCGAAGTGTTGGCAAACGAAGGGTATCAGATTAGCGGCTCCGACCTGGCGCCGAATCCGGTGACCCAACAGCTGAGCGCGCTCGGGGCGACGATTTACTTCAATCACCGCCCGGAAAACGTGCTGGATGCGAGCGTGGTGGTGGTTTCTACCGCCATCTCTGCCGACAACCCGGAGATCGTCGCCGCTCGTGAAGCGCGCATCCCGGTGATCCGCCGCGCTGAAATGCTGGCGGAGCTGATGCGTTTTCGTCACGGCATCGCTATTGCCGGCACGCATGGCAAAACCACCACCACGGCGATGGTCTCGAGCATTTATGCCGAAGCTCGCCTGGACCCGACCTTCGTCAACGGCGGGCTGGTGAAGGCGGCGGGCACCCACGCGCGACTGGGGTCCAGCCGTTATCTGATCGCGGAAGCGGATGAGAGCGATGCGTCGTTCCTGCATCTGCAGCCGATGGTGGCCGTGGTCACCAACATCGAAGCCGACCACATGGACACCTACCAGGGCGACTTCGAGAACCTGAAACAGACGTTTATCAATTTCTTGCACAACCTGCCGTTCTACGGCCGCGCGGTGATGTGCATCGACGATCCGGTAGTGCGTGAGCTGTTGCCGCGCGTGGGTCGCCATATCACCACCTACGGCTTCAGTGAAGATGCCGATGTGCGCATCGAAGACTACCGGCAGATTGGGCCGCAGGGGCACTTTACCCTGAGCCGTCAGGACAAGCCGTTGCTGACGGTAACGCTGAACGCGCCGGGCCGCCACAATGCGTTGAACGCGGCGGCGGCGGTGGCGGTAGCGACCGAAGAAGGCATCGACGACGAAGATATTCTGCGCGCGCTGGCGGGGTTCCAGGGCACCGGGCGCCGCTTCGACTTCCTCGGCGAGTTCCCGCTGGAGCCGGTCAACGGCAAAGCGGGCAGCGCGATGCTGGTAGACGATTACGGCCACCATCCGACCGAAGTGGACGCCACGTTGAAAGCGGCGCGCGCCGGTTGGCCGGACAAGCGTCTGGTGATGATCTTCCAGCCGCACCGCTATACGCGTACCCGCGACCTGTATGACGATTTCGCCAACGTGCTGTCGCAGGTGGATGTGCTGCTGATGCTCGACGTGTACGCCGCCGGCGAAGCGCCGATCCCTGGCGCGGACAGCCGTTCGCTGTGCCGCACCATCCGCAGCCGTGGCAAGCTGGATCCGATTCTGGTTTCCGATGCCGACACCGTGCCGGAAACGCTGGCGCAGCTGCTGCAGGATGACGATTTGGTGCTGGTGCAAGGCGCCGGCAACGTGGGCAAAATCGCCCGTAAACTGGCTGAGCTGAAGCTGCAGCCGCCGAAGAAAGAGGAGGAGCACCATGGCTGATAAAGTTGCAGTTCTGCTGGGCGGCACCTCCGCTGAGCGTGACGTTTCCCTGCAATCCGGCGCCGCCGTGCTGGCCGGGTTGCGCGAAGCCGGTATCGATGCGCACGGCGTCGATACCCGCGATTTCCCGGTGACCCAGCTGAAAGAGCAGGGATTCACCAAAGTGTTTATCGCGTTGCACGGCCGCGGCGGCGAGGACGGCACCCTGCAAGGGCTGCTGGAGTTCCTCGAGCTGCCTTATACCGGCAGCGGCGTAATGGCCTCGGCGCTGACCATGGACAAATGGCGCACCAAGATGGTGTGGCAGTCGATGGGCTTACCGGTGGCGCCTTACGTGGCGTTGAATCGCCAGCAGTACCTCGGCGCCGATAAAGCGGCGCTGCTGGCGCGCGTGGCGGATCTCGGCCTGCCGCTGATCGTCAAGCCGAGCCGCGAAGGCTCGAGCGTCGGCATGAGCAAGGTCACCGAGAGCGCCGCGTTGGAAGCCGCGTTGGAAGAGGCCTTCCGCCATGACGACGACGTGCTGGTGGAGAAGTGGCTGAGCGGCCCGGAATACACCGTAGCGATTCTGGGCGACCAGGTGCTGCCGTCGATCCGCATCCAGCCGGCCGGCGTGTTTTACGACTACCAGGCCAAGTATATTTCGGACGACACGCAGTACTTCTGCCCGAGCGGTTTGAGCGCCGAGCAGGAAGCCGAGATGGCAGCGTTGGCGCTGCGCGCTTACCGCGGTCTGGACTGCAGCGGCTGGGGCCGCGTCGACGTGATGCAAGACAGCGATGGCCGCTTCTATCTGCTTGAGGTGAACACCTCTCCGGGCATGACCAGTCATAGCCTGGTGCCGATGGCGGCGCGCCAGTTTGGATTAAGCTTCTCGCAGTTGGTGGCGAGAATTTTGGAGTTGGCCGACTGATATGTCGCAAGCTGCCCTGAATGCGCGCGATCGCGAGGTGGATAACGGCCCGCGCCGCAGCAATGGAACCCAGTTGGCGGGGATGATTTTCCTGCTGATGGTGTTGGGAACGGTCGTGTGGAGCGGTTGGGCGGTGCTTGGCTGGATGAAAGACGCCAGTCGCCTGCCGCTCTCAAGGCTGGTGGTGACCGGTGAACGCCATTACACCACCAACGATGATATTCGTCAGGCGATCCTGGCGCTGGGCGCGCCCGGCACCTTCATGACGCAGGATGTGGACGTTATCCAGCAGCAGATCGAACGTCTGCCGTGGATCAAGCAGGCCAGCGTGCGCAAACAATGGCCGGATGAGCTGAAGATCCATCTGGTGGAGTACGTCCCGGTGGCGCGCTGGAACGATTTGCACATGGTGGACGCCGAAGGCAAAGCGTTCAGCGTGCCGGCGGAGCGGGCAGGCAAACAGAAGTTGCCGCTGCTCTACGGGCCGGAAGGGAGCGAGCAGGATGTGCTGGACGGCTATCGGGCGATGAGCGCCACGTTGGCGGCCAGCAAATATACGCTGAAAATGGCGGCGATGACCGCGCGCCATTCCTGGCAGCTGGCGCTGGACAACGATGTCCGGCTTGAGCTGGGGCGCGATGACCGCAACGGGCGTTTGCAGCGGTTTATCGAGCTTTACCCGGTATTGCAGCAGCAGGGCCAGGCGGAGAGCAAGCGTGTCAGCTATGTCGATCTGCGCTACGAGTCCGGCGCTTCGGTAGGGTGGGCTCCGGTGTTGGTCGATCCGCAGGCGCTTGGCGGTCAGCAAAACAGTAATCAGCAACAGAATCAGGCACAGGCAAAACAACAATGATCAAGTCGACGGACAGAAAACTGGTAGTTGGACTGGAGATCGGTACTGCAAAAGTCTCCGCGTTGGTAGGGGAAGTTCTGCCCGATGGCATGGTCAACATTATCGGGGTGGGCAGCTGCCCGTCTCGCGGCATGGATAAGGGCGGCGTAAACGACCTGGAGTCGGTGGTGAAGTGCGTGCAGCGCGCCATCGATCAGGCCGAGCTGATGGCGGACTGCCAGATCTCTTCGGTGTACCTGGCGTTGTCGGGCAAACACATCAGCTGCCAGAACGAAATCGGCATGGTGCCTATTTCGGAAGAGGAAGTGACGCAGGACGACGTGGAGAACGTGGTGCACACCGCCAAATCGGTGCGCGTGCGCGACGAACACCGTATCCTGCACGTGATTCCTCAGGAATACGCCATCGATTATCAGGAAGGCATCAAAAACCCGGTTGGGCTGTCCGGCGTGCGCATGCAGGCCAAGGTGCATCTGATTACCTGCCATAACGATATGGCGAAGAACATCGTCAAGGCCGTGGAACGTTGCGGCCTGAAAGTTGACCAACTTATTTTTGCCGGTCTGGCCGCGAGTTACGCGGTGCTGACCGAAGATGAACGCGAACTCGGCGTTTGCGTGGTGGATATCGGCGGCGGCACCATGGATATGGCGGTGTACACCGGCGGTGCGCTGCGCCACACCAAAGTGATCCCTTACGCCGGGAACGTGGTCACCAGCGATATCGCTTACGCCTTCGGCACGCCGCCGACCGACGCGGAAGCGATTAAAGTTCGACACGGCTGTGCGCTTGGGTCGATTGTTAGCAAGGATGAGAATGTAGAGGTGCCTAGCGTCGGGGGACGTCCTCCGCGCAGTCTGCAAAGACAGACGCTGGCTGAAGTCATTGAGCCACGCTACACCGAACTGTTGAATCTGGTTAACGATGAAATTTTGCAATTGCAGGAGCAACTGCGTCAGCAAGGGGTGAAGCATCATCTGGCGGCAGGTATCGTGCTGACCGGTGGTGCCGCCCAGATTGATGGCCTGGCAGCCTGTGCGCAACGGGTGTTCCACACTCAGGTACGCATCGGCCAACCCTTGAACATCACGGGTCTGACGGATTATGCGCAGGAGCCTTACTACTCAACGGCGGTAGGTCTGCTGCACTATGGAAAAGAGTCTCACCTGAGCGGTGAGACAGAAGTAGAAAAACGCGCCTCGGTGGGCAATTGGTTTAAACGCATCAATAGCTGGCTGAGAAAAGAGTTTTAATGTTTCAACAAAGAGATCATGCTGAGTAATCTTTTTATGATCTCGCAGCGACAGGCACAAAACGGAGAGAAACTATGTTTGAACCAATGGAACTAACCAATGACGCGGTGATTAAAGTCATCGGCGTCGGCGGCGGCGGTGGCAACGCCGTTGAACACATGGTGCGCGAGCGCATCGAAGGTGTTGAATTCTTCGCTGTGAACACGGACGCCCAGGCGCTCCGCAAAACGGCGGTTGGCCAAACCATCCAGATTGGTAGCGGTATTACCAAAGGTCTGGGTGCGGGCGCGAACCCTGAAGTGGGTCGCAATTCAGCGGAAGAAGACCGCGAAGCCCTGCGCGCAGCGCTGGACGGCGCAGACATGGTCTTCATCGCGGCCGGCATGGGCGGCGGTACCGGTACCGGTGCGGCGCCAGTGGTGGCTGAAGTGGCTAAAGATTTGGGTATTCTGACCGTGGCCGTGGTGACCAAGCCTTTCAACTTCGAAGGCAAAAAGCGCATGGCATTCGCGGAGCAGGGTATCGCTGAACTGTCCAAACACGTGGACTCGCTGATCACCATCCCGAACGACAAACTGTTGAAAGTTCTGGGTCGTGGCATCTCTCTGCTGGACGCGTTCGGCGCGGCCAACGACGTGCTGAAAGGCGCGGTGCAGGGTATCGCCGAGCTGATCACCCGTCCGGGCCTGATGAACGTCGACTTCGCCGACGTGCGCACCGTGATGTCCGAAATGGGCTACGCGATGATGGGTTCCGGCGTCGCTTGCGGTGAAGACCGCGCCGAAGAAGCGGCCGAAATGGCGATCTCCAGCCCGCTGCTGGAAGACATCGATCTGTCTGGCGCGCGCGGCGTGTTGGTCAACATCACCGCCGGCTTCGACCTGCGTCTGGATGAGTTCGAAACCGTGGGTAACACCATCCGCGCGTTCGCCTCCGACAACGCGACCGTGGTTATCGGTACCTCGCTGGATCCGGAAATGAACGACGAACTGCGCGTCACCGTGGTGGCGACCGGTATCGGCATGGACAAGCGTCCTGAAATCACCCTGGTGACCAATAAGCAGGCCAGCCAGCCGGTGATGGATCACCGTTACCAGCAGCACGGTATGTCGCCTCTGCCGCAGGAAGTGAAACCTGCCGCCAAGGTGGTCAACGACCAAGCTGCGCAGCCGAATAAAGAGCCCGACTATCTTGATATTCCAGCCTTCCTGCGTAAACAGGCAGACTAAGAATATCCTGAGAATTTGGAATCTCCGCTCTTTGTGCTAAACTGTCCCGCCAGCCTTGCTGTATGCTTGGCTGGTAGGATGGATAACATTGCGAGATAAAACGATGATCAAACAAAGGACATTAAAACGTATTGTTCAGGCGACTGGTGTCGGTTTGCATACCGGCAAGAAAGTCACGCTGACAATGCGCCCAGCGCCGGCTAATACCGGGGTCATCTATCGTCGCACTGACTTGAATCCACCGGTTGATTTTCCGGCTGATGCAAAATCCGTGCGTGATACCATGCTCTGTACTTGCCTGGTGAATGAGCATGACGTGCGTATTTCGACCGTTGAGCACCTCAACGCCGCGCTGGCTGGGCTGGGCATCGACAACATCGTCATTGAAGTCGACGCCGCTGAAATCCCAATCATGGACGGCAGCGCCAGTCCGTTCGTGTTCTTGCTGCTGGATGCCGGCATCGAAGAACTGAACTCGGCGAAGAAATTCCTGCGTCTGAAAGAGACCGTGCGCGTTGAAGATGGCGACAAGTGGGCCGAGCTGTCCCCGTATAACGGGTTCCGCCTGGACTTCACCATCGACTTCAACCACCCGGCTATCGACGCCAGCTCTCAGCGCTATCGTCTCGATTTCTCGGCTGAGTCGTTCGTGCGTCAAATCAGCCGCGCGCGTACCTTCGGGTTCATGCGTGACATCGAATACCTGCAGTCCCGCGGCCTGGCCCTGGGCGGCAGCTTCGATTGCGCCATCGTGGTGGATGATTACCGCGTGCTGAACGAAGACGGTCTGCGTTTCGAAGACGAGTTCGTACGTCACAAAATGCTGGACGCCATCGGCGACCTGTTCATGTGCGGCCACAACATCATTGGCGCGTTCACCGCGTACAAGTCTGGCCACGCGTTGAACAACAAACTGCTGCAGGCCGTGCTGGCCAAGCAGGAAGCGTGGGAATACGTGACCTTCCAGGACGAAGCCGAAATGCCATTGGCATTCAAGGCGCCGTCTACCGTATTGGCGTAAGGTCTGAATTCCTCGCCTGCGAGTAACGGCAGGCGCATCCCCTGAGAGCCTGAGCATTCAGGCTCACGAGGGTGTGATGTCGGCTGCCCGATGTTTTGCAGTTGTGTCGCTGATTACTTATCACGACTGGTTGTGTTGGTACCCTCTCCGGCCAATGCAGCCAGCCGTTCCAATATCTTGCGCAGTTTCTCCGGGCTACGGCTCGCCAATCCCCTCAGCTCTTCTGCACTTTCCAGACTCAAATGGCGCATCGGCACGGGTTTTTCCGGCGCTTTTTCGGCGCTTTGTACCTGGTTGCTGCCTTTCGCCATCAAGGCCGGATTAATCCTGATGTCGATCGACGACAATGATGGTAGAATTTGCGCTCGTAGTGCAGACAGCAAAGCGGGTTGTTCGTAGCGCAAGCGCATCATCCAACTGGCATTTGCCGTTTCGAGCACTAAAATACCCTGTCGGAAATTCGCGACGCGGCACCAGGGATGCAGGGGAGCGGGCAACAGGCCCTT
Source organism: Serratia sp. LTN-2 (assembly GCF_059740205.1). Lineage (NCBI taxonomy): Bacteria > Pseudomonadati > Pseudomonadota > Gammaproteobacteria > Enterobacterales > Yersiniaceae > Serratia > Serratia sp. LTN-2. The sequence continues at coordinate 80,346 of NZ_JCAXDO010000008.1, read as the reverse complement.
CACTGCACGGTTAAGCTTGAGCAGCGCCACCGCGCGTTGCTGGACGTTATGCAGCGGCCCTTTGCTGCCGGCAGACGCGTCGTCGAACAGGACATCTAATAATTGTGGACGGCTATCGCGCATAATGGGCTCCGGCGGATTATAAACTCGTGATCGGTATTCTAAATCGTTGGCGACAATTTGGCAGACGTTATTTCTGGCCCCATCTCCTGTTAGGGATGGTTGCGGCCACGCTTGGCGCGTCTTCCAATTTGTCCGGCGCTCCCGATCAGGCCGCACTGCCGAGCACATCGTCCAGCCTTAACCGGCAAAATTCGGCCAACGGCGCTTTCAACAGCCTGGCCCTGCTGCAGGACGCGCACCGCCGCCCTACCTTCAGCGTAGATTACTGGCAGCAGCATGCGCTGCGCACCGTCATTCGTCACCTCTCTTTCGCGCTGGCGCCGCAGGCGGTTTATGCGCGGGTGCAGGAGAGCGAAGCCGAAGCGGAACCCCCTTTGCAGGTGGCGCAACTGGCGCTGCTTTCTACTCTCAACGCGCTGCTGACGCACGAGCCGAAGCCGCCGACCATCATTCGTCACACACACCTTGAGGTGCTGCCAACGCTGGCGCGGCACCAGACCGGCCTGTGGGTGGCGCAGGTACAGGGCATTCGTGCCGGGCCTGCCGCGCTCGTCTGACTCCGCCCTTAGGGCACAAAAACCATAAATAATAGCAAGTTGACTGCCGTATTCGGCCGTCATGACAGAGATATCAAACATCATGTTAGTGAAATTATTAACCAAAGTTTTTGGTAGCCGTAACGATCGTACCCTGCGCCGCATGCGCAAAGTGGTTGAGCAGATCAACCGCATGGAACCGGACATGGAAAAACTGTCCGATGACGAGCTGAAAGCGAAAACCAACGAGTTCCGCGCGCGCCTGGAAAAGGGCGAGTCGCTGGAAAGCCTGATCCCCGAAGCCTTCGCCGTGGTGCGTGAGGCGAGCAAGCGCGTGTTCGGCATGCGCCACTTCGACGTGCAGCTGCTGGGCGGCATGGTGCTGAACGACCGCTGCATCGCCGAGATGCGCACCGGTGAAGGTAAAACCCTGACCGCGACGCTGCCGGCTTATCTGAACGCCCTGAGCGGCCGCGGCGTGCACGTCGTGACCGTCAACGACTACCTGGCGCAGCGCGACGCCGAAAACAACCGTCCGCTGTTCGAGTTCCTCGGCCTGAGCATCGGCATCAACCTGCCGGGCATGCCGGCGCCGGCTAAGCGCGAAGCTTACGCCGCCGACATCACCTACGGCACCAACAACGAATACGGCTTCGACTACCTGCGCGACAACATGGCGTTCAGCCCGGAAGAGCGCGTGCAGCGCAAACTGCACTATGCGCTGGTGGATGAGGTGGACTCCATCCTGATCGATGAAGCGCGTACGCCGCTGATCATCTCCGGCCCGGCCGAAGACAGCTCCGAGATGTACATCAAGGTCAACAAGCTGATCCCTAAACTGATCCGCCAGGAAAAAGAAGACTCCGACACCTTCAAGGGTGAAGGGCACTTCTCGGTGGATGAAAAGGCGCGTCAGGTGCACCTGACCGAACGCGGCCTGATCCTGATCGAAGAGATGCTGGTGGAAGCCGGCATCATGGATGAAGGCGAGTCGCTGTACTCACCGACCAACATCATGCTGATGCACCACGTGACCGCCGCGCTGCGCGCCCACGTGCTGTTCACCCGCGACGTCGATTACATCGTGAAAGACGGCGAAGTGATCATCGTTGACGAACACACCGGCCGTACCATGCAGGGCCGCCGTTGGTCCGACGGTCTGCACCAGGCGGTGGAAGCCAAAGAAGGCGTGGAGATCCAGAACGAGAACCAGACGCTGGCTTCGATCACCTTCCAGAACTACTTCCGTCTGTACGAGAAGCTGGCCGGCATGACCGGTACCGCCGATACCGAAGCCTTCGAATTCAGCTCGATCTACAAGCTGGACACCATCGTGGTACCCACCAACCGTCCGATGATCCGTAAGGACATGCCGGATCTGGTGTACATGACCGAGAAAGAGAAGATCGGCGCCATCATCGAAGACATCCGCGAGCGCACCGCCAAAGGCCAGCCGGTGCTGGTGGGCACCATCTCAATCGAGAAATCCGAAGTGGTTTCCCATGAGCTGACCAAAGCGGGCATCGAGCACAAGGTGCTGAACGCCAAATTCCACGCCATGGAAGCGGACATCGTCGCCCAGGCCGGCCAGAGCGGCGCGGTGACCATCGCCACCAACATGGCGGGCCGTGGTACCGATATCGTGCTGGGCGGCAGCTGGCAGGCCGAAGTGGCGCTGCTGGAAGCGCCGACCGAAGAGCAGATCGAAGCCATCAAAGCCGCCTGGAAAGTGCGCCATGACGCGGTGCTGGCGGCGGGCGGCCTGCATATCATCGGTACCGAGCGCCATGAATCGCGCCGTATCGATAACCAGCTGCGCGGCCGTTCCGGTCGTCAGGGCGACGCCGGTTCATCCCGCTTCTACCTGTCGATGGAAGATGCCCTGATGCGCATCTTCGCCTCGGATCGCGTGTCCGGCATGATGCGTAAACTGGGTATGAAAGAAGGCGAAGCGATTGAGCACCCGTGGGTGACCAAGGCGATCGCCAACGCCCAGCGCAAGGTGGAGAGCCGCAACTTCGACATCCGTAAGCAACTGCTGGAGTACGACGACGTCGCCAACGATCAGCGTCGCGCCATCTACAGCCAGCGTAACGAATTGCTGGACGTGTCCGATGTGAGCGAAACCATCGCCAGCATCCGCGAGGACGTGTTCAAGAGCACCATCGACAACTACATCACACCGCAATCGCTGGAAGAAGAGTGGGATATTCAGGGGCTGGAAGAGCGCCTGAAGAACGACTTCGATCTGGAGATGCCGATCGCACAATGGCTGGACAAAGAGCCGGAGCTGCACGAAGAAACGCTGCGCGAACGCATTCTGGAGAACGCCAAAGAGCAGTACCAGCGTAAGGAAGAAGTGGTCGGCAGCGAAATGATGCGCAATTTCGAGAAGGGCGTGATGCTGCAGACGCTGGACTCCCTGTGGAAAGAGCACCTGGCGGCGATGGACTACCTGCGTCAGGGCATCCACCTGCGTGGCTATGCGCAGAAGGATCCGAAGCAGGAGTACAAGCGTGAATCCTTCAACATGTTCGCCACCATGCTGGAATCGCTGAAATACGAAGTGATCAGCGTGCTGAGCAAGGTACAGGTGCGGATGCCGGAAGAGGTGGAGGCGCTGGAACAGCAGCGTCGTGAAGAGGCTGAGCGCCTGGCGCAGCACCAACAGCTGAGCCACCACGACGAAAACGCGCTGGTGACCGAAGATCCGAATGCCCCGGCGATCGCCGAGCGTAAAGTGGGCCGCAACGATCCTTGCCCATGTGGCTCCGGCAAGAAGTTCAAGCAGTGCCACGGCCGCCTGCAGTAATGCCGGCCGCGGTTAACCGATAACACCCAGGGGTTCAGCTTGCTGAGCCCCTGTTTTTTGGCACCCATCAGGAGGGTGAGATGAAACATCTGAATATCGCCGTGGGCATTATCCGCAATGCTCAACAGGAGATCTTTATTACCCGCCGCGCCGCCAATGCGCACATGGCCGGTTTTTGGGAGTTTCCCGGCGGCAAGATCGAACAGGGTGAAACGCCTGAACAGGCGCTGAGCCGTGAGCTGCGTGAAGAGACCGGTATCGAAGCCGAGCGCGCCGAACTGCTGGAGGTGGTGGAGCATCGCTTCAGCGATCGCATCGTGACGCTGAATTTTTATCTGGTTGAGCGTTGGGCGGGCGAGCCGTTTGGCCGCGAGGGGCAACCGATGCGCTGGGTCAAACAGGCGGAGCTGCAAGAAGAAGAGTTCCCGGAAGCCAACGCCGGTATTATCCAACTGCTGGTGGCACAGGCGAACGCCGCGCAATAACAAGATTGGCCTGGCGGGCGCCAGGCCTTCAACCGGCGACTAGCGGTCGTCGAGTTCGCTCCAGTCTTCGCTTTCCGACAGATCGCTGTTGCTCGGAATACGCTTCTCTTCATCGGCCCATTCGCCAAGATCGATCAGCTGGCAGCGCTTGCTGCAAAACGGCCGGAACGGGCTGACATCGCCCCAAACCACGCCGGTGCCACAGGTTGGGCATTTCACTACGGTCGTCATAACGGTTCCTTACGCCTTCTGACAGTGCTGAGAAGGCTTTCTTTCACGGGTTCAACAACAGGCCAGTTCGAACGTCAGGCGTTCAGGCACCACGCCGTTTTCACTGTCGAGCGGCAGGAAACGGATGGCGTAACGCGTCTTGTGGCCGGAAATCTGCGGATAAAGCTGCGGCGCCAGATGGAGACGCAGACGCAGCAGATCCGCCCCTTCGGCGTTGTCCTGGAAAAAGCCGTTCAGGCTGATTTGATTGCGGAACGGCCCGGATTGACGGATCAGATCCAACACCATGATCAACGCTTGATTCAGCGGCTCCAGCGATTGCAGCCAGGCGGCGACGTCGGCGTCGCGATCCTGCTGCGGCGCGTGCATCCACATGTGCAGGGTCGGCAGATCGAAGCTGCAGCAGCCGCCAGGGATGTTCAGCCGCTGGCGCACCAGGGCGATCAGCCGATCTTCACGCAGCGCCTGACCGAGGCGAGGCGCCGCCATCAGCGCTGATGAACGCGACTTCAGCTGGCCGCGCAGCTGATCGATCAGCGCCATATCCACGCCCGGCACATCGGCCCAAGCCAACAATTTCTGCTGCTGACGTTCCAGCTCCTTGAGCAGTTCGGTGCGCACCTCGCCACGCTCCAGTACGTCCAGCAAATCGGAGACGGTGCGGAAAAAGGTGAGGGCGATAGCTGTTTCACTCAGGGCACGTTGGCCGTGCAGCTGTTGCAGCAAAAATTCGATGCGCAGCCAGGTGCGCATCTTCTCGTTCAGCGGGTGTTCAAAGAGAACGGTTGGGGAAACATCACTCATGCAGTTTAATCCTGTTGGGGCGCTGTTGCCGCCAGTTCAAGGTAGCGACGATGCAGTGCGGCGACCCGTGGCTCTATCCCCTGAGCGGCGCCGCTGTTGTCAATAATGTCATCCGCCACGGCGAGGCGCTGCTGGCGCGTGGCCTGGGCGGCGAGAATGCTTTGCGCTTGCTCACGGCTGACGCCGTCGCGCGCGATGGTGCGAGCCAACTGGGTTTCGGCATCGACGTCGATCACCAGTACGCGATCGGCGCGATCCTGCAGGCCGTTTTCCACCAGCAGCGGCACTACCCACAGCGCGTAAGGGCTGGCGGACTGCGCCAGCTGGCGCTGGGTTTCGCGGTGTATCAGCGGATGCAGCAGTTGGTTCAGCCAGGCTTTGTCATCGGGGTGGCTGAAAATGCGCTGGCGCAGCGCAGCGCGGTTCAATGCGCCGTCGGGCAGCAACATTTCATTACCAAATCGTTCGGCGATCGCGGCCAAAGCAGGGGTGCCCGGCTCGACGACCTGACGGGCGATCACGTCGGCATCGACGATGGTTGCGCCGTGGCGCGCGAAGGCGTTTGCGACGGTCGTTTTGCCGCTGCCTATGCCCCCGGTCAACGCAACAATGTAGGCCATGGTGTTAGGTGCATCCGATGTTCATAAAAAAATAATAGACGAATCATAAAGCGATCGCGCAGAAGTGCAAGTCGACAGGCGGCGGGCCTGCCAGGGCGGCGAGAAAAAGCGCAGCGGCACGGCAAAAATGAGCGGGCAATCACACTGCGGTTATGCAGGTAAATTTGTCGGATTGTAGCGTAAATAAAGGCGAATTCGCAGTCTTGTTCGGCGATTATTAGCGCGTATTATAACGTCACTGGAACTGGCATTAATCTCGCCGCCGTCTTTTTGCGCCACTGGAAAGCCGTCGGGCAGAGGTTCGAATATCCTCCTTGCGATCCGTCGCCATTAACCAGGAAATCATAAGTCATGCGTATTGAAGAAGATTTGAAGTTGGGCTTTAAAGACGTGTTGATCCGCCCTAAGCGCTCCACGCTGAAAAGCCGCTCCGAGGTTGAACTGGAACGTCAGTTTACCTTCAAGCATTCAGGTTGCAGCTGGTCCGGCGTGCCGATTATCGCCGCCAACATGGACACGGTGGGCACCTTCCGCATGGCCGAGGCCCTGGCTTCTTTCGACGTTCTCACCGCCGTACACAAACATTACAGCGTCGAGCAATGGGCTGACTTCGTGCAGCGCATGCCGGAATCGGTGCTGCGCCACGTCATGGTGTCCACCGGCACCTCCGAAGCCGACTTCGCCAAAATGCAGCAGATCCTGGCCTTGTCTCCGGCGCTCAAATTCATCTGCATCGACGTGGCCAACGGCTACTCTGAACATTTCGTCGCCTTCCTGCAGAAAGCGCGCGAAGCCTGCCCGAATCACGTGATCTGCGCCGGCAACGTAGTGACCGGCGAGATGGTGGAGGAGCTTATCCTCTCCGGCGCCGACATCGTTAAGGTCGGCATCGGCCCGGGTTCAGTCTGTACCACCCGCGTGAAGACCGGCGTGGGCTACCCGCAGCTGTCGGCGGTGATCGAATGCGCCGATGCGGCCCACGGGCTGGGCGGCCAAATCGTCAGCGACGGCGGCTGCTCGGTGCCGGGCGACGTTGCCAAAGCCTTCGGCGGCGGTGCTGACTTCGTGATGCTGGGTGGCATGCTGGCCGGCCACGACGAGTGCGAAGGTACCGTGGTGGAAGAGAACGGCGAGAAGTTCATGCTGTTCTACGGCATGAGCTCCGAGTCGGCGATGAAGCGCCACGTCGGCGGCGTGGCGGAGTATCGCGCGGCCGAAGGCAAAACCGTCAAGCTGCCGCTGCGTGGCGAGGTGGAATTTACCGTGCGCGATATCCTCGGCGGCCTGCGCTCCGCCTGCACCTACGTCGGTGCCGAGCGCCTGAAAGAGTTGACCAAGCGCACCACCTTTATCCGCGTGGCGGAGCAGGAAAACCGCGTCTTCGGCAGCAAATAAGCCGCACCTTGCATTCGGGCGCAGCGCACAGCGGCGCCCGCTATCTTCTCTCTATCCCAGCACGCTGCCCAGTTGAAAAATAGGCAGGTACATGGCGATCACCAAAGCACCGACAATCCCGCCCACCACCAGCATCAGCAGCGGCTCCAGCGTTTGCGCCAGCGTATCGGCCAGCTCGTGCGTCTGCCGTTCGTACCACTGCGCCAATTTATCCAGCAAGGCGTCCAGCGAACCGGATTCTTCGCCCACCCGCACCAGCTGCCGGCACAGCGGCGGAAACAGCGGTTGCAGGCCCAGGGCATGATGAAACGCCTCGCCTTCGGCGATCTGCCGCTGCACCTGCTCCAGCGCCTGTCGGTACAGCAGATGATCCGCCGCCAGCGCCGCCGCGTTCAACCCTTCCACCAGCGTCAGCCCCGCGCGTTGGGTCATGGTCAGAATACGAAAGGTTTGGCTCAGCGCGCCGCCGCTCACCAGCCGGGCGATCAGCGGCAGGCGCAGCAAGGCTGCCTGTTCACGTCGGCGCCATGGCGGGCGTGGATGCAGCCAGCGGCAATAGCCGAGCAGCAATGCGCCGAGCAGCAGCGCCAAATAGGGGCCAACGGCGATCAGCAGCGCGGACACCCTCAATAACCCTTGGGTAAACCAGGGCAGCGGCGCATCGAATGACTGATAAACCTTGGCGAATTCCGGCAGCACCATCACCAGCATCAGCACGCTGACCAGCAGCGCCACCGCACAGATGAAGAGGGGATACCGCAGCGCTTTGGTCACTTTGCGGCGCAGCATCAGCTGGGCTTCCTGTTGTTGTGCCAGCTGCAGGCAGCAGCGATCGAGGTTGCCGGTCAGTTCGCCGATGGCGATCAGTTGGCGATAGATAAGTGGAAAAACGCCTGGCTGCGCGGCAAGGGTTTCGGAGAGCGGCTGCCCTTCGCGCACCTGTTCTGCCAACTGGCGCAACAGGCAACGCCAGGCTGCCGAAGGGTGCTCTGCCGCCAGCAGCTGCAACGTATTGACCAGCGGCAACCCGGCCTGCAACAGGGTGGCGAGTTGGCGGGTGAAGTGGATTAAGGGCTCTCCGCGCCACTGGCCGGGCGGGACGCGTTTGCCGTACCCAATCCGCCAGGGTTGCAGGCCTTGTTCGATCAGCCACTGGCTCACCTGGCGTTTTTCATCACTCATCAGTTCGCCACGGCGTAAGGCGCCCTGAGCGTCGAGAGCCTGCCAAAGGAACAGCCGACGCGCTTTCATGGCGCGATTGTGCCGGGCTGGACGACGTCGATCACGCGGTACAGTTCTTCCAGTGAAGTCGTGCCTTCGGTGGCCAGCGCCAGACCCGCCTGCAGCAGCGAAAGCTGCCCCTGCTCGCGGGCGATATCCGCCAGCAGAAGAGGGGGGGCGTTCGCCAGCAAGGCCGCCTGTATTTCCGGCGTAATGGCCAGCAGCTCATACACGCCGATGCGACCATAGTAACCGCCGAAGCAGTGCTCACAGCCATCGGCGCGCCAGGCGGTCAGCGGTTCCGGCCAGATCGAGGCGGGAAAATGCGCCGGCTGGCTGTGCGGGTAGCGACAGTGGCGACACAGCCTGCGTACCAGCCGCTGCGCGACGACCAGCTTCAGGCAGCCGGCGAGCAGGTAGCCGGGGATCCCCATATGCATCAGCCGCGTCAGGGTTTCAGCCGTGGAGTTGGTATGCAGCGTCGACAGTACCAGGTGGCCGGTTTGTGCGGCCTTGACTGCGATCTCGGCAGTTTCCGCATCGCGGATCTCGCCGATCATGATGACATCCGGATCCTGGCGCAGCAGGGCGCGCAGCACCCTAGCGAAGTTCAGATCGGTTTTGGCGTTGATCTGGGTCTGATTGACGCCGAACAGCGGGATCTCGACCGGATCTTCGACGCTGCACAGGTTGCTTTGCGCATCGTTCAACTGGCGCAGCCCGCTGTACAGCGTTACCGTCTTGCCGCTGCCGGTTGGGCCGGTCACCAGGATCAAACCTTGCGGGCAGGCTAACGCCGCCGCGTAGCGCGCCAGATCCGCCCGACTCATGCCCAGTTGATCCAGCGGCAGATCCTGTTGCTCTCCCTGTTGAACGCGCAGCACCACCTTCTCGCCATGCAACGTCGGCAGGGTGGCGATGCGCATGGCATAGCGCGCACCGTCCAGCGTCAGGCTGAGCTGCCCGTCCTGAGGCTGCCGGCGTTCGGCGATATCCAACTGGCCGAGGATCTTCAGCCGGGCGATAAGGCGCGCGGTCAGCTGCGGCGGCGGTGAGGCGAAGGTTTGCAGCACGCCGTCGATGCGCAGGCGCAGGCGAAAATGCTGCCGAAAGGGTTCGAAGTGGATGTCCGAAGCGCGGCGTTGGATGGCCAGGCGCAGCGTCTGGTTGATGAACTGCACTACCGGTGCATCGCCGTCGTCGGCGTAGGCGATGTCGGCGGCGTCCTCTTCGGCCGCCAGCGGCGCCGCGAGCGGCTCGTGGCGTTGGTTCAGCGCCAGCTCAAGCCTGGCCGCCGGCCACTGTTCCAGGTGGATGCGTTTGCCGGTAGCGAAGCGCAGCGCCGCCAGCAATCCTTGCGGCGCTTCTTCGCTGAGCGCGACCGTCAGGGTGGTCGGGTCTTCGTTCAGCGCCAGCGCCTGATAGCGCCGGCACAGGGCGTGAACCTCCTCGCTGATTTGTACGCTCATCGCCGTTACTCCGCTGCGTTATCGAAGCGGAAGACTTCCTGGCACACCTCAACCAGCGTGGCGTTTTCGCTGCTGCACAGCCGGCTCCAGCGGGTCAGCCCTTCGGCGTTCGCTGTGGGGGTTAACGCCACCGCCAGCCCCTGCAGCGTCTGAGCGCCGGTCAGCGTGATCACGCCTTTGACGACCTTCACTCCGCTGACGTAACGCGATGTGCCGCCGGTGGGAATGCCTTTGCTGCCGGCCTCGCAGCCGGCGGGGGCGCCTTCATCCAGCACGCACAGCTCAACCGCCAGCTTATACGGCGCCATGGTTTGCAACATGTCGGTCATCGCCGCTTTTTGAATGTAGCGCTGGTAGGCGGGAATGCCGATGGCGCTGAGGATGGCGATGATGGCGATCACCACCATCAGTTCTATCAGGGTAAAGCCGCGTTGCGTTTCCATACGTTGTTTCCTCCATTGGGGTGTGGAAGGCAACGGTAGCGGCTTGCTTGGGGGCACGGCGAGGGGCTTTTGCGCGTTTCTCGGCGCGCTTCCATCAGTAATGACGTTGTTTGCAGCGGTAAATAAAACAGTGCGAGGGGGTTCGCAATTTTACGGTAACGCCCCCGACAGCGGCCGGGGGCGAGGGGGATCACTTGAAGCGCATCGACAGATCGAGCGCGGTCACATGCTTGGTCAGCGCGCCGACCGAAATGTAATCCACGCCGGTTTCGGCGAAGGTGCGCAGCGTCTCGCTGGTGACGTTGCCGGACACTTCCAGCTGGGCGCGTCCCTGGGTCTGGGCGACCGCCTGACGCATCATCTCGACGCTGAAGTTGTCCAGCATGATGATGTCGGCGCCGGCATCCAGCGCCTGCTGCAGTTCATCGAGCGATTCGACCTCCACTTCCACCGGCACATCGGCGTGCAGCCAGAAGGCTTTTTCCACCGCGTTCTTGATAGAACCGGAGGCGATGATGTGGTTTTCCTTGATCAGGAAGGCGTCGGAGAGCCCGAGCCGGTGGTTGCTGCCGCCACCGCACAGCACGGCGTATTTCAGCGCGGTGCGCAGGCCGGGCAGGGTCTTGCGGGTATCGAGCAGGCGAGTCCGGGTGCCTTCCAGCAGGGCCACATAGCGGCTGACTTCGGTTGCCACGCCGGAGAGCGTCTGCACGAAGTTCAGCGCGGTGCGCTCGCCGGTCAGCATCACTCGCGCGGGGCCGCGCAGCCGGCAAAGCGGCTGGTTCGGTGCCAGACGATCGCCGTCCGCCACCAGCCACTCCACCTGCACCTGATTGCCCAGTTGAATAAAGACCTCATTCAGCCAACGGCGGCCGCAGAACACACCGGCTTCGCGGGTGATGACGGTGGCTTCGGCCTGCTTGTCAGCCGGTAACAATTGCGCGGTAATATCGCGCCCGGCGTCGACTTCACCCCCCAGGTCTTCGCGCAGCGCCTGGGCGACGGCATAGGGAATATCACTTTCAATTCGTTCAAGAAGCTCGGTGCGGCGACTGTCGGCACTGTAGCGGCGTGTCGGCATGGAAAACTCCGAAATGGACGGTTAGATCGTAGGGGAACATGCTACTCTGTTGCAGGAATAAGTACCACCGCAGAGAGGTGTCTGATGCAGTTGGAAAATGGCTGGATTGTCGGGGCGACGCGAGTGGTCTCGCCGCACTGCGATCGTCGCCCGGATGACGAGCTCCCCTCGCTGCTGGTCATCCACAATATCAGCCTGCCGCCCGGCGAGTTCGGCGGCCCCTATATCGACCAGCTGTTCACCGGCACGCTCGATCCCGCGCAGCATCCTTATTTCGCTGAAATCCATCAGCTGCGGGTGTCGGCGCACTGTCTGATCCGCCGCGACGGGGCGATCGTGCAGTATGTGCCCTTCGACCAGCGCGCCTGGCACGCGGGCGTGTCCCTGTATCAGGGGCGCGATCGGTGCAACGATTTCTCCATCGGCATCGAGCTGGAAGGCACCGATTGGCTGCCCTACACCGAGGCGCAATATCGCGCGCTGCAGGCGGTCACCGCGCTGCTGGCCGAACATTACCCGCCGCTGGCGGAAAATATCGCCGGGCATTGCGATATCGCCCCCGGCCGCAAGACCGATCCCGGGCCGGCGTTCGATTGGGATCGCTATCTGGCATCTCTGGAACAACGCGGCGTGCCCGACGACGCTATGCTTGAGACAAGAAAAAGGGAGAGGAATCGCTAATGACGCTGTTTACGCTGTTGCTGGTTTTGGCCTGGGAGCGCCTGTTTAAGCTGGGTGAACACTGGCAGCTGGATCACCGTCTCGAAGTGGTGTTTCAGCGGCTGCATCGGGTTTCGCTGGCGCAGACGCTGGCGATGACGGCCGCCTGGATGGTGATCGTCTGGGGCATTCTGTGGTTGTCGCACGGGTTATTCTTCGGCGTGGTGACGCTGCTGCTGTGGATCGTTATCGATCTGCTGTGCGTCGGCGCCGGCATCAAGCGTAAACACTACCGGGCTTATCTGAAAGCGGCGCGGCAGGGGGATACTCACGCCAGCGATCAGATGGCGGAAGAGCTGGCGTTGATCCACGGCTTGCCGGTGGACTGCAGCGAAGAGCTGCGCCTGCGCGAGCTGCAAAATGCGCTGCTGTGGATCAACTTCCGTTATTACCTGGCGCCGCTGTTCTGGTTTGTGGTGTTTGGGCCTTATGGGCCGATAGCGCTGGCGGGTTATGCTTTCCTGCGCGCCTATCAAACCTGGCTGGCGCGCCACAATACGCCGCTGGAGCGTTCGCAGTCGGGCATCGATCACCTGTTGAACTGGCTAGACTGGATCCCGGTGCGTTTAGCCGGGGCTGCCTATGCGCTGTTCGGCCACGGCGAGCGCGCGCTGCCGGCCTGGTTCGCTTCGTTGGGGGATCTGCACTCGTCGTCGTATCAGGTGTTAACGCGGCTGGCGCAGTTCTCGCTGGCGCGCGATCCGCATATGGATCCGGTGCAAACGCCGCGGGCGGCGGTGACGCTGGCGCGCAAGGTGACGATGATCATCGTGGTGGTAGTGGCGCTGCTGACCATTTACGGCACGCTGCTTTAAGCCGCTGCGAAAAGCAAAACGGGCGCCGAGGCGCCCATTTTTTTGGCCATTCGGCCGGGATTAGAGCTTGGCGAAACAGCGACGCGCGGCGTCGATGGTGCGCTGGATGTCTTCCTTGCTGTGCGCCACGGACATAAAGCCCGCTTCGAAGGCGGACGGCGCCAGATACACCCCTTCTTCCAGCATCAGGTGGAAGAAGCGCTTGAAGCGCTCCACGTCGCACTGCATGACGTCCTGGTAGCAGGTGACCGCTGGCGCGTCGGTGAAGAACAGGCCGAACATGCCGCCGACGTTGTTGACCACCAACGGGATGTTCTCTTCCTGCGCCGCGTGCAGCAGGCCCGCGGCCAGCATTTCGGTCAGTTCGGTCAGCGTCTGGTGCACGCCGACCTGCGACACTTCGGTCAGGCAAGCGTAGCCCGCCGCCATGGCGATCGGGTTGCCGGACAGGGTGCCCGCCTGGTAGACCGGGCCGGTCGGCGCCAGCGCGTCCATCACCTCGCGACGGCCGCCGAAGGCGCCCACCGGCATGCCGCCGCCGATGATTTTGCCGAGACAGGTCAGATCCGGCTCAACGCCGTAATAGGATTGCGCGCCGGCCAGCGCCACGCGGAAGCCGGTCATCACTTCGTCGATGATCAGCAGCGCGCCGTATTTGTCGCACAGGGCGCGCAGGCCCGGCAGGAATTCCGGCAGCGGCGGCACGCAGTTCATGTTGCCGGCGACCGGCTCGACGATGATGCAGGCGATCTCGGATGGGTATTGCTCGAAGGCAGCGCGCACCGAGTCCAGATCGTTATAGGTGCAGGTCAGGGTGTGCTTGGCGAAATCGGCCGGCACGCCCGGTGAGTTCGGCTGGCCGAGGGTCAGTGCGCCGGAACCGGCTTTCACCAGCAGGCAATCGGCGTGGCCGTGGTAGCAGCCTTCGAACTTGATGATTTTATCCCGGTTGGTGTAGCCGCGCGCCAGACGAATGGCGCTCATGGTGGCTTCGGTGCCCGAGTTCACCATGCGCACCATATCCATGGTCGGCACCAGTTCGGTGACCAACTGCGCCATTTTGACTTCCATCTCGGTCGGCGCGCCAAAGCTCAGGCCGCGCTGTGCCGCTTCGATTACCGCGTCGCGGATCGCCGGGTGGTTGTGCCCCAGCACCATCGGCCCCCAGGAACCGACATAGTCGATATAGGCCTTGCCGTCGGCATCGAACAGGTAAGCCCCGTCTGCCCGCTCGATAAACAGCGGCACACCGCCCACGCCGGTGAATGCACGCACCGGAGAGTTCACCCCGCCGGGGATCAACTGTTGCGCCTGGGCGTACAGACTTTCGGACTTGCTGTGTAGGCTCATAAATCGGCTCCTGGATTCTCTTTTGAATGATTTGACCGCGCTATTCTAGAGGAGAGCGCCGCGTTATGAAACGATCACAGTCAGATACCATTAACGGCAGCGCCCGCCGCCGGCTTGGGGTAGAATAACCGCCTTGCCTATTTGTATTACAAATTACCTGACGAATCACTCGCGATGACTGAATCACAATCACAGCCTGCAGGGGCATTGAGCCCGCGTCTTAGCCGCAGCGATGCGGTGCGCCAGTTTATCCGCCGCGATAAAACGCCGGTGGCGATCCTGTTGATGGCCGCGCTGGTGGGAACGCTGGCCGGCTTGCTCGGCGTGGCCTTCGATAAAGCGGTGGAGTGGGTGCAGCAGCAGCGGCTGGCTTCACTGGCGCAGGTCGCCGATTCCTGGCTCCTGGTGTGGCCGCTGGCGTTTATCCTGTCCGCCGCGCTGGCGGCGCTGGGTTATTACCTGGTGCGCCGCTTTGCGCCGGAAGCGGGCGGCTCGGGCATTCCGGAGATCGAAGGTGCGCTGGAGGAGCTGCGGCCGGTGCGCTGGTGGCGCGTGATCCCGGTGAAATTCATCGGCGGCATGGGCACGCTGGGGGCGGGCATGGTGCTGGGGCGCGAAGGGCCCACGGTGCAGATGGGCGGCAACGTCGGGCGCATGGTATTGGACGTGCTGCGCATTCGCGGCGCCGAGGCGCGCCATTCGCTGCTGGCGACCGGGGCCGCCGCCGGCTTGTCCGCCGCGTTCAACGCGCCGCTGGCCGGCATCCTGTTCATCATCGAAGAGATGCGGCCGCAGTTTCGCTACAACCTGATCTCGATTAAAGCGGTATTCATCGGCGTTATCATGTCGAGCGTGGTGTTCCAGCTGTTTAACGGCCAGGGATCGGTGATCGAAGTCGGCAAGCTTTCTTCGGCGCCCATCAATACCCTGTGGCTCTATCTGGTGCTGGGGGCGATCTTCGGCGCGGTGGGCGTGGGATTCAACGCGTTGATCTTCCGCACCCAGGACATGTTTGCGAGCCTGCACGGCGGCAGAATGCGCAATGTCTTGCTGATGGGTGGGCTACTCGGCGGCGTGTGCGGCATTCTGGGGCTGATTCAGCCGGAGGCGGCGGGCGGCGGCTTTGGGCTGATCCCGATCGCCGCGGCGGGCAATTACAGCGTCGGCATGCTGATGTTTATCTTTATTACCCGTATCTTCACCACACTGCTGTGCTTCGGTTCCGGCGCGCCGGGCGGCATCTTCGCGCCGATGCTGGCGTTGGGCACGCTGTTCGGCACCGCCTTCGGGCTGGCGGGGGCGCACCTGTTCCCGCAATACGGCATCGAGGCGGGCACCTTCGCCATTGCCGGCATGGGGGCATTGTTCGCCGCGACGGTGCGCGCCCCGCTGACCGGCATCGTGCTGGTGCTGGAAATGACCGACAACTACCAGCTGATTTTACCGATGATCATCACCTGCCTCGGCGCCACGGTGGTGGCGCAACTGCTCGGCGGCAAGCCGCTGTATTCGTCGATCCTGGCTCGCACGTTGCAAAAGCAGGAAGCGCAGCTGGCGCGAGAAGCGGCGGAGAAAACAGGTAAGGAAAATACAACAAATGCGGTGAATACTTGAACGCAACACTCAGGTATCGGATAATCGTTAATATTAATCAGGCGGCCATAGTAGCGATCTGATGCTGAACAATGTTGGGAGTAAAGACTATGAGTGATGAAACGGCACTGCCCCTGCAATTTACCGAGGCAGCAGCAAACAAGGTGAAGTTCCTGATTGCTGACGAAGAAAACCCGAACCTGAAGTTGCGGGTTTACATTACCGGTGGCGGCTGCAGCGGATTCCAGTACGGCTTCACTTTTGACGACAAGGTCAACGATGGCGATATGACCATCGAGAAGCAGGGCGTAGCGCTGGTGGTCGATCCGATGAGCCTGCAGTATCTGGTGGGCGGTTCGGTGGACTACACCGAAGGGCTGGAAGGGTCGCGCTTCGTGGTGACCAACCCGAATGCCAAAACCACCTGCGGTTGCGGTTCTTCGTTCAGCATCTGAGTTCGCCTGTCAGAATATCAACCCGCTCGCCTGCCGGCCGGCGGGTTTTTTTATGTCTACCATTCCACCAGGATCACTTCCGCGTCGTTCTCCTGCGTCGGTGGGGTGCGGATGACCTTGGGCTGCGCCGCCGCATGGCTGCATTCGGCCTGTGGCGCAGCGGCTTCGAGGCGCACGGCGCATTGCGGTTCAATGGTCAGGGTAACGCCGATCTGGCCGCTGACGGCATCGGCATAGACGGCGCCACTCAGCAGAGCGCCACAGCAGGCAAGCAGAATTTTTTTCATCATTGCGGGAATAGCCATCCGTAAGCAATCTTGTGATGACTTATCGGCAAAAAGTTAAAAAGTTTTAACAGCGCGGGGAAAGCCTTAACCTGAGGGTTACAGAATTTTACATCGTCACTACGCTATTTTTCGGGCGAAAATAATACCACCAAACCCGTTTTTAGTCTAATAAATCACCAGGCCGCCGTCCCGAAGGACGACGGCTCAGCGTTCGAGGATAAAGGCGGGCAGTTTGAGATGCCAACGAATGGCCGCCAGCCGAATGGCCAGGGTGATGAGCATGCCCAGCATCATGGCCTGCTGCAGCGGCATACCGAAGGTATAAAACGCCGTGGCGTGCACGATGCCGCCGATGATGCAGGCGGTGGCGTAAATTTCGGTGCGCAGAATCATCGGGATCTCGCGCGCCAGCACGTCGCGGATAATGCCGCCGCCGACGCCGGTGATCACCCCCATGCAGATCGCTACCAGCGGGCCGGTGCCGGCCGCGAAGGCCTTGTTGACGCCGATACCGACGAACACCGCCAGCCCGACGGCGTCCAGCACCGGCAGCACCCACTTCGGCAGGCGGCGCGGCTGGCGTACCAGCAGCAGCGTCAAGACGCAGGTGATCATCGCCACCACCAGGTCGGTGGGATCCTTGACCCAGAATACCGGGCCGTTGGCCAGTGCCATATCGCGGATGGTGCCGCCGCCGACCGCGGTGACCACGCCCAATACCAGCACGCCGAACGGATCCATGCGCAGCTTGCCGGCCAGCAGTACGCCGGAGACGGCGAACACCGCGGTGCCGAGAATATCCAGCCAGAACACCAACATCAGCGGATCTCCGCCAACTGGCGGCACAGCTGCTGCGCTGCCAACAGGATGCGCGGCCCGCCGCGATTGAACCAGTCTTCGTTCAGCGCGATCACCGGCACCTGCAGCTGCGGCGCCCAGAAGGCCTTCACATTGGCGGCCTCTTTTGCGCCGCCGGTGATGACGATGGCCTGCGGTTGACGCGCCAGCACCTGCTCGCGGCTGATCTGCGGCCAAGGGGTGCGGCTGTCGGCGAAGACGTTCTGCGCGCCGCACAGCGTCAGCACCTGGCTCTGCAGCGTGGCGCCGGAGCTGGTGAACAGCGGCTGGGTGCCGAACTGTAGCAGCACCCGCCGCGGCGGGTTGGCGGCGTACTGTTGCTTGAGAGCGGCGAACTGGCGGCGAAGGGCATCCGCCGCCTGATGCGCCTGGTCCGGGTGCGGGCTGTAGCGCGCCAGCTTGTCCAACAGGCCGGCGAGCCCTTCGAGATTGTCGGCGTCCGCATAGAAGATCGGGATGCCGAACGCGGCGAGCTGATCCAGCACGCGCTGCGGATTGCCGCCGCGCCAGGCGAGGATCAGGTCCGGCTTCAGCGCCAGCACCCGTTCCAGATTGATGCCCTGCCAGGAGGCCACCTGCTCCAGCCTGGCGGCCTGTGGCGGATAATCGGAATAGGCGCTCGCCGCCACCAAGACATCGCCCATGCCGGCGGCATAGGCGAGTTCGGTGGCGTTGGGCGCCAGGCTGATCACCCGCTGGGCGGCGCCGGCCGGCATGGCCAGCCAGAGCGCCAGCAGCCAGAACGCCGAGGTGAAGCGCAGCCTCACATCAACCGCGCTTGGCCAGGGTTTGCAGCATGGCGTTGACCATCAGCGTAGACTGTTTGGCCGCCACCACCAGGAACTCGTCAAAGCTCATGTGCGACTCGCTGTCGGCGACGTCGGAAATGGCGCGCACCACCACGAACGGCGTGCCGAACAGATGGCAGACGTGGGCGATCGCTGCGGCTTCCATTTCCACCGCGGCGACGCGCGGGAAGGTAGCGCGAATGCGCGCCAGCGGCTCGGCGCCGTTGATGAAGGCGTCACCGCTGCAAATCAGGCCGCGCACCGCGTGCAGATCCAGCTGTTTGATGCAGCTTTCCGCCAGTGCGATCAGCGCGTCGTCGGCGACGAACGCCGCCGGGCAGCCGGCCATCTGGCCCGGCTCGTAACCGAAAGCGGTAACGTCGGCGTCGTGGTAGCGCACTTCTTCCGATACCACGATATCCCCCACGCGCAGCGTGCTGGCCAGGCCGCCGGCGGAGCCGGTGTTGATCACCACGTCCGGGCTGCAGTGTTCCAGCAGCAAGGTGGTGCCCATGGCGGCAGAGACTTTGCCGATGCCGGATTTCAGCAGGGCCACTTCAACGCCGCCGATCTGGCCGGTGTAGATTTCGCAGCCCGCACGTTGGATGGTTTGACGGTTTTCGATTTGATCGCGCAGCAGGGTGACTTCCTGCTCCATTGCGCCGATGATGCCTACTTTCATAAATAACACTCGCTGATTGGCCGTGAGAATTGCGGCATAGTCTATCATGGCTGTGTGTGAGAGATAATGCGTTGCATCCGCCGCCGGGAATTGTTATCACGGGGCAGGGCGTAACGGCGGAGGAACAGATGTCCGGGATCGACTTCAAGCAAAAAATCAGTTTCCAACGGCCTTTCAGCAAACCGATCGAGGCTGAGGAAGAGTACGACATCGTGCGGCAGTTCGAGAGCGATCGCGGTCGCATCGTCAACTCGGCCGCCATTCGCCGTCTGCAGCAAAAAACCCAGGTGTTTCCGCTCGAGCGCAACGCGGCGGTACGCAGCCGCCTGACGCACTCGATGGAGGTGCAGCAGGTCGGGCGCCACATCGCCAAAGAGATCCTCAACCGCTTCAAACAGGCAGGGAAGATCGATGAACTCGGCCTGGCTCGGCTGCTCGATCCGTTTGAAAGCATCGTGGAAATGGC
Source organism: Serratia sp. LTN-2 (assembly GCF_059740205.1). Classification (NCBI taxonomy): domain Bacteria; kingdom Pseudomonadati; phylum Pseudomonadota; class Gammaproteobacteria; order Enterobacterales; family Yersiniaceae; genus Serratia; species Serratia sp. LTN-2. The sequence continues at coordinate 61,112 of NZ_JCAXDO010000008.1, read as the reverse complement.
CTGTCTGATGCACGATATCGGCAACCCGCCGTTCGGTCACTTCGGCGAGTCGGCGATCAACGACTGGTTTGCCCAGCGCCTCGATCCCGCCAGCTGCGGCAGCGAACCTGGCAGCCACGATCGCTGCCAGGTGGCGGCGCTGCGCCTGCATGAAGGGGAGAGCGATCTGAACCGGCTGCGCAGCCGGATCCGTCAGGATCTCAGCCACTTCGAGGGTAACGCCCAGGCGATTCGCATGGTGTACAGCCTGTTGAAGCTCAACCTGACCTACGCTCAGGTCGGCTGCATTTTGAAATACACCCGCCCGGCTTATTGGGCGGGCGATATTCCCGCCAGCCACAGCTATCTGATGAAAAAGCCCGGTTACTATCTGGCGGAAGAGGCCTTTGTCGATCGGCTGCGGCGCGAGCTGCACATGGGCGAGTTCGATCGTTTCCCGCTGACCTATATTATGGAGGCCGCCGATGATATCTCTTACTGCGTGGCCGATCTGGAAGACGCGGTGGAGAAGAGCATTTTTACCGTCGAGCAGCTGTATCAGCACCTGATTCAGGAGTGGGGCGAGGTGGTGCCGGGCGATCTGTTCGACAAGACCGTCGCCAGCGCGTTTCGCAAGATAGATCGCGGCGGCGCGCGGCGCAGCGCAGAAGATCAGTTCTTCATGTATCTGCGGGTGTTTACCGTGGCGCGGCTGGTGCCGCACGCGGCGCAGCGCTTTATCGACAATCTGGACGCGGTTTATCAGGGCAGTTTCAACCAGGCGCTGCTGGAGGATTCCAGCCCGGCCTATCGGCTGCTGAAAATATTTAAAAATGTGGCGTTCAAGCATGTGTTCAACCACCCCGAGGTCGAGCAGCTCGAGCTGCAAGGCTACCGGGTGATCAGCGGCCTGCTGGACATTTACAGCCCGCTGTTGGCGATGTCGCTGGCGGACTTCAGCCAGCTGGTGCGCGAGGACAGTCATCGCGCTTACCCGATCGAAACGCGCCTGTTCCACAAGCTGTCCACCAAGCATCGGCTGGCGTATGTGGAGGCGGTAGAAGGGCTGCAGCATTTATCGCCGGAGCAGCAAACCATTCGGGAATATTATTTCCGCGCGCGTTTACTGCAGGACTATATCAGCGGAATGACCGACCTGTATGCCTATGATGAATATCGTCGATTGATGGCGGCGGAATAATTAAGCTGAGGAATAATTGTCAGCAATTCCAACCGGTTGGCTGTCTCGAGTTTTGTAAAGACGGACAATATTTGTTTACTATTGCCAATCATCTGTGCCGGAACTTCAGGCTATTAATTAACTCTGAATAAGCACGCAAGACGGCCATTCTTTTTTGAACGACTTTATAAGAGACACACAGATGAAAAAAACCGCATTAGTTCTGAGCGCACTGGCATTCAGCATCGGTATGGCGATCGGCCCGGTCACGGCCAGCGCCGCTGAAACCGCCTCTTCCAGCACCCAACAGCTGCCGAGCCTGGCGCCGATGCTGGAAAAGGTGATGCCTTCCGTCGTGAGCATTAACGTTGAGGGCAGCACCACGGTCAATACGCCGCGCATGCCGCAGCAGTTCCAACAGTTCTTCGGCGAAGATTCGCCGTTCTGCCAGGACGGTTCGCCGTTCCAGGGTTCGCCGATGTGCCAGGGCGGCGAACAGCCCGGGCCGGATGGCCAGCCACAGGGCACGCAGCAGAAATTCCAGGCGCTGGGCGCCGGGGTGGTCATCGATGCCGCCAAGGGCTATGTGGTGACCAATAACCATGTGGTGGACAACGCCAACAAGATCCAGGTGCAGCTGAGCGACGGCCGCCGTTTCGACGCCAAGGTGATCGGCAAGGATCCGCGTTCCGATATCGCACTGATCCAGCTGAAAGACTTCAAGAATCTGACGGCGATCAAGATGGCCGATTCCGACCAGCTGCGCGTCGGTGATTACACCGTGGCGATCGGCAACCCGTACGGGCTGGGTGAGACCGCCACCTCGGGCATCGTTTCCGCCCTGGGGCGCAGCGGCCTGAACATCGAAAACTACGAAAACTTTATCCAGACCGATGCGGCGATCAACCGCGGTAACTCCGGGGGGGCGCTGGTTAACCTGAACGGTGAACTGATCGGCATCAACACCGCGATCCTGGCGCCGGATGGCGGCAACATCGGTATCGGCTTCGCCATTCCGAGCAACATGGTGAAAAACCTGACAGCGCAAATGGTCGAATATGGCCAAGTGAAACGCGGCGAGCTGGGCATCATGGGTACCGAGCTGAACTCTGAGCTGGCCAAGGCGATGAAGGTCGATGCGCAGCGCGGGGCCTTCGTCAGCCAGGTGATGCCGAAGTCTTCCGCGGCGAAGGCGGGCATCAAGGCCGGCGACGTGATCGTCACCATGAACGGCAAGGCCATCTCCAGCTTCGCCTCGTTCCGGGCGGAGATCGGTACATTGCCGGTCGGCAGCAAGATGTCGCTGGGTATTATTCGCGACGGCAAGCCGGTAACGATTGACGTCACGCTGGAGCAAAGCGCGCAGACCCAGGTGGCCTCGGGCAATATCTACACCGGTATTGAAGGCGCCGAGCTGAGCAACACCCAGGTCGGCAACGTGAAGGGCGTCAAGGTCGATAGCGTGAAAGCCGGCAGCGCCGCGGCGCGCATCGGCCTGAAAAAGGGCGACGTGATCCTGGGCGTGAACCAGCAGCCGATCCAGAACCTGGGTGAGCTGCGTAAAATCCTCGACAGCAAGCCGTCGGTACTGGCGTTGAATATTCAGCGCGGCGAGAGCCAGCTGTACCTGCTGGCGCAGTGATAGGCGTCAGGCGTTAAAAACAAAGGCACGCTGCGGCGTGCCTTTTTGCGTTATGGCCTGAGGATTCAGGCGGGTTGCGCCAGATGCGCGCGCGCCGCGTGGATCACCAGTTCAATCTCATCCAACAGCTCCAGCCACTCCGGCTCCAGTTCGTCGTTGGTGATGCCCTGACGCAGCTGCCGCTCGAGGTAGAAACACAGCTGCTTGAGGCGCGGCACGCCGCTGTAGCTGCAGCTGCCGTGCAGCTTATGGACCAGATCGAGGATCTCGTCGTCATGCTGGCCGTCGAGCAGCGCCTGTACCCGTTCGCGCACCTGCGGCAGGAAATCGAGCAGCATTTGCAGCAGATCGCGCGCCAGGTCCGGTTTGTTGGCCGCCTGACGCAGCGCCAGCGGCCAGTCGAGCGACAGCGGCGCGTCGTCGGCGATGGCGTTTTCCACGTCGCCGCTGTGGTAGCGCGACAGCACGCGGGTCAGCATTTTCTCGTCGATCGGTTTGGCCAGGTAGTCGTCCATCCCGGCCTGCAGCAGGTGCTCGCGCTCGCCGCTGGCGGCATGGGCGGTAACGGCGACGATCGGCGTGGAGTTGTGATGCGGCAGCTGGCGGATCAGTTCGCTGGCGTGAATGCCGTCCATCTTCGGCATCTGAATGTCCATCAGGATCAGATCCAGCACGTTGTCGCGCGCCAGCGCCAGCGCTTCCTCACCGCTTTCGCACAGCAGGGTTTTTTCTACCTGTTCCCCCAGCAGCGTACCGATCAGCTTCAGGTTGGCCGGGTTGTCGTCCACCGCCATCACGGTCAGCGGCAGGCGTTTACGCTCAGGCTGCGCGGTGAGGCGTGCCGGCGCTTCCATCCGGAGCAGCGGGAACAGTCGGGTGCTGGTGATCGGCTTGATCAGGCAGCCGAGCGCGCCTTGTTGTTTAAGCAGCTCGGCGTCGATCTGCGCCTGGCACGGCAGCGCCAGAATCACCCGATCGGCCAGCTTCAGCGAGGCCAGCAATTTGTCCTGATGCTGCGCCATGTTGTCGCGGAACGGGATGGGCACGCCGGCCAGCAGGAAGTCATAGTGGCCTGGCGGCAACTGGCCCAGCGTCGGCGAGTGGGTGATCACCAACTGCGTGACGCTGAGCATGTTGAGCGTCGCCTGCGCCGCCGTCGGGTTGGACTCGATATAGGCCAGCGTTTTGCCGTTCAGATCCGGCAGGCTCGGTGCCAGCGACAGCATGCCCTCGTTCAGATCCAGCGTGATGTGGAACCAGAAGGTCGAGCCGCGATTCAGCTGGCTGTGGAAGCAGATATCGCCTCCCATCTCCTTCACCAGTTTTTGCGTGATCACCAGCCCCAGCCCGGTGCCGCCGTGGCGGCGGGAGATGCTGGCGTCCGCCTGACGGAATGCCTGGAACAGCTGCGACTGCTGGCGTTCGGAAATGCCGATGCCGGTGTCGTGGATCTGCACTTCCACTTCTACCCGTCGCTCCAGCTGTTTGCGCAGCTCGACGCGAATGTCGATATTGCCGGTTTCAGTGAATTTGATGGCGTTGCCCAGCAGGTTGGTGATGATCTGCTGCAGGCGCAGCGAGTCGCCGATCACCTGCTCCGGCACGTCGTTGTGCACATCCAGCGTCAGCTCAAGACCCTTGTCGTGGGCGCTCGGCGCCAGCAGCACCACCACTTCGTCCAGCGTTTCACGCAGGGCGAACGGAATGTGTTCCAGCACCAGCTTGCCGGCTTCCAGCTTGGAGAAATCCAGCACGTCGTTGATGATGGTCAGCAGGTTGTTGGCCGAGCGTTCGATGGTCTGCAAATAATCGGTCTGGGTCGCGCTCAGATCGGTTTTCAGCATCTGGCGGGTGAAGCCGATCACGCCGTTGAGCGGGGTGCGCAGCTCGTGCGACATGTTGGCCAGGAATTCGGACTTGATGCGCGCCGCCTCCTGCGCGCGTTTTTTCGCCAGATCCAGCTCGACGTTTTGGATCTCCATCTGCTCCAGCGTTTCGCGCAGATCGGAGGTGGCCTGATCGATATTCTGCTGCATCTCTTCGTGGTAGGCGGTGAGCGACATCGCCATCGAGTTGATGCCGTTCTTCAGCATGTGCAGCTCGCCGAGCATGTAGCCCTCCACGCGGCTGTCGAGCTGGCCGCGGCGGATGCGGTCGACGGTGTTCACCATGTTGCGGATCGGGCCGGTCACGTCGCGCATCAGCCGGTAGGCGAACAGGATGGCGATGCACATGCACAGCAACAACAGCAGGGTAGAGACAAAGACCTCTTTATATTGCTGCAGCCGCACCGACTGCAGATCCAGCTCGATCGCCACATAGCCCAGGTTGTTGTCGGGATGGCTGCCGCCGTCGGCGTTTTCATCCGGATATTGGTTTTCCGACAGGATCGGCGTGCGCAGGATCAGCGAATCGCCGCGCCGGGTGAGCATCAGGTCGGTGGGCAACGGCACGCCTTTCGGCAGCTGCAGCTGGGCGAAGTTGTGATGATAATTGGAGGTGACGAACAGGTTGTTCTGCGCATCGAACACGGTGATCGAACGCACGATGTCCGAATGGCGGCGATGCAACAGACTGACCAACTGCCTGACCGACTCGCGGCTGCGGAACGTCATGCCGTACTCGCTGGCCACCGCCAGCGGCTCGATGATGCTGGCGCCGGCGTCGACCAATTGCTCCTGCAGCTCGTTGTAGCGATGCACCACGAAGAAGGTGCTGAGCAGCAAACCAATCAGCAAGGTCGGGGCCAGAATCAGGATCATCATGCGCGCACGCAGGCTGTATTTGGTCATGGGATTCCAATGTGGGAGAATTGACAGCTGACACTAGCTTAATGAACCAGCACACAATCGACAAATATGGCGCAATTCTACTCTCCCAAACGCCGCGTGACGACCCGGCAGAGCTCACAAATCTTCACCGTGACGGTGAGCGATCTCGATCCTTTCGGCCAGGGCGTGGCGCGCCACGACGGCAAAGCGGTGTTCGTGCCGGGCGTACTGCCGGGCGAGCAGGCAGAAATTCAGCTGACCGAAGACAAGCGCCAGTTCGCCAAAGGCAAGCTCAAGCGCCTGCTGAGCCGCAGCTCGCAGCGGGTGGAGCCGCGCTGTCCGCATTTCGGCGTATGCGGCGGCTGCCAGCAGCAGCACGCGGATGAGGCGCTGCAACAGCAGAGCAAGGCGGCGGCGCTGGTGCGCATGATCGCCCGCGAAACCGGGGTAACTCCGCAGCAGGAACCGGTGATCGCCGGCCCGGAATACGGCTATCGCCGCCGCGCCCGCCTGAGCCTGGCGTGGCAGCCGAAGCAGCAGCGCCTGATGATGGGTTTTCGCCAGGCGGCCTCCAGCGAGCTGGTGGCGGTGGCGCACTGCCCGGTGTTGCGGCCGGAGCTGGAACAGCTGCTGGCGCCGGTGCGCACCTGCCTAAGCGGGCTGCAGGCGGTGCGGCGGCTGGGGCATGTGGAGCTGGTGCTGGCGGATAACGGTCCGCTGCTGGTGCTGCGCCATCTCGATGCGCTGAAGGACGTGGATCGGCAGGCGCTGTTGGCGTTTGGCGAGCGGGAAAAGGTCGCCGTTTATCTGGCGCCGGACAGCGATCGGTTGGAAAAACTGTGCGGTGACGCGCCGTATTATCAGGTTGACGGGCTACGCTTAGACTTCAGCCCGCGCGACTTTATTCAGGTCAATGACGCCGTAAACCAACAAATGGTGGCGCAGGCCCTTGAATGGCTCGACATTCAACCCAATGATCGGGTGCTGGACCTGTTCTGCGGCATGGGCAACTTCACTCTGCCGCTGGCGCGCCGCGCTGCTGCGGTGGTGGGCATCGAAGGTGTTGCCACGCTGGTAGCGAATGGGCAATATAATGCACATAAGAATAAGCTGAATAATGCGTCGTTTTTCCATGAGAATCTGGAGGACGACGTTGAGCGGCAACCTTGGGCAGCACAAGGGTTTGATAAGGTGATGCTGGATCCCGCCCGCGCCGGTGCGGCCGGGGTGATGTCACATATTGTAAAACTGGCGCCGGCGCGGGTGGTTTATGTTTCCTGTAACCCCACCACGCTGGCTCGCGACAGCAAAGTGCTGTTGAGCGCCGGTTATCGTCTTGCGCGCGTGCGGATGTTGGATATGTTTCCGCACACGGGGCATCTTGAATCAATGGCGCTGTTTATCAACGAGCGCGCGCCAGAGGTCGCTGCAAAGTAGGGAGAGGTTATGGTTGCGGTAAGAAGTGCACATCTGAATACGGCGGGTGAGTTCGCTCTCGATGAGTGGATCGCCAGCTTGGGGCTACCTAACCCGCAGTCATGTGAGCGATTGGCCGCAACCTGGCGTTATTGTGAGCAGCAGACCCAAAACCATCCCGACGCCTCACTGCTGCTGTGGCGCGGCCTGGAGATGGTGGAAATCCTCTCGACGCTGAGCATGGACAACGACAGCATGCGCGCCGCGCTGCTGTTCCCGCTGGTGAACGCCGGCATCGTGCAGGAAGAGATCCTGACCGAAGCGTTCGGCAAGGGCATCGTCGCGCTGGTGCACGGCGTGCGCGACATGGACGCCATTCGCCAACTGAAAGCCACCCAAAACGACTCGATGGCCTCCGAACAGGTCGACAACGTGCGCCGCATGCTGTTGGCGATGGTGGAGGATTTCCGCTGCGTGGTCATCAAGCTGGCGGAGCGCATCGCCCACCTGCGCGAGGTGAAAGACGCGCCGGAAGACGAGCGCGTGCTGGCGGCGAAAGAGTGTTCCAATATCTACGCCCCGCTGGCTAACCGGCTCGGCATCGGTCAACTGAAATGGGAGCTGGAAGATTTCTGCTTCCGCTACCTGCACCCGGAAGAATACAAGCGTATCGCCAAGCTGTTGCACGAGCGCCGCATCGATCGCGAACAGTTCATCGACGATTTCGTCGCCGGGTTGCGCGCCGAGATGGCCAGCGAAGGCATTCGGGTGGAGATCTACGGCCGGCCGAAACACATCTACAGCATCTGGCGCAAGATGCAGAAAAAACACCTGGCGTTCGACGAACTGTTCGACGTGCGCGCGGTGCGCATCGTGGCGGAGCGTCTGCAGGATTGCTATGCGGCGTTGGGCATCGTGCATACCCACTTCCGCCATCTGCCGGACGAGTTCGACGACTACGTCGCCAACCCGAAACCCAACGGCTACCAGTCGATCCATACCGTGGTGCTGGGGCCGCGCGGCAAAACCGTCGAGATTCAGATCCGCACTCGGCAAATGCACGAAGACGCCGAGCTGGGCGTGGCCGCGCACTGGAAGTACAAAGAGGGTGCGGGGGTTACCGTGCGCTCCGGCTACGAAGAGCGCATCGCCTGGCTGCGTAAGCTGATCGCCTGGCAGGAAGAGATGGCGGACTCCGGCGAGATGCTCGACGAAGTGCGCAGCCAGGTGTTCGACGATCGGGTCTATGTGTTTACCCCGAAAGGCGACGTGGTGGATCTGCCGGCCGGCTCCACGCCGCTCGACTTCGCCTACCATATTCACAGCGACGTCGGTCACCGCTGCATCGGTGCCAAGATCGGCGGCCGCATCGTGCCGTTTACCTATCAGCTGAAGATGGGCGATCAGATTGAGATCATCACCCAGAAGCAGCCGAACCCGAGCCGCGACTGGCTGAACCCGAACCTGGGCTACGTCACCACCAGCCGCGGGCGCTCGAAGATCCACAACTGGTTCCGCAAGCAGGATCGCGACAAGAACATTCTTGCCGGCCGCCAGATGCTGGACAACGAACTGGAACACCTCGGCATCAGCCTGAAAGAGGCCGAAAAGCTGCTGATCCCGCGTTACAACATGAACTCGCTGGACGAGGTGTTGGCGGCGATCGGCGGCGGGGACATTCGCCTGAACCAGATGGTGAATTACCTGCAGGGCAAGTTCAACAAACCGAGCGCCGAAGAGCAGGATCGCGAGGCGCTGCGCCAGCTGGTGCAGCAAAAAGCGCCGCCGCCGACCCGCAACAAGGACAACGGCCGAGTGGTGGTGGAGGGTGTGGGCAATCTGATGCACCACATCGCCCGCTGCTGCCAGCCGATCCCGGGCGACGACATCGTCGGCTTTATCACCCAGGGGCGCGGCATCTCGATCCACCGTGCGGATTGCGATCAGCTGGTCGATTTGCAATCCCACGCGCCGGAACGCATTGTCGACGCGGTATGGGGCGAAAGCTACTCCAGCGGTTATTCGCTGGTGGTGCGTGTGATGGCCAATGACCGCAGCGGCTTGCTGCGCGATATCACCACTATTCTGGCCAACGAAAAGGTCAACGTGCTGGGCGTCGCCAGCCGCAGCGACACCAAGAAACAGCTGGCCACCATCGACATGGATATCGAAATCTACAACCAGCAGGTGCTGGGGCGGGTGTTGGCGAAGCTGAACCAGCTGCCGGACGTGATAGACGCCAAGCGTCTGCACGGCAACTAAGCCCACGGCACTTTTCGGGCCGCATCCGATGTCGATGCGGCCCGAACTCCATCAGTTCCGGCGGGCATATCAGCACGCCCTTTTTTCTCAGAGATTTTTTATGACCCAATCCACTCCGCTGCAGCGTCTGTTGAACATCATGAAAACGCTGCGCGACCCACAGGTCGGTTGCTCGTGGGACCGCAAGCAAACCTTCGCCACCATTGCGCCCTACACGCTGGAGGAAACTTACGAGGTGCTGGACGCCATCGAGCGGCAAGATTACGCCGATCTGCGCGACGAGCTGGGCGATTTGCTGTTCCAGGTGGTGTTCTACGCCCAGATGGGGCAGGAACAGGGGCTGTTCGATTTCGATGAGGTGTGCACCGCCATCAGCGATAAGCTGGAGCGTCGTCACCCGCATATCTTCGGCGACGCCGAGGGCGGAGACAGCGAAACCGTCGCGGCGCGCTGGGAGCAGCTGAAGGCGGGCGAGCGCGCCGAAAAAGCGCTGCACTCGGTGCTGGACGATATTCCGCAGGCGCTGCCGGCATTGATGAAAGCGCACAAGATCCAAAAACGCTGCGCCTCGGTCGGCTTCGACTGGAACACGCTGGGCCCGGTGCTGGACAAAGTGTACGAAGAGATCGATGAAGTGATGCACGAAGCCCGCCAGGCGGTGGTCGACGAGAGCAAGCTGGAAGAGGAGATCGGCGATCTGCTGTTCGCCACGGTGAACCTGTCGCGCCATCTGGGGCACAAGGCGGAGAACGCGCTGCAGGCGGCGAACCGCAAGTTCGAACGCCGCTTCCGCCAGGTGGAAGAGATCGTTCAGCAACGCGGGCTGCGATTGGAAGACGCCACGCTGGAGCAGATGGAAGAGGCCTGGCAGCAGGTTAAACGCCAGGAAAGCTGAACTGCAGCTGCAATGTTGATCGCCGACAAGGTTCACTGTAGCTGAAACGGTTAAGCTTACGGTCAGGTCAGAGGCGCATGGCTGCCGTCGGCAGCAAAAGGCCAACAAACTGAAATCTAAGGCGTTTTATCGCTCCTGAGGGGCGGTAAAAAGAAATATTCTCCGCTAACTCTTTGTATTTCCTGGAGGGTTTGCGGGGCGCCGGCGGAGTAAACCCTGATGAACACGGGAGGGCGGCCGAGATGATGGACAGCAAAACGATCGTTTGTAGGTCAGGAGAGGTTCGGGTATACTACTTTCCCGTCCTGGTTCTTCCATCGTCTTTAAACCTAAACTCTCAGGTTCAGCATGACAACTAATTATATTTTTGTGACCGGCGGGGTCGTATCCTCTCTGGGTAAAGGCATTGCCGCAGCCTCTCTGGCGGCTATTCTTGAAGCCCGTGGCCTCAACGTTACCATCATGAAACTGGACCCGTACATCAACGTGGATCCGGGCACCATGAGCCCGATTCAGCATGGGGAAGTTTTCGTCACCGAAGACGGCGCAGAAACCGATCTGGATTTGGGTCACTACGAGCGCTTCATCCGCACCAAGATGTCGCGTCGCAACAACTTCACCACCGGCCGCATCTACTCCGACGTGCTGCGTAAAGAACGCCGCGGCGACTATCTGGGCGCGACCGTGCAGGTCATTCCGCACATCACCAACGCGATCAAAGAACGCATCATCGAAGGCGGCGAAGGCCACGATGTGGTGCTGGTGGAGATCGGCGGCACCGTCGGCGATATCGAATCGCTGCCGTTCCTCGAAGCCATCCGTCAGATGGCAGTGGAAGTGGGCCGCGAGCACACCCTGTACATGCACCTGACGCTGGTGCCATACATGGCGGCGGCCGGCGAAGTGAAAACCAAGCCGACCCAGCATTCCGTAAAAGAGCTGCTTTCCATCGGTATCCAGCCTGATGTGCTGATTTGCCGTTCCGATCGCGCGGTTCCTGCTAACGAACGCGCTAAAATCGCGCTTTTCTGCAACGTGCCGGAAAAAGCGGTTATCTCTCTGAAAGACGTTGATTCTATTTATAAAATCCCAGGCCTATTGAAATCTCAGGGGCTGGACGATTATATTTGTAAACGATTCAGCCTGAACGCGCCGGAAGCCAACCTGGCCGAATGGGAACAGGTGATCTACGAAGAAGCCAATCCGGGCGGCGAAGTGACCATCGGTATGGTCGGCAAATACGTTGAGCTGCCGGACGCTTACAAGTCGGTGATCGAAGCGCTGAAGCACGGTGGGCTGAAAAACCGTCTGACCGTGAACATCAAGCTGATCGACTCGCAGGACGTGGAAACCCGCGGCGTGGAAGTGCTGAAAGGGTTGGATGCGATCCTGATCCCGGGCGGCTTCGGTTACCGCGGCGTGGAAGGCAAAGTGATGACCGCACGCTATGCGCGCGAGAACAACATTCCTTACCTGGGCATTTGCCTGGGCATGCAGGTGGCGTTGATGGAGTTCGCTCGCAACGTGGCCGGCATGGAAAACGCTAACTCCACCGAGTTTATGCCAGACTGTAAGTACCCGGTGGTGGCGTTGATCACCGAATGGCGCGACGAAGACGGCAACGTCGAAGTGCGCAGCGAAGAAAGCGATTTGGGCGGCACGATGCGCGTAGGTGGCCAACAGTGCAACCTGAGCGACAACAGCCTGGTGCGTCAATTGTACGGCGAACCGACCATTGTCGAGCGTCACCGTCACCGTTACGAAGTTAACAACATGCTGTTGAAGCAGATCGAAGCCGCAGGGCTGCGTGTCGCCGGTCGTTCCGCCGACAACAAGCTGGTTGAGATCATTGAACTGCCGAATCACCCGTGGTTTGTAGCCTGTCAGTTCCACCCGGAATTTACATCTACGCCGCGTGATGGGCATCCGCTGTTCGCCGGCTTCGTGAAAGCCGCTGGCGAGCATCAGAAGCGCCAGGTGAAATAAAATATTTGGTAGGCGGCGCGCGGTGAGAACCGCGCGCTGTTTGTCTGGAGTTTTAGTTTAACTTGTACTGAGGAAAACCTAATGTCCAAAATCGTTAAAGTCATCGGTCGTGAAATCATCGACTCCCGCGGTAACCCGACTGTAGAAGCCGAAGTTCATCTGGAAGGCGGTTTCGTCGGCTTGGCTGCTGCGCCGTCAGGTGCTTCTACCGGTTCCCGCGAAGCGCTGGAACTGCGTGACGGTGACAAGTCTCGTTTCCTGGGTAAAGGCGTACTGAAAGCCGTTGCTGCAGTAAACGGTCCGATTGCTCAGGCAGTACTGGGTAAAGATGCCAAAGACCAGGCGAACATCGACAAGATCATGATCGAGCTGGACGGCACCGAAAACAAATCCAACTTCGGCGCCAACGCCATTCTGGCGGTTTCTCTGGCAGCAGCGAAAGCAGCCGCAGCCTCTAAAGGCATGCCGCTGTACGAGCACATCGCTGAACTGAACGGCACCCCAGGCAAATTCTCCATGCCACTGCCGATGATGAACATCATCAACGGCGGCGAGCACGCTGACAACAACGTCGACATTCAGGAATTCATGATTCAGCCGGTTGGCGCGAAAACCCTGAAAGAAGCGGTGCGCATCGGTTCTGAAGTGTTCCACCACCTGGCGAAAGTTCTGAAAGCCAAAGGCATGAACACCGCTGTGGGCGACGAAGGCGGCTACGCGCCAAACCTGGGTTCCAACGCCGAAGCGCTGGCGGTTATCGCTGAAGCGGTAAAAGCGGCGGGCTACGAGCTGGGCAAAGACGTTACTCTGGCGATGGACTGCGCGGCTTCCGAATTCTACAAAGACGGTAAATACGTGCTGGCCGGCGAAGGCAACAAAGCCTTCACTTCCGAAGAGTTCACTCACTTCCTGGAAGAGCTGACCAAACAGTACCCAATCGTGTCTATCGAAGACGGCCTGGATGAATCCGACTGGGCGGGCTTCGCTTACCAGACCAAAGTACTGGGCGACAAAATCCAGCTGGTTGGCGACGATCTGTTCGTGACCAACACCAAGATCCTGAAAGAAGGCATCGAGAAAGGCATCGCTAACTCCATCCTGATCAAGTTCAACCAGATCGGTTCTCTGACCGAAACCCTGGCGGCTATCAAGATGGCGAAAGACGCCGGTTACACTGCAGTGATCTCTCACCGTTCCGGTGAAACCGAAGACGCGACCATTGCCGACCTGGCGGTAGGTACTGCGGCTGGCCAGATCAAAACCGGTTCCATGAGCCGTTCTGACCGCGTTGCCAAGTACAACCAACTGATCCGTATCGAAGAAGCGCTGGGTGACCGTGCGCCATTCAACGGCCTGAAAGAAGTTAAAGGCCAGTAAGTTCGACCGATTCGGTTGCTGAATAAAAACCCGCTGCGGCGGGTTTTTTTATGCCCGGCGTTCGGCCAAAAGCGTGTAATAAAAAACCCGCCGCAGCGGGTTTGACCTTCAGCGAACGCTACATCTGCTGCGTTGCCGCAGTGACCGGTGAGCCGCCGCCTTTCTTGCGCACCCACAGCCAGTAAGCCACGGTGAGGAGGGCTATCCATACCAGCCCGACGTACAGCGCGATGCGGCTCTCTTCGAAGTAGCCGAGCAGGCCGATGACGAACGCCATAAAGGCGGTCGCCAATGCCGGCGCTACCGGCCACCACGGTACCGGGAAGCTTAACTGACGAGCTTCTTCCGGCGACAGCGTGCGGCGCATGACGATCTGCGACAGCAGGATCATCAGCCATACCCAGACGGTGGCGAAGGTGGCGATCGAGGCGATGATCATGAAGACTTTCTCTGGAATCAGATAGTTGAGCACTACCGCCAGCAGCAGAGCGACCGACATCACCAGCACCGTCATCCACGGCACGCCGCTGGCGGTCAGTTTGGTGAAGCTGCGCGGCGCCTGGCCGTCCTGCGCCATGCCGTACATCATGCGGCCGGCGCCGAAGATGTCGCTGTTGATGGCCGAGATGGCGGCGGTGATCACCACCACGTTCAGCACGTTGGCGGCGGAGCTGATGCCGAGGTTGCTGAAGATCTCAACGAACGGGCTGCCGTTCTGGCCGATGCTGTTCCACGGGTAGATCGCCATCAGCACCGTCAGTGTCAGCACGTAGAACAACAGAATGCGCACCGGCACGGCGTTGATCGCTTTCGGCAGCACTTTGGCGGGGTCTTTCGCCTCGCTGGCGGTGATGCCGATGATCTCGATGCCGCCGAAGGCGAACATCACTACCGCCAGCGACGCGACCACGCCGCCGATGCCGTTAGGCATAAAGCCGCCGTGTTGCCACAGGTTGCTGATGCCGGTGGCGTGCTGGGTCTGTCCGAAACCGAACAACATCACCGCCGCGCCGCCGACGATCATCGCCACGATGGCGGCGACCTTGACCAGCGACAGCCAGAATTCCATTTCACCGAAGACCTTGACGCTGCACAGGTTGAGCGCGCCGATAAACAGGATGATGCTGAGTACCCAGACCCACTGAGCGACGTCCGGGAACCACAGCCCCATATAGATGCCGAAGGCGGTGACGTCCGCCAGGGCGACGATCACCATTTCAAAGGTGTAGGTCCAGCCGGTGAGGAACCCGGCCAGCGGGCCGAGGTAGTGGCTGGCGTAGTGGCCGAACGAGCCGGAGACCGGTTGGTGCACCGCCATTTCACCCAGCGCGCGCATCACCATGAACACCGCCGCGCCGCCCACCAGGTAGGCCAGCAGCACGGCCGGACCGGCCAGCTGAATGGCGCCGGCGGAGCCGTAGAACAGACCGGTGCCGATCGCCGAGCCGAGAGCCATGAAACGGATATGCCGCGCGTTTAGTCCGCGTCTGAGTTGTGTTGTTTCGTTACGCATGTTGCTTCCCGTTAAGTGTTTGCCGAACAGGCACGCGCTGCCCGCGCCGGGTGGAACGCACCCGGCGGGGCAGAACAAACTGCGTGATTCAGTGTGTGATGATTATGCCTGGCTAGGCAGCAGCGCCGCAGGCAGCAGCGATGTCAGGTGACCGGCCGCCAAGAGTTGGCTGGCGGCTTCAATGTCGGGGGCGAAGAAACGATCCTTGTCATAGAAACTGACATGCTCGCGCAGCAGACGGCGCGCCTGCTCCAGACCTTCCGAGGTCTTCAGGCCGTTGCGGAAATCCAGGCCCTGGCAGGCGGCCAGCCATTCGACCGCCAGAATGCCGCGTACGTTGTCCGCCATGCTCCACAGGCGGCGGCCGGCGGCCGGTGCCATGGAGACGTGATCTTCCTGGTTGGCGGAGGTTGGGATGCTGTCGACGCTCGATGGATGCGCCAACGCTTTGTTTTCGCTGGCCAGCGCCGCGGCGGTGACCTGGGCGATCATGAAGCCGGAGTTCACGCCGCCGTTCTCCACCAGGAACGGTGGCAGCTGCGACATGTGTTTGTCCATCATCAGCGAGATGCGGCGTTCGGACAGCGAACCGATTTCGGCAAACGCCAGCGCCAGATTATCGGCGGCCATCGCCACCGGTTCGGCGTGGAAGTTGCCGCCGGACAGCACGTCGCCCTGTTCGGCGAACACCAGCGGGTTATCGGAGACGGCGTTGGCTTCGATCTCCAGTACCTCGGCGGCCTGGCGGATCTGCGTCAGGCAGGCGCCCATCACCTGTGGCTGGCAGCGCAGGGAGTAAGGATCCTGCACTTTTTCACAGTTGCGGTGCGAGTCGGAGACTTCGCTGCGCGCGCCGAGCAGGTGACGATAGGCGAGGGCGGCGTCGATCTGGCCGCGCTGGCCACGCACCTCGTGGATACGCGCGTCAAACGGGCTGCGGGAGCCCAGCGCCGCTTCCACCGTCAGGCTGCCCGCCACGGTCGCGGCGGCGAACAGGTCTTCCGCATCGAACAGGCCGCGCAGCGCGAAGGCGGCGGAGACCTGGGTGCCGTTCAGCAGCGCCAGGCCTTCTTTCGCCGCCAGCGTCAGCGGTTTCAGGCCGGCTTTGGCCAGTGCTTCGGTTGCCGGCAACCATTGGCCCTGATGGCGCGCCTGGCCTTCGCCCAGCAGCACCAGGCTCATGTGCGCCAGCGGCGCCAGGTCGCCGGAAGCGCCGACCGAGCCTTTCAATGGGATATGCGGATAAACTTCGGCGTTGACCAGCGCGATCAGCGCCTGGATGACTTCCAGACGAATGCCGGAGAAGCCGCGCGACAGGCTGTTGATCTTCAGCACCATGATCAGGCGCACCAGATTGTCGTCGGTCGGCTCGCCCACGCCGGCGGCGTGTGACAGCACGATCGAACGCTGCAGGTTTTCCAGATCGTCGCGGGCGATGCGCGTCGAAGCCAGCAGGCCAAACCCGGTGTTGATGCCGTAAGTGGTGCGGTTTTCTTCAACGATGCGCTCTACGCAGGCCACGCTCTGCTGGATAGGGGCATAGGCGTTGTCGTCCAGCGTCAGCGTCACCGGATGTTGGTAGACGTCGCGTAGCTGGGCCAGCGTCAGTTTGCCTGGGCGAATAGTCAGCGCTTTCATGCTTTTTCTCCTTGGGTGGCGGCAACCATCGGCAGGTTCAGGCCTTGCTCGCGGGCGCAGTCGATAGCGATATCGTAACCGGCGTCGGCGTGACGCATGACCCCGGTAGCCGGGTCGTTGTGCAGGACGCGGGCGATGCGCTCGGCGGCCTCATCGGTGCCGTCGCAGACGATCACCATGCCGGAGTGTTGGGAGAAGCCCATGCCGACGCCGCCGCCGTGGTGCAGGGAAACCCAGGTGGCGCCGCTGGCGGTGTTCAGCAGGGCGTTCAGCAGCGGCCAGTCGGAAACTGCGTCGGAGCCGTCTTTCATCGCTTCGGTTTCACGGTTCGGGCTGGAAACGGAGCCGGAATCCAGGTGGTCGCGGCCGATGACGATCGGGGCGGACAGTTCGCCGCGGCGCACCATCTCGTTGAACGCCAGGCCCAGTTTGGCGCGCTGGCCGAGGCCAACCCAGCAAATGCGCGCCGGCAGGCCCTGGAAGCTGATGCGCTCGCGCGCCATGTCCAGCCAGCGGTGCAGGTGTTCGTCATCCGGGATCAGCTCTTTCACCATGGCGTCGGTTTTGTAGATGTCCTGCGGATCGCCGGACAGCGCCGCCCAGCGGAACGGCCCGATGCCGCGGCAGAACAGCGGACGGATGTAGGCCGGCACGAAGCCCGGGAAGTCGAAGGCGTTGTCGACGCCGGTTTCTTTTGCCATCTGGCGAATGTTGTTGCCGTAGTCGAAGGTCGGCACGCCCATCTGCTGGAAGGCCAGCATGGCTTTGACGTGATCGGCCATCGACTGTTTGGCGGCGGCGACCACTTTAGCCGGCTCGGTCTGAGCGCGCTGGCGATACTCTTCCCAGCTCCAACCCTTCGGCAGGTAGCCGTTCAGCGGGTCGTGGGCGCTGGTCTGGTCGGTGACCATGTCCGGGCGCACGCCGCGGCGCACCAACTCCGGCAGGATTTCCGCCGCGTTGCCGCACAGGGCGATGGAGATGGCTTTGCCTTCTGAGGTGTATTTTTTGATGCGGGCCAGCGCGTCGTCCAAATCTTTGGCCTGTTCATCGACGTAGCGGGTTTTCAGACGGAAATCGATGCGGCTCTGCTGACATTCGATGTTCAGCGAGCAGGCGCCCGCCAGCGTGGCGGCCAGCGGCTGCGCGCCGCCCATGCCGCCCAGACCGGCGGTCAGCACCCAGCGGCCCTGCAGGCTGCCGTCGTAGTGCTGGCGGCCCGCTTCGACGAAGGTTTCGTAGGTGCCCTGAACGATGCCCTGGCTGCCGATGTAGATCCAGCTACCGGCGGTCATCTGGCCGTACATGGCCAGGCCTTTGGCATCCAGTTCGTTGAAGTGTTCCCAGGTCGCCCAGTGTGGCACCAGGTTGGAGTTGGCGATCAGCACGCGCGGCGCGTTGCTGTGGGTTTTGAACACGCCGACCGGCTTGCCGGACTGCACCAGCAGGGTTTCGTCTTCTTCCAGCGTTTTCAGGGTTTCGACGATCTTGTCGTAGCAATCCCAGTCGCGCGCGGCGCGGCCGATGCCGCCGTACACCACCAGCTCGTGTGGGTTCTCCGCAACTTCAGGATCGAGGTTGTTCATCAGCATGCGTAACGGCGCTTCGGTCAGCCAGCTTTTTGCGTTTAATTGTGTGCCGCGTGGCGCGCGTACATCGACATTGCGAACTTTGTTATTTGTAGTCACAGCATTTTCCTCAAACAGTATCGGTGCAGATTCCATGCCGCGGTGGGGATGAGAACCACGGCATAACAATGCGTAGGGCTTATTAACATATACTTGTATGTACAAGCATATGCAACACTGACCAGTTGCCGCTGAAAAGTGGCATAAGAAAAAGTTATTTTCTTTTTATATCAGGTTGATATGCGTTTTTTTATCGCCGGCCTCATGTGCACAAGGCCGGAGAAAAGTGAGCTATTCGGCAAAAATGAATTAAAAATGACTCATTTTTGGGCGGCTAGTCACAATATTTTTACAGACTGATTACAGTTGGCGGCGGAGGATAAACAACCCCTATCACCGCAGGAAAAAAAGCCCGCCATGAGCGGGCTGGCAAGGATCAGGCGGCCGGTTGCAGCGTCGGTTTGCGGCTCATCTTGCATACCGTCGCGATGGCGGCGATCAGCGCCGGCACGCACAGGAACATCAGGATGCTCTGCACTTCCCATTGCATGGCCAGCAGTTGAGCCCCCATCATGGTGCCGGCGACGCCGCCGAAGCGGCCGATGCCCTGCATCCAGGCGATGCCGGTGGCGCGGCTGTGGGTGGGGTAGAAGGTGGCCGCCAGCGTTTGCAGGCCGGACTGCGCGCCGTTCATGGTGACGCCCATCAGGAAGATGAAGGCGCCAAGCAGCACGATCTGCTTGTCTTCGGTGGCCATCGCCACGATCAGCAGGGCCGTGACGACAAAGCCGCTCGAGACCACCTTATGCGCATTCCAGCGATCCATCAGCCAGCCGGCCACCAGAATGCCCAGCGTGCCGCCGAAGGTGAACAGCGAGGTGAGCATCGCCGATTGCTCCAGCTGATAGCCCAAACCCTGCATCAGGATCGGCATCCAGCTCAGCAACACGTAGTAGATCACCAGCCCCATGAAGTAGGTCACCCACAGCATCAGCGTGCCGAGCAGGTAAGGGCGACTGAACAGCAGGCCGATGCTGGTCTTGGTCTGCGCCAGCTTCTCTTCGTACAGGTAAAAACGCGTCACGCCGTCGAGGCTCTGGCTGACGAAACGCTGCGCGATGCGTTTGATCTTCGCCGCTTCCTGTCCACGGTTAACCATATACTTGACCGATTCCGGCAGCAGCAGGATCAGCAACACCGTCAGCGCCAGCGGCGCGATGGCGCCGAGCAGCAATACGCTGTGCCAGCCGTAGTTCGGGATCAGCCACGACGAAATGGCGCCGCCGCCGGCCGCGCCCAGCGGAAAGCCGCAGTACATGGTGTTGATCGCCAGCGAACGGCAGCGCTGCGGCGCGTATTCGGAGATCAGCGTGATGGCGTTGGGCATCGCCGCTCCCAGCCCGAGGCCGGTGAGGAAACGCCACAGCGTCAGGCTGTTGAGCGAGCCGGCGTAGGCGGTGGCCAGGCTCGACAGGCCGAAGAACAGGCAGGAAAACACCAGCACGCGCTTGCGGCCGATGCGGTCGGAGATCGGCCCGGCGATCAGCGCGCCGAGCGATAGCCCCAGCAGCGCGGCGCTCAGCACCGGCCCCAGGTCCTGTTTCACTATGCCCCAGTCTTTGGCGACCGACGGCGCGATATAGCCCATGGCGGCGGTATCAAAACCGTCGATGGCGAGGATCAGGAACCCGAGAATGATCAGTGTCCAGTGAAACAGCGAAAACTTGCTGTCGTCGATGGCCTGTTGAATGTTTAACTCGCTGGTGGAATGAGTCATGGCACCCTCTAAACGCAGATGTAGTCGTGATGGAACGTGGCCGGAACTGTCGCCCGGCTTGTGTTTGCTTGTATATACATCTGCGCGTCGGCGCTTTATGTCAAATATAATTATCTTATTTGTTAACTGCGTGTTGTTTTCTGTGGAGCAGCTTGCACCGCCGATGAAATGCCGAAGGCCGGTTAACAAATTAAATGAACGCCATTAGCGGTGAGATATGCTGACGGCGGCGCCGAGGATAAAATTTAATACATTTTTGGCCGTTTGGTCGCCGGGCCGGAATCTGCGATAATCGCTTTTTACTTTTCCAGATTGAGAAACCGATGCAGTACCCGATCAATGAGATGTTCCAAACCTTGCAGGGCGAAGGCTTTTTCACCGGCGTGCCGGCCATTTTCATCCGCCTGCAGGGCTGCCCGGTAGGGTGCAGCTGGTGCGACACCAAACATACCTGGGAAAAGGAAGCCCATCGGGAAGTAGACCTGCAACGGATCCTGGTCAAAACAGAAGAGAGCGACGCCTGGGGCAACGCCACCGCCGAACGGCTGTTGGCGGTAATGCGCCAGCAGGGCTACACCGCGCGCCATGTCGTGATCACCGGCGGTGAACCCTGTATCTACGATCTGACGCCGCTGACCGAGCTGTTCGAACAGCATGGCTACAGCTGCCAAATTGAGACCAGCGGCACCCACGAAATCCGTTGTTCCGCCAACACCTGGGTGACGGTTTCGCCGAAGGTGAACATGCGCGGCGGCATGAAGGTATTGGATCAGGCGCTGCGGCGCGCCGACGAGGTGAAACATCCGGTGGCGCGTGAGCGCGACATCGAGGCGCTGGATGCGCTGCTGGCGACGTTGCAGGACGACAAGACCCGCATTATCGCGCTGCAGCCGATCAGCCAAAAAGAAGAGGCGACCCGCCTGTGCATCGAAACCTGCATCGCGCGCAACTGGCGGCTGTCGATGCAGACCCACAAGTATCTGAACATCGCCTAAAATCAGGGCGCCATTGCGGCGCCCTTTCTTTTAACCTTTATATACGCATCCCGCAGTACAGGTCTCTTTCACCATCACCGCAGTCAATTCCGGCAGCTGGGGCTTGAGCTGCTGCCAAATCCAGGCGGCGAGCACTTCGCTGGTGGGATTTTCCAATCCTGGAATATCGTTCAGATAATGATGATCCAGCCGTTCCCAGATCGGGGAAAACACAGCCTTGAGCTCGGCGAAATCCATCACCCAACCGGTGTGGGGATCCACTTCACCGGTCACTTCCAGACGCACCATAAACGAATGCCCATGCAGACGGCCGCATTTATGGCCCTCCGGCACGTGCGGCAAACGGTGTGCGGCTTCAAACTGAAAATCTTTAAACAGCGTGGTTGCCATTATTACGGCCTCATTGACTCAAAAACCGCCGCATAGTACCGGAAAGCGCGTCTGCTTGCCATTTATACCGTTATGGTCTACCGCCACGGCCAACGCGCCCGGTTAACACTTTTTTTGTTTGGTGTTTGCGGCACCTATCGGCTGGGGTTATGAGCCGAAATGTTGAACGGTGAAAAAATGATGAAAAAAAGTGCTTTATTTTCATCTGGATAAAAAACTTTGTTTAACGGTTTAAGCGTTATCCCTTACCGGAAAAACAGCTTAGTCATTTTGGTTATGATTTATTGCTATCCCTTATTTAATCGTTGCTATTCTGCTCGGTAACCTTACAAACTCTCCTGATCTTTTCCGCACACCCGACGCAGCGAAGAGACAGCGACTGACACTGGCGCGCGCCTGGCAGCAAAGGCGCTAAGTATAGGAAATAAGTACAGCAATGACGACTCAGGCTCCTCCAACATCTTTGCTCCCGCTGACGCCCGAACAGCTGGCGCGCCTGCAGGCGACGATCAGCGATTATTCGCCGACGCAGCTGGCGTGGCTGTCCGGCTATTTTTGGGGCATGGTCAATCAACAGCCCGGAGCCGTGGGCATTGCGCCTGTCGCCCCAGCGGCGGCTGCCGGCATCACCATCATTTCCGCATCGCAGACCGGCAATGCGCGCCGCCTGGCGGAGCAGCTGCGCGACGATCTGCTGGCCGCCAATCTGAGCGCCACGTTGGTCAGCGCCGGCGACTACAAATTCAAACAGATAGCGCAAGAGCGCCTGCTGGTGATCGTCGCCTCCACGCAGGGGGAGGGCGAACCGGCGGAAGAAGCGGTGGCGCTGCATAAATTCCTGTTCTCGAAGAAGGCGCCGAAGCTGAATGATACCGCTTTTGCGGTGTTCGGGCTGGGCGACACCTCTTATGAGAATTTCTGTCAGTCTGGTAAAGATTTCGACGGCAAACTGGCCGAACTGGGCGCCGAGCGCCTGGTGGAGCGTGTGGACGCCGACGTGGAGTACCAGGAGCTGGCCGCCGCCTGGCGCAAACAGGTGGTGTCGGTGCTGAAGGCGCGCGCGCCGGCGGAAAGCGCCGCGCCGGGCGTGTTGGCCAGCGGCGCGGTCGATCTGATCGACAGCAGCCCGTACAGCAAGGAACAGCCGCTCACCGCCCAACTGGCGGTCAATCAGAAAATTACCGGTCGGGCGTCGGATAAAGACGTGCGCCATATCGAGATCGATCTGGGCGACTCCGGCCTGCGCTATCAGCCGGGCGATGCGCTCGGCGTATGGTTCGACAACGATCCGGCGCTGGTGGACGAACTGGTGCAGCTGTTGTGGCTGAAAGGCGACGAGCCGGTCGAGGTGGAAGGGCAAACCCTGCCGCTGGCGCAGGCGCTGCGCAGCCATTTCGAACTGACGCAGAACACCACGCCGATCGTCGATAAATACGCCGCGCTGTCGCGCGACGAAACGTTGATCGGCCTGCTGGCGGATAAAGCTGCGCTGCAGCATTACGCGCACAACACGCCGATCGTCGACATGGTGCGCCAGGCGCCGGCGGATCTGAGCGCCGAACAGCTGGTCGGCCTGCTGCGCCCGCTGACGCCGCGCCTGTACTCCATCGCCTCTTCGCAGGCGGAGAACGAAAGCGAAGTGCACATCACCGTGGGCGTGGTGCGTTACGACATCGACGGGCGCGCCCGCAGCGGCGGCGCCTCCGGTTTCCTGGCGGATCGCCTGGAGGAGGACGGCGACGTGCGGGTGTTTATCGAACACAACGACAACTTCCGCCTGCCGGCCAACCCGGAAGCGCCGGTGATCATGATCGGCCCGGGCACCGGCATCGCGCCGTTCCGCGCCTTTATGCAGCAGCGCGACGCCGACGGCGCCGGCGGCAAGAACTGGCTGTTCTTCGGCAACCCGCACTTTACCGAAGATTTCCTGTATCAGGTCGAATGGCAGCGCTACGTGAAAGACGGCTTGCTGACCCGCATCGATCTGGCCTGGTCCCGCGACCAACAACATAAAATATACGTACAAGACAAACTGCGCGAACAGGGCGCGGAAGTGTGGCGCTGGATTCAGGAAGGCGCGCACATTTACGTCTGCGGCGATGCCAATCGCATGGCAAAAGACGTGGAAAACACATTACTGGAACTGGTGGCCGAGCACGGTGGCATGGATACCGAGCAGGCGGATGAATTTTTAAGTGAGCTGCGCCTTGAGCGCCGTTATCAGCGAGATGTTTACTGATGAGTGATAAACACCCCGGGCCTTTGGTAGTCGAAGGCAAACTGGCCGATGCGGAGCGCATGAAGAAGGAGAGCAACTTCTTGCGCGGCACCATCGCCGAAGATTTGAACGACGGCCTGACCGGCGGCTTCAACGGCGACAACTTCCTGTTGATCCGTTTTCACGGTATGTACCAGCAGGATGACCGCGACATTCGCGCCGAACGCGCCGAGCAGAAGCTGGAGCCGCGCCACGCCATGATGCTGCGCTGCCGCCTGCCGGGCGGCGTCATCAGCCCGCAGCAGTGGCTGGGCATCGACAAGTTCGCGCAGGAAAGTACGCTGTACGGCAGCATTCGCATCACCAACCGCCAGACGTTCCAGTTTCACGGCATTCTGAAAGGCAACGTCAAACCGGTGCACCAACTGCTGAACCGTCTGGGGCTGGACGCGCTGGCGACTGCCAACGACGTGAACCGCAACGTGCTGTGCACCTCCAACCCGGTGGAGTCCGAGCTGCATCAGGAAGCCTACGAGTGGGCGAAGAAGATCTCCGAACACCTGCTGCCGCGCACCCGCGCCTACGCAGAAGTGTGGCTGGATCAGGAGAAGGTGGCCACCACCGACGAAGAGCCGATTTTGGGATCGACCTACCTGCCGCGTAAATTCAAAACCACGGTGGTGATCCCACCGCAAAATGACGTCGATCTGCACGCCAACGACATGAACTTCGTGGCGATCGCCGAAAACGGCAAGCTGGTGGGCTTCAACCTGCTGGTGGGCGGCGGGCTGTCCATCGAGCACGGCAACAAGAAAACCTACGCGCGCCAGGCCAGCGAGTTCGGCTACATTCCGCTCGAGCATACGCTGGCGGTGGCGGAAGCGGTGGTGACCACGCAGCGCGACTGGGGCAATCGTACCGATCGCAAGAACGCCAAGACCAAATACACGCTGGAGCGCGTCGGGGTGGACGTTTTCCGCGCCGAAGTGGAAAAGCGCGCCGGCATCACCTTTGCACCGATCCGGCCGTATGAATTCACCGGCCGCGGCGATCGCATCGGTTGGGTGAAGGGCATCGACGATCAGTGGCACCTGACGCTGTTTATCGAGAACGGTCGCCTGCTGGACTATCCGGGGCGCCCGCTGAAGACCGGTATGGCGGAGATCGCCAAGATCCATAAAGGCGACTTCCGTCTGACGGCGAACCAAAACGTGATCATCGCCGGCGTGCCGGAAAGCGAGAAGGCGAAGATCGAAGCCCTGGCGCGCGAACATGGCCTGATCGACGACCAGATCAGCGAGCAACGCAAAAACTCGATGGCCTGCGTGTCTTTCCCGACCTGCCCGCTGGCGATGGCGGAGGCCGAGCGCTTCCTGCCGCAATTCGTCACCAAGGTGGAAGGGATCATGCATCGGCACGGGGTGGGCGACGAGCATATCGTGCTGCGCATCACCGGCTGCCCGAACGGCTGCGGCCGCGCGCTGCTGGCGGAGCTGGGACTGGTGGGCAAGGCGGTCGGCCGCTATAACCTCCATTTGGGTGGCAACCGCGAAGGCACGCGTATTCCGCGCATGTACCGCGAGAACATCAACGAAGACGAGATCCTGAGCGAGATTGACCTGCTGGTGGGGCGCTGGGCGAAGGAGCGCAACGCCGGCGAAGGCTTCGGCGACTTCACCGTTCGCGCGGGCATCGTCAAACCGGTGCTGGATCCGGCGCGGGATTTCTGGGAGTGAGGCCGGGCGGCCTCTGGGCAGAGGGGCCGCACAGGCAATTTCAAGTAGCAGGAGAGACAACATGGCTGAATTCGATCTGGCGGCGCTGAACGCGCTGCCCAAATCCGGGCAGGCGCTGGCATTGGCGGTGGTCAACGGCCAACTGGAGACCCTCAGCGCCGAACAGCGCGTTGCATGGGCGCTGGAGCATCTGCCCGGCGAGTTCGTACTCTCGTCCAGTTTCGGCATTCAGGCGGTGGTATGTCTGCACCTGGTGACGCGCATCCGGCCGGATATCCCGGTGATCCTGACCGACACCGGTTACCTGTTCCCGGAAACCTATCGCTTTATCGATCAACTGACCGACCAGCTGAAGCTGAATCTGCAGGTGTTCCGCGCCGAACAGTCTCCCGCCTGGCAAGAGGCGCGCTACGGCAAGCTGTGGGAACAGGGCGTGGAAGGGATTGAAAAGTACAACCAGATCAACAAGGTTGAGCCGATGAATCGCGCGCTGGAGACGCTGGGCGCGCAGAGCTGGTTCGCCGGCCTGCGGCGCGAACAGTCCGGCAGCCGCGCCAATCTGCCGGTGCTGGCGGTGCAGCGCGGGGTGTTCAAGATCCTGCCGATCATCGACTGGGACAACCGCAAGATTTACCAGTATCTGACCGAGCACGGACTAAGCTATCACCCGCTGTGGGAGCAGGGCTACCTGTCGGTAGGCGATACCCACACCAC
This sequence comes from Serratia sp. LTN-2, assembly GCF_059740205.1. Taxonomy (NCBI): domain Bacteria; kingdom Pseudomonadati; phylum Pseudomonadota; class Gammaproteobacteria; order Enterobacterales; family Yersiniaceae; genus Serratia; species Serratia sp. LTN-2. The sequence goes on along the minus strand of NZ_JCAXDO010000008.1, from coordinate 34,995 downwards.
CCAGAAGTGGGAGCCGGGCATGAGCGAGGAAGAGACGCGTTTCTTCGGGCTGAAGCGCGAGTGCGGTCTGCACGAAGGCTAAACGAGGCGAATCACACGACAGGGCTCAGCAATGCTGGGCCCTGTTTTTTTTGCGGGCTACTTTTTCTTTTTCGCTTTCGGCGGGTGCGCCTGCGCCAGCTCTTTGATCAGCGGCAGCAGGATCTGCACGCTGTCGCGGCTGCGTTTGTCGATCCGCCCCGGCAGGTAGCGATCCAGATACTGCAGGTTGTCATACTGCGGGCGGTGCCAGGTGACGCCCTGCGGGAAGTGCGGGCTGACGGCGCGTTGCTGGTAACCGTCCTTGTCGCCCAGCGACCAGTTGGTGGCTTCCACCGACAGCACCGGGATGCCCGCCGCATCGAATACCTCTTGATCGGAGCAGCAGCCGGTACCCTGCGGATGCTGTGCATTGCCAGGGTTGGTGGCGGCGGCGATGCCGTAGCGGTGGGCGATATCCAGCGCGCGATCGCGGGAGCGCTTCGCCATCTGCGGCGGCGTGTTGCGCCCGGCGTTGAAGTACAGGCGATCGCCGGTGATCAGACTGTCGAGGTTGATCACCAGTACGGTGTTGCTTTTCTCTTCCGCGCTCATGCGCTGCAGGTAGTTCTGCGCCCCCAGCGAACCGATCTCTTCGGCGCTGGTGGCGACGAAGCGCAGGCCGTAGGCGGTGGGGATGTTCTTCAGGCGTTCCGCCAGTTCCAGCATCACGCCGATGCCGGAGGCGTTGTCGTCGACGCCCTGCAGCGTCAAGCCGCCGAGATTGTTATCCAGATCTTCGTCGCTCTGCGGCGTATAGGTGTCGAAGTGGGCGACGATCACTATCTGTTTCGGGCTGTCGCCGTTGCGGGCGGCGATCACCGAGCTGGCGGTGACGTTGTTCCAGTTCTTCTTGCCGTCTTTGCTGGTGTAGAGATAGCGCGTATTGACGCTGCGAATATCGCTTTGGTAGCCCATCTTGCTGAACTGCTGCTTCAGGTAGTCGGCGGTGAGCAATTCGGCCGGGCTGCCCGCCATGCGGCCGGGGAAGTAAGTGGCGATGTGGCGGGTCTGTTCGGCGGCGAAACGGCCCATTGGCGCGTCTTTGGCGGGCTGTGCGGCACACACGCTGAAGACGCCGCCGAGTGCGAGGGCCAGCAGGCTGGTCTTCAGGTAAAAACGGGAAAACATACCGAAAAATCCTTCTTTGCTATCGGCGCTGCCGATCATTTTTCTGCGGCACCCAGTATGAGACGCCGGGCGGCATTACACAATTTCCCTGTCTCTTAATTTCGCGCGAACGCGCAAAGCATCGCCTCGATTATCACCGTTTGCCTCCTGCGCTGCGGCCTATATTCCATAAAGGAACTAATCATTCCTTTTCGTCATTTCAGAGGCTAAATCTCAGCCCGTATAGTCACACTATCTTTCTGTTATATGAAAAGGCTGTTGTGGACTATCTACCAATATTCGCCGACCTGAAACAACGTCCGGTGCTGGTCGTTGGCGGTGGTGACGTGGCTGCGCGCAAAGTCGATCTGCTTCAGCGCGCCGGGGCTGAAATACGGATAGTTGCGCAGTCGCTCTCACCGGAACTGGAACAACAACGTCAGCTGGGGCGGGTGCTCTGGCTGGGGGAAAGCTTTGACCCGCAGCAGTTGGACGACGTGTTTCTGGCGATCGCCGCCACGGACGACAACGCCCTGAACGCCGCGGTGTTCGCCGAGGCGGATAAGCGCCGGGTGTTGGCCAACGTGGTGGACGATCAGCCGCGCTGCTCGTTTATCTTCCCGTCGATCATCGATCGCTCGCCGCTGGTGGTGGCGGTGTCGTCCAGCGGCCAGGCGCCGGTGCTGGCGCGCCTGCTGCGCGAAAAGCTGGAGGCGTTATTGCCCGCCAGTTTGGGGCAGATGGCGCAGGTAGCGGGCCGCTGGCGCGGCCAGGTCAAACAGCGGTTGGCTTCGATCGGCGAACGTCGCCGTTTCTGGGAGAAAACGTTCGGCGGCCGTTTCGCCACGCTGGTGGCCAACGGCCAGACGGCGCAGGCGGAACGGCAGCTGGAGCAGGATTTACACCACTTCGCCGCAGGCGATGAAGGCGCACAGGGCGAGATCGCCCTGGTGGGCGCCGGGCCAGGCGACGTGGGGCTGTTGACCCTGCGCGGGCTGCAGGTGATGCAGCAGGCGGACGTGGTGCTGTATGACCATCTGGTCAGCGGCGAGATCCTCGATCTGGTGCGGCGCGACGCCGAGCGCATCTGCGTGGGCAAGCGCGCCGGCGCGCACTCGGTGATCCAGGAAGAGACCAACCGGCTGCTGGTGGAGCTGGCGCAGCAGGGCAAACGGGTGGTGCGCCTCAAGGGCGGCGATCCGTTCATCTTTGGCCGCGGCGGCGAAGAGCTGCAGGTGGCCGCCGCCGCCGGCATTCCGTTCCAGGTGGTGCCTGGCGTCACGGCCGCCGCGGGCGCGACCGCCTACGCCGGCATTCCGCTGACGCATCGCGATCACGCGCAGAGCGTGACCTTTATCACCGGCCACTGCCGCCCCGACGGCGATGGCCTGGACTGGGCCGATCTGGCCCGGGCGCGGCAAACGCTGGCTATCTACATGGGCACCATGAAGGCGGCGGACATCAGCCAACGCCTGATCGCCCATGGCCGCGACGCTGCGACGCCGGTGGCGGTGATCAGCCGCGGCACGCGCGCCGATCAGCAGGTGCAGATCGGCACGCTGGATCAATTGGAACACCTGGCCCAACGGGCGCCGTTGCCGGCGCTGTTGGTGATCGGCGAGGTGGTGGAACTGCACCATCAAATCGCCTGGTTCGGGCATCAATCGCAGACGGAAGGGGCCGCGCGCCCGGCCGTCGTGAATTTGGCATAGGCAAGGCTTTTAAGGACCTGTTATGGACGAAAAACGACTCACTCATTTGCGGCAATTGGAGGCGGAGAGTATCCATATCATCCGTGAAGTCGCCGCTGAATTCGCTAACCCGGTGATGCTGTACTCCATCGGTAAAGACTCTTCCGTGATGCTGCATCTGGCGCGCAAGGCGTTCTTCCCCGGCACGCTGCCGTTCCCGCTGCTGCACGTCGATACCGGCTGGAAATTCCGCGAAATGTACGAATTCCGCGATCGCACCGCGAAGGAGTACGGTTTCGAGCTGTTGGTGCACAAAAACCCGGAAGGGGTGGCGATGGGCATCAACCCGTTCGTGCACGGCAGCGCCAAGCATACCGACATCATGAAGACCGAGGGCCTGAAGCAGGCGTTGAACAAGTACGGTTTCGACGCCGCCTTTGGCGGCGCGCGGCGCGACGAGGAGAAATCGCGTGCCAAAGAGCGCATCTATTCGTTCCGCGATCGCTTCCACCGCTGGGATCCGAAAAATCAGCGGCCGGAGCTGTGGCACAACTATAACGGCCAGATCAACAAAGGGGAGAGCATCCGCGTCTTCCCGCTGTCGAACTGGACCGAGCTGGATATCTGGCAGTACATCTTCCTGGAAAAGATCGACATCGTGCCGCTGTACCTGGCGAAACCACGCCCGGTGGTGGAGCGCGACGGCATGCTGATGATGGTGGACGACGATCGTATCGATCTGCAGCCGGGGGAGGTGATCAGCCAGCGCATGGTGCGTTTCCGCACCCTGGGTTGCTGGCCGCTGACCGGCGCGGTGGATTCGCAGGCGCAAACCCTGCCGGAGATCATCGAAGAGATGCTGGTCTCCACCACCAGTGAACGCCAGGGGCGGATGATCGACCGCGATCAGTCCGGCTCGATGGAGCTGAAAAAGCGTCAAGGGTATTTCTAAGGAGCCGCCGGATGAACAACGCAATTGCACAACAAATCGCTGACCAGGGCGGCGTCGAATCCTATCTGCACGCGCAGCAGCACAAGAGCCTGCTGCGCTTTCTGACCTGCGGCAGCGTCGACGACGGCAAAAGCACCCTGATCGGCCGCCTGCTGCACGATACCCGCCAGATCTACGAGGATCAGCTGTCGACGCTGCACAGCGACAGCAAACGCATCGGTACCCAGGGCGAGAAACTCGATCTGGCGCTGCTGGTGGACGGCCTGCAGGCCGAACGCGAGCAGGGCATTACCATAGATGTGGCCTATCGCTATTTCTCGACCGAAAAGCGTAAATTTATCATCGCCGATACCCCGGGACACGAGCAGTACACCCGCAACATGGCCACCGGCGCCTCTACCTGCGATCTGGCGATCCTGCTGATCGACGCGCGCAAAGGGGTACTGGATCAGACTCGCCGCCACAGCTTTATCGCAACCCTGCTGGGCATTCGCCATCTGGTGGTCGCGGTAAACAAAATGGATCTGGTGGATTATCAGGAAGCGGTGTTCGAACAGTTCAAACAGGATTACCTGACCTTCGCCCAGCAGCTGCCGGGCGATCTGGATATCAAATTCGTGCCGCTGTCGGCGCTGGACGGCGACAACGTGGCGAGCGAAAGCGCCCATATGCCGTGGTACAGCGGCCCGACGTTGTTGGAAGTGCTCGAGAGCGTCGACGTGGTCAGCGAGCGTGAAAACCAGCCGCTGCGCTTCCCGGTGCAGTACGTCAATCGCCCGAACCTCGATTTTCGCGGCTATGCCGGCACGCTGTCCGCCGGCGTGGTGCGGGTGGGGCAACGGGTCAAGGTGCTGCCTTCCGGCGTGGAGTCCAGCGTGGCGCGCATCGTGACCTTCGACGGCGATCTGCAAGAGGCGGTGCCGGGCGAGGCGATTACGCTGGTGCTGAAGGATGAGGTGGACATCAGCCGCGGCGATCTGCTGGTCGATGCCGGCGAAAGCCTGCAGGCGGCGCAGAGCGCGCTGGTGGACGTGGTGTGGATGGCCGAACAGCCGCTGGTGCCGGGCCAGAGCTACGACATCAAGATCGCCGGCAAAAAGACCCGCGCTCGCGTGGAGAGCATCCGCCATCAGGTGGAGATCAATACGCTGGCGCAGCACCCGGCTGACACCCTGCCGCTCAACGGTATCGGGTTGGTTGAGCTGACCTTCGACGAACCGCTGGTGCTGGACAGCTACCAGAGCAACCACGACACCGGCGGGCTGATCTTCATCGATCGCATGAGCAACGTTACGGTCGGTGCCGGTCTGGTGCGTGAAACGCTGCAGGCCGCCTCGGCGGCGCGCGGCGAGTTCAGCGCCTTCGAGCTGGAGCTGAATGCGCTGGTGCGCAAACACTTCCCGCACTGGGGTGCGCGCGATCTGCTCGGTGGCCAGTAAGGTGGCCGTGGAACTGAGGGCGAGCGGGCCGGACGATGAGAACGTGGTTTGGCATCCGCATGCGGTGACGCGTGCGGATCGCGAAGCGCGCAACGGCCACCGCGGCGTGGTGTTGTGGTTTACCGGGCTGTCCGGCTCGGGCAAATCCACCGTCGCCGGCGCGCTGGAGCAGGCGTTGCACGGTCTCGGTGTCAGCACCTATCTGCTGGACGGCGATAACGTGCGGCACGGCCTGTGTCGCGATCTCGGCTTCTCCGACGAGGATCGGCGCGAGAACATTCGCCGGGTGGGGGAGGTGGCCAAACTGATGGTGGACGCCGGGCTGGTGGTGCTGACCGCGTTCATTTCGCCGCATCGCGCCGAGCGGCAGATGGTGCGCGAGATGCTCGGCGAGGAGCGCTTTATCGAGGTGTTCGTCGACACGCCGTTGGCGATCTGCGAGGCGCGCGATCCGAAGGGATTGTATAAGAAAGCGCGCGCCGGCGAGCTGCGCAATTTCACCGGCATCGACGCGGTTTACGAGGCGCCGCAACAGCCGGAAATTCACCTCGATGGCCAACAATTGGTAACAAATTTGATTGCGCAATTGTTAGACGTGTTGCGTGGTCAGGCTATTATCAAACCCTGAATTCAAAAAAAGCGTGTGGCGTTTTTCGCCATGCGCTTTTTACTCTAAGCCGCCGCAGAGCGAGCCGAATAACCAGGGATCACTATGCAAAATGTCACGCCTATCTTGATCGACTCCAAGCAGTCAAAACAGGAGAGAGAGGAGCCGTCTTATTCTTTCCTGGGCGGCGTCAGCGGCTTTGTTTTCTACTGGCTGGCATTCGCGTTGCCGTTTCTGGTTTACGGTTCCAACACGCTGTTTTTCCTGCTCTATACCTGGCCGTTCTTCCTGGCGCTGATGCCGCTGTCAGTGCTGATCGGCATCACCCTCAGCATGCTGTTGCGCGGCCGTCTGATCCTGACGCTGCTGCTGACCGGCGCGATCGTGCTGTGCCTGTTCTGGCTGGTGTTCAGCTTCCTGACCGGGTGGTGAGAGAGCGGGCGCCGATGCCGGCGCCCGAAGGATTGCAAAGCCGTGCCGAAGGTTACAAAACTTTGCTCAGAAACGCCTGAGTGCGCGGATTGGCCGGCTGGCTGAAGATCTGCTGCGGCGCACCCTCCTCCTGAATGATCCCCTGATCGATAAACAGCACCCGGTCGGCCACCTCGCGGGCAAAGCCCATCTCATGCGTCACCACCACCATGGTCATGCCCTCGTGGGCCAGTGATTTCATCACCGCCAACACTTCGCCCACCAGCTCAGGATCGAGCGCGGAGGTCGGTTCGTCGAACAGCATGATCTTCGGCTCCATCGCCAGCGCGCGTGCGATCGCTACCCGCTGCTGCTGGCCGCCGGACAGGCTGTTGGGGTAGGCGTCGAGCTTGTCGAGCAGGCCGACCTTGAGCAGCAACTGTTCTGCTTGCGCGATAGCTTCGGCGCGCGGCTGTTTCTTCACGCTCATTGGCGCCATGATGATATTTTCCAACACCGTCATGTGCGGGAACAGATTGAAACGTTGGAATACCATGCCCACGCTTTCCCGCATCTTGTTCAGGTCGGTTTTCTGATCGTGGACGGCGAAGCCGTTGACCTCGATCTCGCCGCCGGAGAGCGTCTCCAGCGCATTGATGCAGCGCAGGAAGGTGCTTTTGCCCGAGCCAGAAGGGCCGATGACGCACACCACTTCGTTGGCGGCGATCTGGCAGGAAATGCCGCGCAGCACGTGGCTTTCGCCGAACTGTTTTTGCAGATTATGTACGCGAATCACTTTTACCGAACCTCTTTTCCATGTGTTGCACCAGCAGCGAGAGCAGGAAGGTGATGACCCAATAGACCAGCGAAATGGTCAGATAGGGCTCCCAGTAGGTGGCGTAGGCGCCGGAGACGGTGCGGGCGGCATAGGCCAGATCCGCCAGGCCAATGGCGGAGGCCAGCGACGAATCCTTGACGATGGCGATGGCGTTGTTGCCCAGCGGCGGCAGCATGCGGCGGAAGGCCTGCGGCAGGATCACCTGGCGCATGGTCTTGCCATAGCTCATGCCCAGCGAACGCGAGGCCTCCATCTGGCCGCGGTCGATCGACTGGATCCCGGCGCGAAAGATCTCCGAGACATAAGCGCCGGCATTGAGCGTGATCGCCACCACGCAGGAGAGAAAGGCGCCGTAGTCGGCGCGCAGCGCACGGGCGAAATCGACGCTCATCAGGCCGCTGGTGACCAGCAGGCCGTCGCGCGGATTGATGAACAACGGCACTAGCGCAAAGTGCACCACCATGATCTGTACAAACAGCGGCGTGCCGCGAAAGGCGCTGATGTAGATGCGCACCGGCCACTGAACGCCGTAACGCAGGATGGGTTTCCAGATGCCGTGCGGCGCCTGCGCCAGGCGGCCCAGCCCGAGGATCAATCCCCAGGTGGTGCCCAGCAGCACGCAGATAATGGTGCATTTGATGGTCATCCAGGCACCTTCCATAAACAGCGGCGCGTATTCCTGGATGATCTCCCAGCGGAAGTTCAAGGGGTATTCCTTCTTGGTAGGCTGAAACGGTGGTGCGCCGGCGGTCTGGTGGGCGCCGGCGACAGGGGATTATTCCGCCGGCAGCGTCGGTACGTTGCTGTCGAACCAGGTTTGGTAGATCTTGGCGTAGGTGCCGTCGGCAACGATCTTCTTCAGGCCGGCGTTGATCTTGTTGCGTAGATCATCGTTGCCCTTGGCGACGGCGATGCCGAAATACTGGCGCTCGAACTTGGCGTCGGGCACCAGCTTGAAGGCTTTCTCCGGGTGGGTTTTGATATAGAACTTGGCTACGCCGACGTCGCCGACCGCCGCGCCGATGCCGTCTTCATACAGCTCCTGCAGCATCAGCGGGGTATTGTCGAAGCGCTTGATGGCGGTGCTGTTCTTGCCCAGCACGTCGGACACCACGATGTCGCCGGTGCTGGAGTTCACTACGCCGACCTTCAGCGCTTTCAGCGCGGCGATGGAGTCCACCTTCGAGTCTTGCGGCACGACGATGGCCTGCTCCGCCGGGAAGTAAGGCGCAGAGAAATCAACCATCTGCTTGCGCTTATCGGTGATGGTGATGCCGGAAATGATGATATCGCGATCGCCGGAGTTCAGCGTGGCGAAGATGCCTTCCCACGGAGTATTGATCAGTTTGATCTGGAAACCCTCGGCCTTGGCTACCGCTTTGATGATGTCGATGTCGAAACCTTCCAGCTGCTTTTGACTGTTTTCAAATTCGAACGGCCGATAGGTGCCGCCGGAGCCGACGACATAGGTAGGTTCAGCCGCCAACGCGGCGGTGGAGAAGGTGGCGGCCAGGCAGGCGCCGATCAGAACTAAACGTTTTAACATCGCGATCCCCGATAATGAAAGGTTATATATTGGAGTTATTTATGCACTATGAGTGCATAAAAATAAGCTCATGTGAATGAAAGTGCAACCGCTGCATGATGATTATTATTTCTATGGTGTTAAATATTCACTTTTAGCACGGTGACGGCGAAAGCGATGAGGCAGAGGGCGGCGGTATAGTGATTCTTGCTGCATAATGGGAAAAAGGCAGTGTGCGCCTTACCGGAAAACACGTCGCGCACGCCGGGCAAAAGGGGCTTTTTTTGCCGCTTTGGCAGCGGAATTAGGCTATAAACTCGAGAACCCTTCATCCGTATTCTGAATTTGGCGTTGAAATGCCGCTCTCAGTGTGGAGTCCAACGAGAAGTTGTGGGATGATTGGTCGGTTTTTCAGGGGGCGGAGATGGGAAAACTTACGCTGCTATTGCTGGCATTGCTCGGTTGGTTACAGTATTCACTGTGGCTGGGCAAAAATGGTATTCACGATTACGTGCGGGTCAATGAAGACGTTGCGGTCCAACAGGGCAACAACGCTAAGTTGAAAGCGCGTAACGATCAGCTGTTTGCCGAAATCGATGATTTGAACGGCGGTCAGGAAGCGATCGAAGAGCGAGCGCGTAATGAACTGGGCATGATCAAGCCCGGTGAGACTTTCTATCGTCTGGTTCCTGACCAATCCAGACGCAACGCGGCGTCTTCCTCGCAAAATAACGCACAAAAATAACGCATGAATCACTCCGCAGGCACCTTTCCCTCGGTGATTGCCGTCTTGCCCGCTGCCGGTATCGGCAGCCGCATGCAGGCGGAATGCCCGAAGCAATATTTAACCATCGGCCGGCACAGCATCGTCGAACACGCCATCCACGCCCTGTTGCGCCACCCGTGCATTGAGCGGGTGATCGTGGCGATCGGCCCGGAAGATCGTCAGTTCGAACGGTTGCCGATCGCCCAGGATCCGCGGGTGATCGTCACCGAGGGTGGCAAACAGCGCGCCGATTCGGTGATGGCCGGGCTGAAGCTGGCGGGCGATGCGGACTGGGTGCTGGTGCATGACGCCGCGCGCCCCTGCCTGCACGCCGACGATCTTGAACGCCTGCTGGCGATCACCGCGCACAGTAAGGTCGGCGGCATACTCGCCGCGCCGGTGCGTGACACCATGAAGCGCGCCGAACCCGGCCGCGAAACCATCGCCCATACCGTCGAACGGCAGGATCTGTGGCACGCGCTGACGCCGCAGCTGTTTCCGCTGCCGCTGCTCAAACAGTGCCTGCAACGCGCGCTGGATGAAGGCGCGAACGTCACCGACGAAGCCTCGGCGCTGGAGCATTGCGGTTATCATCCGCTGCTGGTCGCCGGGCGGGCGGACAATATTAAAGTAACGCGGCCGGAGGATTTGGCGCTGGCGGCGTTCTATTTGACCCAGTTAGACAATTAAGGAGCGCACCATGCGTATCGGTCACGGTTTTGACGTACATAAATTCGGCGGCGAAGGCCCGTTGGTGATCGGTGGCGTTCGCATCCCTTACGATAAAGGTTTGCTGGCCCATTCCGACGGCGATGTTGCGCTGCACGCCGCAACCGACGCCTTGTTGGGCGCGGCGGCGCTGGGCGATATCGGCAAGCTGTTCCCCGATACCGATCCGGCGTTCAAAGGCGCTGACAGCCGCGAGCTGCTGCGCGAAGCCTGGAAACGCATTCGTGCCAAAGGCTATCGCCTTGGCAACCTCGATATCACCATCATCGCCCAGGCGCCGAAAATGGCGCCGCACATCCCGCAGATGCGCGTGTTCCTGGCGGAAGATCTGCAGTGCCATATGGATGACGTCAACGTGAAGGCCACGACGACCGAGCAGCTCGGCTTCACCGGGCGCGGCGAGGGCATCGCCTGCGAAGCGGTCGCCTTGCTGATCAAGGAATAACGGTATGGATATGGCGAATCTGACCTGGCTGCATGGCCGACCGCAGAGCACCGGGGTGCTGAAAGCCAATCCGGAAGATTTCGTGGTGGTGGAAGACCTGGGTTTTGCACCGGACGGCGAAGGCGAGCACGTGCTGGTGAACATCCGTAAAAACGGCTGCAATACCCAGTTCGTGGCCGACTATCTGGCGCGCTTCGCCGGCATTCACGCCCGTTCCGTCAGCTATGCGGGCTTGAAGGATCGTCACGCGGTGACCGAACAGTGGTTCTGCCTGCATATGCCGGGCAAGGAAACGCCGGACTTCTCCCGGTTTACGCTGGAAGGCTGCGAGGTGCTCTCGTACGCCCGTCACCTGCGCAAGATGCGCATCGGCACTCTGAAGGGCAACCACTTTACGCTGGTGCTGCGCCAGATTTCCGATCGGCAGGACGTGGAGCGCCGCTTGCAGGCGATCGCCGCGCAGGGCGTGCCGAACTACTTTGGCAGCCAGCGTTTCGGCCGCGGCGGCAACAACCTGGTGATGGCGCGCCGCTGGGCGAATGACGAAATCCGCGTCAAAGAGCGCAGTAAACGCAGCTTCTACCTGTCCGCCAGCCGTAGCGCGCTGTTCAATCAGATTGCCGGCCGGCGCCTGGCCGATGGACTGCAGCGCACCGTGCTGGAAGGGGATGCCCTGCAGCTGAGTGGGCGCGGCAGCTGGTTCGTTGCCAAAGCCGATGAGCTTGAGACGTTGCAGCAACGGCTGGATGCCGGCGAGCTGGCGATCACGGCGCCCTTGCCGGGTGACGGCGAGCCGGGCACCGCCGGCCAGGCATTGGCTTTTGAACAACAGTGCTTGGCGGAACAACCGGAATTGCTTACGCTTTTAAAGCGCGAGCGTGTCGAACCCGCTCGTCGGGCCCTGCTGCTGCAGCCGCAAAATATGCTGTGGAACTGGTGGGATGACGTTACCGTGGAGCTGCGTTTCTGGTTGCCGGCAGGCAGCTTCGCGACCAGCGTGGTTCGCGAGATCATGCAGCAGGATGACAGCGATGCGGATATTACTGAGTAACGATGACGGCGTTAGCGCCCCGGGCATTCAGGCGTTGGCGGCGGCGCTGCGGGAGTTCGCCGAGGTGCAAGTGGTGGCGCCGGATCGTAACCGCAGCGGCTCTTCCAATGCCCTGACGCTGGAGTCGCCGCTGCGTACGCAGACGCTGGCCAACGGCGATATCGCGGTGCTGCAGGGGACGCCGACCGACTGTGTCTATCTTGGCGTCAACGCGCTGATGCGCCCGGCGCCGGACATCGTGGTCTCCGGCATCAACGCCGGGCCGAATTTGGGCGACGACGTCATCTATTCCGGCACCGTCGCGGCGGCGATGGAGGGGCGGCACCTGGGGCTGCCCGCGCTGGCGGTGTCGCTGAACGGCCATCAGCACTATGCGACCGCCGCCGTCATTACCTGCCGCATCCTGCGCGCGCTGCAGCGCGAGCCGTTGCGTACCGGAAAAATCCTGAATATCAACGTGCCGGATCTGCCGCTGGCGGAGATCAAAGGCCTGCGCGTCACCCGTTGCGGCAGCCGCCATCCCGCCGATAAGGTCTTCTGCCAGCAGGATCCGCGCGGACAAAATCTCTACTGGATCGGGCCGCCTGGTGATAAATTTGATGCCGGGCCGGATACCGACTTTGCGGCGGTGGAACAAGGCTATGTGGCGATCACGCCGCTGCAGGTGGATTTGACCGCCTACGCGGCGCAGGAAGTCGTAAAAACATGGTTAACCAAGGCAGAGGTTAGCGGGGAATGGTGAACAAGCGTATGCAAACATTGCTGACGCAACTGCGGCAGCAGGGGATCCGGGACGAAAAGTTGCTGCAGGCGATCGAAGCGGTGCCGCGCGAACGTTTTGTCGACGAGGCGCTGGATCACAAGGCCTACGAAAATACCGCGCTGCCGATCGGTTCCGGCCAGACCATCTCCCAGCCTTATATGGTGGCGCGCATGACCGAACTGCTGAACCTGACGCCCACTTCGAGGGTGCTGGAGATTGGCACCGGTTCCGGTTATCAAACCGCCATTCTGGCGCATCTGGTGCAACACGTTTGTTCCGTCGAACGCATCAAAGGGTTGCAATGGCAAGCCAAGCGCCGTCTGAAGCAGCTCGATCTCCATAATGTTTCCACCCGCCACGGCGACGGCTGGCAAGGCTGGGCGTCGCGTGGTCCGTTCGATGCAATCATCGTCACTGCCGCGCCGCCGGAAATTCCGCAGGCGCTGGTGGAGCAATTGGACGACGGCGGTATTTTGGTGCTGCCGGTCGGCGAACAGGCCCAAACCCTCAAACGCATTCAGCGTCATGGCAACGAATTCGTTGTCGACGCGGTGGAAGCGGTGCGTTTTGTGCCGCTGGTGAAAGGCGAATTGGCCTAGCGATTGTCTGATTTTTAGACCGCCCGCAAAATCTGTTGCACTTTCATCACGTCCGGATAAGGTTTTCTCGTTCCAATCAGGCTAATTTTCACTAGAATTGGCCTTTCTACGTAGTTGTCTTATGGTGCGACATCGCCAATGTGGTTAGCATTGGCGCGCATTTTGATGCTCCGGCGGGAGATAACCTGGCGTTCAGGGATCGGCCGGCGGCGCCTTTGCATCGCAGAAACTGGGAAGTGGCAAAAGCTCGGCTACGATGTAAAGGGTATTTTGGATATATCACTGATATTGCTGTCATGGGGGAAGCATGAGCACGGGAAGCCCAATGATTACGTTACGCCGGGTAGCGGTGTGTACGATGGTAAGTTTGTGGTTGGCGGGGTGTACGAATACAGCCTCGACGTCGGCCCCTATCAGCAGCGTGGGCGGCGGCGGCGCCGTTCCATCCGGTAATAATAATGGCGGAGCGCAGCAGGTCAGCCCAGAAGGCCGCATTGTCTACAACCGCAGTTATAACGCCATTCCTAAAGGGAGCTACAGCGGCGGCGACACCTATACGGTCAAGCGCGGCGATACGCTGTTTTACATCGCTTGGATCACCGGCAACGATTTCCGCGACTTGGCGCAGCGCAACAATATTCCCGAGCCGTACAGCCTGAATGTTGGCCAAACCATTCAGCTTGGTAATGGTTCTGCCAACGGCGGCGGCGGTATGCTGGCGACGACAGACGCCACCAAAGGCGGCGTTCCGAAGCCACCTTCCACTACCCAGATCCAGACGGCAACGGTTGATTCTCAATCAACTAACGCGTATTCTGAAAACTCGGGTAAACAGAATGTAGGTAAGATGTTACCTGCAGCGGGTGCCGCAGCGGTTGGGACCGCGACTGCGCCTGTTACCGCACCGGAAGCCGCTCCACCAGTGAGCAGCACCGTCAGCAACAGTTCTCCGGTCAGCACTTGGAGATGGCCGACTGACGGTAAGATTATTGATAACTTTTCCTCATCAGAAGGTGGGAATAAGGGCGTCGATATCGCCGGTTCCCGTGGGCAGCCTATCTTCGCTACCGCCGATGGCCGCGTAGTGTATGCAGGCAACGCTTTACGGGGTTACGGTAATCTAATCATCATCAAACACAATGATGATTACCTGAGCGCCTACGCTCATAACGACACAATGCTGGTCCGGGAACAACAAGAAGTGAAGGCGGGTCAAAAAATAGCCACCATGGGTAGCTCCGGTACCAGTTCAGTACGTTTGCATTTTGAAATTCGTTACAAGGGGAAATCCGTAAACCCGCTGCGTTATCTTCCGCAGCGATAGATTGGGCAGAATACGCTGAGATTCTGCTCGCGGTATCACGGGTAGGAGCAGCATATGAGCCAAAATACGCTGAAAGTTAACGAGTTACATGATGATGCGGATTTCGACGAGAATGGAGCTGAGGCTGAGTCGTTTGATGAAAAAGCGCTGGTAGAAGAAGAGGCCAGCGAGAACGATTTAGCGGAAGAAGAGCTGTTGTCTCAAGGCGTTACGCAACGCGTATTGGATGCGACGCAGCTCTATCTGGGCGAGATCGGTTATTCCCCTCTGCTGACCGCAGAGGAAGAAGTCTATTTTGCGCGGCGTGCTCTGCGCGGTGACGTGCCGTCCCGCCGCCGCATGATTGAAAGCAACCTGCGGCTGGTAGTGAAAATTGCCCGCCGCTACAGCAACCGCGGTCTGGCGCTGCTGGATCTGATCGAAGAGGGTAACCTCGGTCTGATTCGCGCAGTGGAAAAATTTGACCCGGAACGTGGTTTCCGCTTCTCCACTTATGCAACCTGGTGGATCCGTCAGACGATTGAGCGGGCGATCATGAACCAAACCCGTACCATTCGTTTGCCTATCCATATCGTCAAAGAACTGAATGTCTATCTGCGCACCGCGCGCGAGCTTTCTCATAAACTGGATCATGAACCGAGCGCTGAAGAGATTGCCGAGCAACTCGACAAGCCGGTAGATGACGTCAGCCGCATGCTGCGCCTGAATGAGCGCATCACCTCGGTGGATACGCCGCTGGGCGGGGATTCGGAGAAAGCGCTGCTGGACATTCTGGCCGACGAAAAGGACAACGGGCCTGAAGACACCACGCAAGATGACGATATGAAGCAAAGCATCGTCAAATGGTTGTTCGAACTGAACGCCAAACAGCGTGAAGTGTTGGCGCGTCGTTTCGGCTTGCTGGGCTATGAAGCGGCGACGCTGGAAGACGTGGGCCGGGAGATTGGCCTGACGCGTGAACGCGTCCGTCAGATTCAGGTTGAAGGTCTGCGCCGCCTGCGTGAGATCCTGCAGATGCAGGGTCTGAGCATTGAGGCGCTGTTCCGCGAATAACGCCGGTTGTTGAACCGCATCAAATAAAAACGGTGAGCATGACGCTCACCGTTTTTTTATGCCTGCGTTTATCGCCTCAACTACACCATATTTTTCAGCCGGTAGAGCCATTCCTGCGCCTGGCGCGGTGACAGGGAATCCGGATCCAGCGCCTCCAGAGCTTCTACCGCCGGCGAAGTATCTTCCTGCAGCAGCGTCATCTGGGTGGCATCGACGCTGCCCGATGCGGTGTGGCTGGAGATAGACTCCAGTTCACGCAGCTTCTGACGGGCGCGCTTGATGACGTCGCGCGGCACGCCGGCCAGCGCGGCGACCGCCAGGCCATAGCTTTTGCTGGCGGCGCCGTCCTGCACGGTGTGCATGAAGGCGATGGTGTCGCCGTGTTCAAGCGCATCCAGATGCACGTTGACCACGCCTTCCATTTTCTCCGGCAGGGTCGTCAGCTCGAAGTAGTGGGTGGCGAACAGCGTCATTGCCTTGATGCGGTTAGCCAGGTTCTCGGCGCAGGCCCAGGCCAGCGACAGGCCGTCGTAGGTGGAGGTACCGCGGCCTATCTCATCCATCAACACCAGGCTGTGCTCGGTGGCGTTGTGCAGGATGTTGGCGGTTTCAGTCATCTCCACCATGAAGGTGGAGCGGCCAGAAGCCAGATCGTCCGCCGCGCCGACGCGGGTGAAGATGCGATCCACCGGGCCGATGGTGGCCTTGGTAGCCGGCACATAGCTGCCGATGTGCGCCATCAGCACGATCAGCGCCGTTTGCCGCATATAGGTGCTTTTACCGCCCATGTTAGGGCCGGTGATGATCAGCATGCGACGCTGTGGCGACAGGGTGAGCGGGTTGGAGATAAACGGCTCGCTCAGCACCTGCTCCACCACCGGGTGGCGGCCTTCGGTGATGCGGATCCCCGGCTGCTCGCTCATGGTCGGGCAGGCGTAGTTCAGGGTATCGGCGCGCTCGGCCAGGTTGGCCAGCACGTCCAGCTCGGCCAGTGCGGCGGCGCTTTGTTGCAGTTCCGCCAGGTGCGGCAGCAGCAGGTCGAACAGCTCGTCGTACAGGCTTTTCTCGATCGCCAGTGCCTTACCCTTGGAGGTGAGCACTTTGTCTTCGTACTCTTTCAGTTCCGGGATGATGTAGCGCTCGGCGTTTTTCAGCGTCTGGCGGCGCACATAGTGGATCGGCACCAGGTGGCTTTGGCCGCGGCTGACCTGAATGTAGTAGCCGTGTACGCCGTTGAAGCCGACCTTGAGCGTATCCAGCCCCAGCTTTTCACGCTCGCGGATCTCCAGCCGGTCGAGGTAGTCGCTGGCACCGTCCGCCAGCGCGCGCCACTCGTCCAACTCGCTGTTGTAGCCGGGGGCGATCACGCCGCCGTCGCGCACCAGCACCGGCGGTGATTCAATGACCGCGCGTTCCAACAATTCGCGCAGTTCGTCGAACTGGCCCACCTGCGACAGCAGCTGCTGCACGTGCGGCGTCTCTACGTCTTGCAGCAGCGCGCGGATGTCCGGCAACTGTTGGAAAGCATGGCGCATGCGCGCCAGATCGCGCGGACGGGCGGTACGTAGCGCCAGACGCGCCAAAATACGTTCCTGATCGCCTACCTGGCGCAGCGAAGGCTGCAGATCCACGAACAGCTCCTGCAATGCGCCGATCGCCTGCTGGCGGGCAGTCAGGACCTTGATGTCGCGGGTTGGCATGTGCAGCCAGCGTTTCAGCATGCGGCTGCCCATTGGCGTCACCGTGCGATCGAGGATCGCCGCCAGCGTGTTGTCGCTGCCGCCGGACAAGCTCTGCGTCAGCTCCAGATTACGGCGGGTGGCGGCGTCCATGATGATGCCGTCCTGCTGGCGCTCCATGGTGATGCCGCGAATGTGCGGCAGCGAAGTGCGTTGGGTATCTTTGACGTACTGCAGCAGACAGCCTGCGGCGCGCAGCGCCTGGTGCGCCTGCTCGACGCCAAAGCCGGTCAGATCGCGGGTGCCGAACTGCAGGTTGAGCTGCTGGCGTGCGGTCTCCAGTTCGAATTCCCACAGCGGGCGGCGGCGCAGGCCGTGGCGCTGTTCGATCAGCGCCATTTGTTCGAAGGTTTCCGGGTAGAGCAGCTCGGCCGGATTGGTGCGCTGCAGCTCGGCGGCCATGGTTTCCAGATCCTGCGGCTCGGCGACGCGGAAGCGGCCGGAGCTGACGTCCAGGGTGGCGTAACCGAAGCCGCGCGCGTCTTGCCAGATCGCCGCCAGCAGGTTGTCCTGGCGTTCTTGCAGCAGCGCTTCGTCGGTGATGGTGCCTGGGGTGACGATGCGCACCACTTTGCGCTCGACCGGCCCTTTGCTGGTGGCCGGATCGCCGATCTGTTCGCAGATGGCGACGGATTCGCCGAGCTGCACCAGCTTGGCCAGATAGTTCTCCACCGCGTGGTGCGGCACGCCGGCCATCGGGATCGGTTCGCCCGCCGAGGCGCCACGTTTGGTCAGCGAGATATCCAGCAGTTGGGAAGCGCGCTTGGCGTCGTCGTAAAACAGCTCGTAGAAGTCACCCATGCGGTAGAACAGCAGGATTTCAGGATGCTGGGCCTTGAGGCGCAGGTATTGCTGCATCATCGGCGTGTGCGAATCGAGTTTATCGGTGCTATTCATGCGATTATTTTTCCAATCCATTGAATGTAAAGGTCACTGTGATTTTCATTGTCGTCATTCGCTATCACATTGTTTCAGCAGGCGTCGCCCCATTCAGCGCTTGGCGGGCGGCGCAAATCAAGTCATCAAAACGCCAAACGGCGTGTTCAAACCCAAGGTTTGCACAGACGCTTATACTAGCCCAGCGGGCAATCGGCTGTCACAGGTAAAAATGGGAAGCGCTGCGCAAGGCGGGTTGGTAACGAAGCGAGATTGTCGTTCGTCTGCGGGCAACAACGCAAGTCGCCGCCCGTAGAGGCGGCGCAGAGCTTATTGTGCGGCGGTGAGAGGCAAGGGCAGTTGATAGAGGCGGAAGCTGTCGGGCACGTCAGTTTCATAGCCGGGCAGCAGGCGGTGGCGGATGCGCGACTCACTGACGAAGGCGCAGCCTTGCGGGGTGATGGTCAGGTTGACCGGCGATTCCATGCCTTCGCGCAAGACCTCAAGCTGGTGCATGCCTGCCGCCTTCGGCAACGCGATCCGCAGGATCCGCCCGTGGCCGCTCTGGATCGCGTTTTCCAGCACGATCAGCGCGCCGTCCGGTGCCAACCCCATTCCGTCCGGGTTTTCGATGAGGCGCGGCAGCTGCATTTCCGCCAGCTGCGGCTGGGGATCGTTATAGCTGAGGGTGTAGAGCTTACCGGTACCGAAATTGGCGACTGCCATCAGCCGATCGTCGAGCAGCACGATCCCGGCGGCGCCCAGCCCGCTAGGGGCCGCTAACTGCGGATCCTGAAACAGCGTACTGAATGCCGTCTCGCCTGGCCGCAGGCGCAGGATGCCGCCGCCGCGGGTTTCCGTCACGTACACCGTACCGTCTGCGCCGAGCACGATATCGTTGCCCATTTCGCCCGCCGGCAGCACCAGGCTGCGGTCGAGCGTGCCATCCGCGACATTCAGCGCGTAGATGCGGTTGGCGCGCGCTTTGCCGCCGGAGAGGAAGTCCGGCGAATTGCCCCACAGCAGCCCGCGTTTTTCGTCCAGCCTCAGCGCGTTTGAGGCGAACACCGTGTCAGCGCCGGGGAAAAAGGTTTCCCACGCTTTACCCGGCCGTTTACGCAGCACATTGCCGCTGGTGACAAAGCCGACATACAGGGTGCCGTCCGCCGCGCGGGCGATGCCGTTGGGGTAAAGCGCGCCGGGCGGCAGCGTCATGCTGCTTGCGGCGCAGGCTGCGCTGATGGCGGCCTGTGCCGGAACGCTAAGGGGAAGTGTGGTGGCGAGGGTGAACAACACCGCTCGCACGGTAACAGCGTATGACATGTCTTCTCTCCTGCAATGAAGGCAAATGGGCTACCAGCGCTCGGGGCGGGCAACGCGCGCGATAGGCGCCTCCAGCGCGGCCACGTCTTCCGGCGATAGCCTGAGGGTGAGCGCTGCCAGCGCATCCTGCAGATGATGCGGCTTGGACATGCCCACCAGCGGCGACGCCACGCCGGGTTTGGCCAACAGCCAGGCCAGCGCGATCTGTGCCGGAGGAACGCCGTGCGCGGCGGCCACCTCCGCTACCGCAGCGACGGTACGCTCAACTTCGTCTCTGCCACCGTACCAACGAGGTGCCTGTTCGTCGGTGGCGGCGCGCAGCGTGCCGGCCATGCCTGAACCGGCCAGCACGCCGCGCGCCAGCGGCGACCAGGGCGTCAGGCCGAGCCCCTCTTCCAAACACAGCGGGATCAGCTCTTCTTCGTCTTCACGCGTCACCAGGTTGTATTGGCTCTGCAGCGAAATAAACGGTGCCAGGCGGTGCTGACGTTGAAAGGCCAGCATTTTCATCAAGCGCCAGGCATGCAGTGAAGACGCGCCGAGATAGCGGATCTTGCCCGCCCGCACCAGGGCGTCGAGGGTGTCGGCGGTTTCTTCGATCGGCGTTTCGCTGTCGAAGCGGTGCAGCACGAACAGATCGAGGTAATCCGTCCCCAATCTCTGCAAAGAGGCGTCGACGCTGTGCAGCAGGTGCTTGCGCGACAGCCCGCGGTTGTTCGGCTGCGCATCCATCGGGAAGTAGGCCTTGGTGGCGATCACCACGTCTTCACGACGGGCGAACGCTTTCAGTGCGCGACCGAGGAGACGCTCGCTTTCTCCGCCGGAGTAAATGTTGGCGGTATCGAAGAAATTGATGCCCGCTTCCAGCGCTTCGCGGATAAAGGGGCGCGCTTCATCTTCCTTCAGCACCCAGGGCCGCCAGGCCGGATCGCCGTAGGTCATGCAACCCAGGCAGAGGCGGGACACCTTCAGGCCGCTGTCGCCAAGCCGAACGTAGTTCATGACCTCGTCTCCTCAACGCATGCCGGCGATGGTGTAACCGCCGTCCACCAGCAGGCTTTGGCCGGTGATGAAGCGGGCCTCGTCCGTCGCCAGCCACAGCGCCACATCGCCGATGTCTTCCGATTCGCCCAGGCGGCCGGCGGGCGTATGGGCGATAAAGGGCGCGAACGCCGCGCTGTCGGCCACGCTGCCGCGCGCCATCGGCGTGTCGATGATGCCGGGGTTGATGTTATTGACGCGGATGCCCTGGCCGCTGTATTCGAGCGCCACTGCGCGGATCATCGCATCGAGCGCCCCTTTGCTGGCGGAGTAGCTGGATGAACCGGCCAGTGCGCCGTGGGTCAGCCAGGAGGAGGTGTTGATGATCACGCCGCCCGAGCGTTGAGCCAGGAAGGTTTCAATCTCGTATTTCATCGCCAGCCAGACGCCTCTGAGGTTAATGGCGATAACCCGGTCAAAATCTTCGCTGGTCTGTTCGGTGATGGGGGCGAAGTTGCCGATGATGCCGGCGTTGTTGAAGGCGACGTCGAGCCGGCCGTAATGGGCGGTCACCGCGGCGAGCAGCCGGCGGATATCACCCTCCTGGGCGACGTCGGTCACGATGGGCAGGGCGTCGCCGCCGGCCAACGCGATATCGCGCGCCGTGGCTTCGATCTCCGCCGCGCGCCGGCCGGCCAACGCCACTTTGGCGCCCTCGCGGGCATAGGCCAGCGCTGCGGCGCGGCCGATGCCGGTGCCGCCGCCGCTCACCAGTACGACTTTACCCGCCAGCCTGCGCGGCGTTTCATGAGTTGGAGCTGTAGCATTAATCATCGCATCGATACCTGGTAATGGGTTCGATCGCAATGCTATGTTGTTAGATGACGGATAACTATCCGCTAAAAATTCATCTCACTATTAGATAATTTATATCAATAGCATGAAGAAACCCGAACTGTCCGGCCTGGCGGCCTTTGTGGCTATCGCCAGTGAACGCAGCTTCCGCCGCGCCGCCGCTCGGCTGGGCGTAACGCCGCCGACGCTGACCCACACCCTGCGCGAGCTGGAGGCGCAGGTGGGCATTCGCCTGCTGAACCGCACCACCCGCAACGTCTCGCCGACAGAAGCCGGCGAGCATCTGCTGGCGCAGCTGGTGCCGGCCTTTACCGATATCGACGCCGCGCTGGAGAGCCTGAATGCGTTTCGCGACGGGCCGCGCGGCCTGGTGCGCATCAACGCGCCGCGTTCGGCCATCGAGCTCGCCATCGTGCCGCTTCTGGGGCGCTTGGCCAGCGAGTACCCCGGCATTACGCTGGAAGTGGTGGCGGACGAGGGGTTCGCCAACATCGTCGAACAAGGCTTTGACGCCGGTATCCGGCTCGGTGAGGATCTGCACAACGATATGCGCGCGGTGCGCGTGACGCCAGATCTGCGTTTTGCCATCGTCGCCACGCCGGACTATTTTCAACGGCATGGCGAACCGGCACACCCGCAGGATTTGCTGCAGCATCGCTGCATCGGTTGGCGCAAGGCCTCTTCGGGCGAGCGCTACAAATGGGCGTTTCAGCAGGGCGAGCAGCGATTTTCCGTGGCGGTCAACAGCCCGCTGATCGTGGATGACGCCAGACTGTTGCTGCAGGCGGCGTTGGCACACGTCGGCATTGCTTTCGCCATCGAGCAGGAGGTGGAAGAACACCTGGCGAGCGGTCGGCTGCGGCGAGTGTTGGCCGACTGGTGCGCGCCGTTTCCCGGTTTTTACCTCTATTATCCCAATCGTAGAAATCACCCCGTGGCGTTGACCACGATGATCGAGTTGCTGCGTCTGCCCACGTAATCCTCCCCACGCCACCGCGTGCGGGATGGCAGGGGGGAATCAAGCCTGAACTATTTTTATATCCTCTCCATTTGTTCCGGCTCAAATAAACCCTTAAATTCTCAGCGCGTTCATAACTGGCTGTTTATAATTGCTATTTGAGTATTTATTGCGAATATTCTGAGTTTTTATCGGTTATTTGAGAGCCCGGTCACACTATTTTTTTGTGCGAAATGTGAAGAGGGTCAATCCGCCAGGTCAATGAGAGACGGTTATGTCCCCTCCTGGCTTACCGATCCGTTTTTCATGCTCCGTATACTGTCCGTAACCAGGGCAACGTGACGGAAATTTTCATAAGGAATGTGCGTGAAGCAATCGTGATTGCATCTGGCATACAAATAACACGGGGTTTTTTTGATTATCTGAGGTGCTTGGTATGGAAAAGAAAAAAATCTATCTGTTTTGTTCTGCCGGTATGTCCACTTCCCTGTTGGTATCAAAAATGAAGGCGCAGGCAGAGAAATATGAAGTGCCGGTGATCATCGCCGCTTACCCGGAAGCGCTGGCCGCCGAGAAGGGCGTTGAGGCGGATCTGATCCTGCTGGGGCCGCAGATCGCCTACACCTTGCCGGAAGTGCAAAAACAGCTGCCCAACAAACCTGTGGAAGTCATCGATCCGCTGCTGTACGGCAAGGTCGATGGGCTGGGCGTACTGAAGGCCGCGGTGGCCGCCATCAAGAAAGCCAACCAATAACAGGAGGCCGCCGTGAATACCCTCATTGCCTCGCTCGAGAAGGTTATCCTGCCTTTCGCCGTAAAAATCGGTAAGCAGCCCCACGTCAACGCCATCAAGAACGGCTTTATCCGCCTGATGCCGCTGACCTTGACCGGGGCGATGTTCGTGTTGATCAACAACGTGTTCCTCAGCTTCGGTGAGGGATCGTTCTTCTATTCGTTGGGCGTGAGGTTGGACGCCTCCACCATCGAGACGCTTAACGGCCTGAAGAGCATCGGCGGCAGCGTTTACAACGGTACGCTGGGGATCATGTCCCTGATGACGCCGTTCTTTATCAGCATGGCGTTGGCCGAAGAGCGCAAGGTCGATCCGCTGGCCTCGGCACTGCTGGCGGTGGCGGCCTTCATGACCGTCACGCCGTTCAACGTCGGCGAGGCCTATGCGGTGGGCGCCAACTGGCTGGGCGGCGCCAACATCATTTCCGGTATGGTGATCGGGCTGGCGGTGGCTGAGATGTTTGCTTTCATCGTGCGGCGCAACTGGGTGATCAGCCTGCCGGACAGCGTGCCGGCTTCGGTGTCGCGCTCTTTCTCGGCGCTGATCCCCGGCTTCATCATCCTCTCCATCATGGGGCTGGTGGCGTTCGCGCTGGCGCATTGGGGCACCAACTTCCACCAGATCATCATGGACGGCATTTCGGCGCCGCTGGCCAAGATGGGCAGCGTGGTGGGTTGGGTGTACGTGCTGTTCTCTTCGCTGCTGTGGTTCTTTGGGGTGCACGGCTCCATGGCGCTGGCGGCGCTGGACAGCGGCATCATGACGCCGTTCGCGCTGGAAAACGTGGAGCTGTACAACAAATACGGTTCTGTCGAAGCGGCGGTGGCCGCCGGTAAAGAGTTCCACATGTGGGCGAAACCGTTCGTCGACTCTTATATCTACCTCGGTGGCACCGGCTCGACGCTGGGCCTGATCATCGCCATCTTCATCGCTTCGCGCCGCGAGGATTACCGCCAGGTCGCCAAGTTGGCGACACCATCCGGCATTTTCCAGATCAACGAGCCGATCCTGTTCGGCCTGCCGGTGATCATGAACCCGGTGATGTTCATTCCGTTTATTCTGGTGCAGCCGGTGCTGACCATTATCACCTCGCTGGCTTATTACTCCGGGCTGATCCCGCCGATCACCAACATCGCGCCCTGGACCATGCCGGTCGGCCTGGGGGCGTTCTTCAACACCAACGGCAGCATCATGGCCATGTTGCTGAGCCTGTTCAACCTGGCGGTCGCCACCGTGATTTACCTGCCGTTCGTGGCGATCTCCAACAAGGCGCAGAGCCAGATCGATGCGGCGACAGAAAGCGAAGAAGACATCGCCAACGCGCTGAAATTCTAACTGTGGAACGGGGCGGCGCGGCCGCCCCGCGAGGGACGCGAGTATGGAATATCAATTTGCCGACGGGTTCTGGTGGGGCAGCGCCACCTCCGCGCCGCAGTCTGAAGGGGCGGCCGCGCGGGACGGCAAGAGCCGCAACATCTTCGACTATTGGTACGAGATCGCGCCCGAGCGCTTTCACGATCGGGTCGGGCCGGCCGAGGCCTCGACCTTTTATGACCATTTCCGCACCGACATCGGGCTGCTCAAAACGTTGGGCCACAATACCTTCAGAACGTCGATCTCGTGGTCGCGGCTGATCCCGGACGGCGACGGCGAGGTGAACCCGCAGGCGGTGGCGTTCTACAACGCGATGATCGACGAGCTGCTGGCGCAGGGCATCACCCCGTTTATCAATCTCTATCACTTCGATATGCCGCTGTGCATGCAGCAGCGCGGCGGCTGGGAAAGCCGGGCGGTGATCGAGGCCTACGCGCGTTACGCCGATACCTGTTTCGGCCTGTTTGGCGATCGGGTCACCCACTGGTTCACCTTCAACGAGCCGATCGTGCCGGTGGAGGCCGGTTACCTGAATGACTTGCACTACCCTTGCGTGGTGGACTTCAAACGGGCGGTCACCGTGGCGTATCACAGCGTACTGGCGCATGCCATGGCGGTGCAGCGTTTCAGAGCGCGCGGGTTGCCGGGGAGCATCGGCATCATTCTGAATCTGAGCCCGACCTATCCGCGCTCCGATGCGCCGGAGGATCTGCAGGCCGCACACGACGCCGATCTGCTGCTCAATCGCAGCTTTCTCGATCCGGTCGCCAAGGGGCGTTATCCGACGGCGCTGCTGCACCTGTTGGAGCAGTATGGGCTGATGCCGCACTGCGAGCCGCAGGACGCGCAGCTGATCGAAGGCGGCGTGGTGGATATCCTCGGCGTCAACTACTACCAGCCGCGCAGGGTGCAGGCGAAAGAGGGGCGTTGCGCCGCAGGGCCAATCGCATCGCCGGAGGATTTGTTCAGCTACTATGCAATGCCGGGCCGCAAAATCAATCCGCATCGCGGCTGGGAGATCTATGAGAAGGGGCTGTACGACATCCTGATGGATCTGAAAGAGAACTACGGCAATCTGCCTTGTTATATTTCGGAAAACGGCATGGGCGTCGAGGGCGAAGAAGCGTTTATCGGTGCCGATGGGCGGGTGGAGGACGATTACCGCATCGACTTTATTCGCGAGCACCTGAAGTGGCTGCACCGCGCGCTGGCGGAAGGCTCGCAGTGCAAGGGCTATCATCTGTGGACCTTTATCGATTGCTGGTCCTGGCTGAATGCCTACAAGAATCGGTATGGGCTGGTGCGGCTGGATCGGGCGGATCAGCGGCGCACCATCAAGAAAAGCGGTTACTGGTTTGCCGAGGCGGCCAGACGCAACGGATTTGACTAACGGGAGGCCGGCGCCGTGTCCGATAACCGAATTTCACTGAGCGCAAACGACGTGAAGCTGATTCGCGAGCAGGATTTCTTTAACTGCAAAGATTTTCACCTGTTTATCTACAACAAGGTGGAAAGCGCCACCGGGCTGCATCAGCACGACTATTACGAGTTCACCATCGTGCTGAGCGGCAAATGCTATCAGGAGATCAACGGCAAACGGGTGCTGCTGGAACGGGGGGATTTCGTCTTTATTCCTATCGGTTCCTACCACCAGAGCTTTTACGAGTTCGGCGCGACGAAAATCTTCAACGTGGCGGTCAGCAAAGCGTTCTTTGAAGAGCATTACTTGCAACAGCTGCCGCGTTGTTTCGTCGCCTCGCAGGCCTACAGCCTGAGAAGCGAGTTTTTGGCCTATATCGAATCGGTGGTGAGCTCGCCGCAGTTTCGCGAGGACGACTTCGCCGA
The DNA here is from genome assembly GCF_059740205.1 of Serratia sp. LTN-2. Lineage (NCBI taxonomy): Bacteria > Pseudomonadati > Pseudomonadota > Gammaproteobacteria > Enterobacterales > Yersiniaceae > Serratia > Serratia sp. LTN-2. The sequence continues at coordinate 8,870 of NZ_JCAXDO010000008.1, read as the reverse complement.
ATTCCTCGAAACATTGACCTTCTACGTGATCAGCCGCATCCGACATTATAAAGAAGAAAACGACGGCGGCGATGATATCCCGCAGTGGCTGAAGAACACCCTGGCCGGCATGCATGACAAGGCGATGTTCGGCGAAAAGGCGTTGGCGAACATGGTGGCGCTGTCGGGGAAAACTCAGGAGTACCTGACCCGGGCGATGCGGCGCTACTATCAGAAGACGCCGATGCAGGTGATCAATGAGATTCGCATCAACTTCGCCAAGACGCAGCTGGAGGTCACCAACTATTCGGTCTCCGACATCGCTTTTGATTCCGGCTATGGCGATGTCAGCCTGTTCATTAAAAACTTCAAGCGGCTCACCGACGTGACCCCAGGCAACTACCGAAAAAAGTGTTACGGCCCTCTTTAGGGCCGCTCCCGATCAGTATCAACGCCGATATGCCGATGAGCTTCAGGACGCCGGTCGGTTAATCATTTGATTTTTACCTTAACGAGGGGGAATGCCGCGCCGAGCGGTCGGCCTTCCCTTGCCAAAAATCTATCCCGCGGGAGTCTCTATGGAAAAACTACTGATCGTGAATGCCGACGATTTCGGCCTGAGCAAAGGGCAGAACTATGGCGTCATCGAGGCGTATCAGCATGGCGTCGTTTCCTCCACCACGGCGATGGTGAACGGCGGCGGCGCGCAGCACGCGGCGGCGCTCAGCCGGCAATATCCGGGGTTGCCGATCGGGCTGCATTTCGTTTTGACCCATGGCAAGCCGCTGGGCGCCATGCCTTCGCTGGTCAACGAACATGGCGAACTGGGCAAATGGCTGTGGCGCCGCGCCGAGGCCGGCGAGCTGCAGCTGGACGAAATTCACGAGGAGCTGCAGCGCCAGTTCGCGCGCTTCGTGACGCTGTTCGGCCGGCCGCCGACGCATATCGATAGCCACCACCATGTGCATATGCAGCCGCAGATTTATCCGCTGGTGGAGGCGTTCGCGCAGGCGCAGGGTCTGCCGCTGCGCCTCGATCGCGAAGAGGCGAAACGGCGCGATATTACGTTGCAGATGCCCTGCAGCACCGATGCGTTTGACGCGGGATTCTACGGTGAGGCTATCTCCGAAGCCTTGTTCCTGCAGAGGTTGGCGCGTGCCGACGAGCAGGGCGTCGAGTCATTGGAAATAATGTGCCACCCGGCGTTTCTCGATGCGACCATTCTGCAGAGCCAATACTGCCACCCGCGCCTCGTCGAGCTGGATGTGTTGACCGCGCCGACGCTGAAAGCGACGATCGCCGAACGCGGTTTCCTGCTGGGCTCCTTCCAGGATCTGTAACGCCGCCGTTTACAGCATGGCGTGCGCCTTTTTCAGGCCGGTGTCCTCTTCCGGATCGGCGCCCTGAGGCAAAGGCTCCACCTCTTGTTCTTCGGGCTGCGGATCGTCGACCTCGGGCGCCGCTTCCGGCGGCGGCATGGTGTCGTGAATGATCTGTTCATCGAAGGTCGGGTTGAGCGCCGGCGACAGCGGCGAACTGGCGAGGCTGTCCGGCAGCGGGATGTGCGGCACCGGCGCGTCCTGCGCCAGCTGCGGTTCCTCCGCTTTCGTCGTGCGGCTGAGGGCCGCCAACAGCACGCCGCACAGGGCGAAGAAGGCGTACAGGATATTGCCGCCCAGCGGTTCGATCAGCGCGCCGACCGCCAATGGCCCGATGCTGGCGCCGACGCCGAACGCCATCAGCAGACAGGCGGCCAGCGAGACGCGGCGCTCCGGCTCTATCAGATCGTTGGCCAGCGCCACCGCCAGCGGGTAGAGCGTAAATTGCAGCATGCTGACGACGAACCCGACCGCCAGCAGCAGCGGGAAATCGATGTGCGGCAGCAGCGCCAGCGGCAGCGCCGCTACGATCAGCAAAATGGCGTTGAGGCGCATCAGCAAGGGGCGGTTGTAGCGATCCGACAGCCAACTGAGCGGAAACTGCGCCACCAGCCCGGCGAAGATGGACAGCGCCATGAACAGGCCGGTTTGCTGAGTGGTTAAGGATTGCAGGCTGGCGTAGACCGGCGCTAGGCCGTAAAACGAGCCGACCACCATGCCGATCACCAGCGTGGTGGCCAATACTTTGGGGATGGCGCCGACGAAGTAACGCAGTTCCATCGGAGCCGGCGACATGTGGCGCGCATTGGTGCGGGTAGTGAGGGCGATCGGCACCAGGCAGAGCGCGAAGCACAGTGCGATCACCAGCAGCGTGGCGATACCCAGGTTGCTTTGCAGCATCAGCACGATTTGGCCCAGCGACATGCCGAGATAGGTCGCCGCCATATAGAAACCGAACACCATGCCGCGCTGGTTGGATTCCGCCTGGTCGTTCAGCCAGCTTTCCAGCACCATGTACTGGCACATCATGCACAGCCCGATCACCAGACGCAGCGCGACCCAGGCGGGAATGAACTCCGTCAGGCCGTGCCCCAGCACCGCGGCGGTGATGATGCCGGCGCAGGCTACGTAGGCGCGGATATGCCCGACGCGGGCGATGAGAAAGTGGCCGACCTTGCCGCCGATCACCAATCCGATGTAGTTGGCGGCGATGATGGCGCCGATCAGCGCGCTGCTGACATGGATGGAGGTCAGCCGCAGCGAGACGTAGGTAGTGAGCAGGCCCGAGCCCAACAGCAGCAGCAGGGTGGTGGTGTACAACGGCAAGAATACGCCCAACGTTTTTTTCACTCTATCATCCTAATCTCTTCGGGTGCGCCCTGAGGCCGCCGCCGCAGCGCGCCGCCTCCGTGATGTTCCTTGTGCTGGTGCGCCGCCGCTCGATGGGGCGCTTCTTTTGATACTAGCAGCTTGACCGGGCGCTTAAAACCGCACCGCCTGCGAGGCGCTGCGCATTTCCACGCGCCGGCCGCCGCGTCGCCTTGATAAATGCTACTATCGGGCGCATATACCTGAATTCGCGAAGGAGGGGTTATGAGTGAAAACCAACTGCGCCGGCTCAGCGTGCTGGCGGGGGAGAAACTGAAGGCGCAGAACCGCTGGATCACCTGCGCGGAATCCTGCACCGGCGGCGGTATCGCCAAGGCCATTACCGACATCGCCGGCAGCTCTGCCTATTTCGATCGCGGTTTCGTCACCTACAGCAATGCGGCGAAGCATGACCTGCTGGGGGTGAGCGAAGCCACGTTGACGGCGCACGGCGCGGTCAGTGCAGAGGTGGTGCGCGAGATGGCGATAGGGGCGCTGCGTGCGGCGCGGGCCGATCTGGCGCTGTCGGTGAGCGGCATCGCCGGCCCGGACGGCGGCAGCGAGGAAAAGCCGGTCGGCACCGTGTGGTTCGGCTTCGCCAACAGCGATGGCCGGGGGCTGGTGCGCAAGATGCAATTCAAGGGCGACCGCGATGCGGTGCGGCTGCAGGCGACGATCTTCGCGCTGCAAACCGCCATTGACGAATTTTTGTAAATTAGGCTTGATACTGTATGACCATACAGTATAATTAGTGACATTTCCTGCACAACATACATTCAGTGGCAGTGTGGGGTAACACCGGCATTGCGAAACGAAGGAGCAAAAATGGCTATTGATGAGAACAAGCAAAAGGCGTTAGCTGCGGCACTGGGCCAGATTGAGAAACAGTTCGGCAAAGGCTCCATCATGCGTCTGGGTGAAGACCGCTCCATGGACGTGGAAACGATCTCCACCGGCTCACTGTCACTCGATATCGCCCTGGGCGCCGGCGGCCTGCCGATGGGCCGCATCGTAGAAATCTACGGCCCGGAATCGTCCGGTAAAACCACGTTGACGCTGCAGGTGATCGCCGCTGCGCAGCGCGAAGGCAAAACCTGTGCGTTCATCGACGCCGAGCACGCGCTGGATCCTATCTATGCGAAAAAGCTGGGCGTCGATATCGACAACCTGCTGTGCTCGCAGCCGGACACCGGCGAGCAAGCGCTGGAAATCTGTGATGCGCTGACCCGCTCCGGTGCGGTTGACGTTATCATCGTCGACTCCGTGGCGGCGCTGACGCCGAAGGCGGAAATCGAAGGTGAAATCGGCGATTCGCACATGGGCCTGGCGGCGCGCATGATGAGCCAGGCGATGCGTAAGCTGGCCGGCAACCTGAAAAACGCCAACACCCTGCTGATCTTCATCAACCAGATCCGTATGAAAATCGGCGTGATGTTCGGCAACCCGGAAACCACGACCGGCGGTAACGCCCTGAAGTTCTATGCTTCGGTGCGTCTGGATATCCGCCGCATCGGCGCCATCAAAGAGGGCGATGAAGTGGTGGGCAGCGAAACCCGCGTGAAAGTGGTGAAGAACAAAATCGCTGCGCCATTCAAGCAGGCTGAGTTCCAAATCATGTACGGCGAAGGCATCAACAGCCGCGGCGAACTGGTCGATCTGGGCGTGAAGCACAAGATGATCGAAAAAGCCGGCGCCTGGTACAGCTATAACGGCGAGAAGATCGGTCAGGGCAAGGCGAACGCCTGTAACTTCCTGAAAGAAAATCCGGCGATCGCCGCCGAGCTGGACAAGAAGCTGCGCGACCTGCTACTGCACAGCGGTGGTGAACTGGTGGCCGCTTCCGGTGACGACTTCGAAGACGACGAAGCGGAAACCAGCGAGCAGTTCTAATCGCTGAAGGTATGCGCCGCCGCTTGTGTGGCGCATATCCCATAAATTCAGGCTTGAATGATGAATGATTTGCTAAGCCGCGCCATGCGCCTGCTGTCGCAACGCGATCATAGTGAAGCTGAACTGCGCCGCAAACTTGCGGCGCAGCCGTTTGTGGCGAAAGCCCGTTTTGGTAGCAAGGGGCCACATGCGCCGGCATCATCGCCGGTGGCTGAAGAGCCGGTGGATCCTACGCAGATCGAGCAGGTTGTCGCCTACTGTTATCAGCATAACTGGCTGGACGATCGGCGTTTCGTTCACAGTTACATCGGTAGCCGCAGCCGCAAGGGTTATGGCGCGCAGCGCATCCGCAGCGAACTGATGCAAAAGGGCGTGGATAAAGCGCTGGTGCAGGACGCGCTGGCGGAATGCGACATCGACTGGTGTGAACAGGCTAAACAGGTGGCGCAGCGAAAATTTGGCGATGTATTGCCAACCGACTGGAAAGAGAAAGCCAAAGTGCAGCGTTATCTGCTCTATCGCGGCTTCTTCCAGGAAGAAATTCAGTCAATTTACCGTGATTTTGCGCAATGAGCGCACACGGGGTTTTACTTCCCTCTGAAGAAAATTTATCTTATCCCCACTTTTTGTTCGTGAGCTGGTTGTCATCGTCGGGATGACGCGTCGCCGGCTCACGTGTCGTTATTCTAGCCTTTCCAGGAAAATTATGAGCAAGAGCACCGCTGAGATCCGTCAAGCGTTTCTCGATTTCTTTCATAGTAAGGGTCACCAGGTTGTAGCAAGCAGCTCCCTGGTGCCTAACAATGATCCGACATTGCTGTTTACCAATGCCGGCATGAACCAATTTAAGGATGTTTTCCTGGGGCTCGACAAACGCGCCTATTCCCGCGCCACCACCTCGCAGCGCTGCGTGCGCGCAGGCGGCAAGCATAACGACCTGGAAAACGTCGGTTATACCGCTCGTCACCACACCTTCTTTGAAATGCTGGGCAACTTCAGCTTCGGCGATTACTTCAAGCACGACGCTATCAGCTACGCGTGGGAACTGCTGACCGGTGAAAACTGGTTCAACCTGCCGAAAGAAAGACTGTGGGTCACCGTATATGAAACCGATGACGAAGCGTTCGATATCTGGCAGAAGCAAATCGGCGTTCCGGCCGAGCGCATTATCCGCATCGGTGACAACAAGGGCGCGCCTTTCGCTTCCGATAACTTCTGGCAGATGGGCGACACCGGCCCATGCGGCCCGTGCACCGAGATTTTCTACGATCACGGCGATCACATCTGGGGTGGCCCTCCAGGCAGCCCGGAAGAAGACGGCGACCGTTACATCGAGATCTGGAACATCGTTTTCATGCAGTTCAACCGTCAGTCCGACGGCACCATGCTGCCGTTGCCGAAACCTTCGGTGGATACCGGCATGGGTCTGGAGCGCATCGCGGCGGTGTTGCAGCATGTGAACTCCAACTATGAGATCGACCTGTTCCGCACCCTGATCGCCGCCGTAGCGAAAGTGACCGGCGCGACCGATCTGGACAACAAATCCCTGCGCGTTATCGCTGACCACATCCGTTCCTGCGCCTTCCTGGTGTCGGACGGCGTGATCCCGTCTAACGAAAACCGCGGCTACGTGCTGCGACGCATCATTCGTCGCGCGATCCGTCATGGCAACATGTTGGGCGCGAAAGACACCTTCTTCTACAAGCTGGTGGCACCGCTGATCGAAGTGATGGGCCCGGCGGCCGACGAGCTGAAACGCCAGCAATCGTTGGTTGAGCAGGTGCTGAAAACCGAAGAAGAGCAGTTTGCCCGCACGCTGGAGCGCGGCCTGGCGCTGCTGGACGAAGAGCTGGCCAAGCTGCAGGGCGATACCCTGGACGGCGAAACCGCTTTCCGTCTGTACGACACCTATGGCTTCCCGGTCGATCTGACCGCTGACGTTTGCCGTGAGCGCGGTCTGAAAGTTGACGAAGCAGGCTTTGAAGAGGCGATGGAAGCCCAGCGCCGCCGCGCGCGTGAGTCCAGCGGTTTCGGTGCCGACTACAACAGCCTGATCCGCGTGGACGGCAGCAGCCAGTTCAGCGGCTACGATCACGACGAGCAGCAGGCGACGGTCATCGCACTGTTCCGCGACGGCCAGCCGGTCGATCAGATCAGCGCCGGCGAAGAGGCGGTGGTGGTGCTGGATGAGACGCCGTTCTACGGTGAGTCCGGCGGTCAGGTCGGCGATAAAGGCGTGCTGAAAGCCGCCGGCGCAGAATTTGTGGTCAACGACACCCAGAAATACGGCCAGGCTATCGGTCATCAAGGCAAGCTGGCGCAAGGTTCGCTGAAGCTGAACGATCGCGTTGACGCGCAGATCGATACCGAGCGGCGCAACAGCATCCGTCTGAACCACTCCGCAACCCACCTGTTGCACGCCGCACTGCGCCAAACGTTGGGCGACCACGTTGCGCAGAAAGGCTCGCTGGTTAACGACAAATACCTGCGTTTCGACTTCTCGCATTTCGAAGCGATGAAACCAGAGCAAATCCGCGCGGTGGAAGATCTGGTGAACCAGCAGGTACGCCGCAACCTGCCGGTACAGACCGAGCTGATGGCGTTGGAAGATGCCAAAGAGAAGGGCGCGATGGCGCTGTTCGGCGAGAAGTACGATGACAACGTGCGCGTGTTGACCATGGGCGACTTCTCCACCGAACTGTGCGGCGGTACCCATGCCAGCCGCACCGGCGACATTGGCCTGTTCCGCATTCTGAGCGAGTCGGGCACCGCGGCGGGCATCCGTCGTATCGAAGCGGTGACCGGCGCAGGCGCTATCGCCACGCTGCACCAGCAAAGCGATTTGTTGCAAGACGTTGCGCAGCTGGTCAAGGGCGACAGCAACAACCTGACCGATAAAGTGCGCTCGGTGCTCGATCGCACCCGCGCGCTGGAAAAAGAACTGCAGCAGTTGAAAGATCAGCAGGCGGCGCAGGAAAGCGCGTCGCTGTCCAGCCAGGCGAAAGTGGTTAACGGCGTGAAGCTGTTGGTCAGCCAGTTGGATAATGTCGAAGCCAAAATGCTGCGCACCATGGTGGATGACCTGAAAAATCAATTGGGTTCGGCCATCATCGTGTTGGCAACGACGGCTGACGACAAAGTCAGTCTGGTCGCAGGCGTGACCAAGGATCTGACTGACCGCGTAAAAGCCGGCGAGTTGATCGGCAACGTGGCGCAGCAGGTAGGCGGCAAGGGCGGTGGTCGCCCGGATATGGCGATGGCGGGGGGGACGGATATCAACGCCCTGCCAGCGGCGTTAAACAGCGTAGAAGCCTGGGTGGCCTCGAAGCTGTGAACATAAATAAATAGCACGGACAAACGCCATAATACTTTGTTGATTATGGCGTTTTCATACTGTGCTAACACAATTTAGTTACAATTGCGGGAACAAAGTTTTTCAGGTCGGCTAAACTTACCATTATCTGAGGTGGGACCAAGTCTGCTTACACTTATTGTGGATTGCGTGGCTTACGTTTTCACCACATATGATGGATAATGACGGGGAAACTGAGAGACCCGACTCTTTTAATCTTTCAAGGAGCAAAGAATGTTAATTCTGACTCGTCGAGTTGGTGAAACCCTCATGATTGGCGATGAGGTTACGGTCACTGTGCTAGGGGTAAAAGGCAACCAGGTGCGTATTGGTGTGAACGCCCCCAAAGAGGTTTCGGTTCACCGTGAAGAAATCTATCAGCGCATTCAGGCAGAGAAGTCTCAGCAGACGACTTACTGATTCCGAAGCAGCGTCTCGTTGCCAGACGAGACGCTACTGCATCGTTTTAGCCACTTCTTTCGTTCTCCCCTCTCTTTTTCGTGATTATTTTCCCGGTTAGTTTCCTGCTTTGTTGCGATAAACGCTGCGGTTGCCTGTTGATAAAACGCCCTTTTTGCCGTGAAATCGCCCATGTTGGGTGTGAATTGTGCAAACGCGCATGAGTTGGGAAAAATTGTTTGACTTAAAAGTCGGAGAAAGTAATATGTGCGCCACGCAGTGCCGATGAGCTTCTCTAAAGCAAGTTAGGCACAATTCGAAAGAAGCGTATGGTGAGGTGGCCGAGAGGCTGAAGGCGCTCCCCTGCTAAGGGAGTATGCGGTCAAAAGCTGCATCCGGGGTTCGAATCCCCGCCTCACCGCCATTTGCATCCGTAGCTCAGCTGGATAGAGTACTCGGCTACGAACCGAGCGGTCGGAGGTTCGAATCCTCCCGGATGCACC
>NZ_JCAXDO010000079.1:0-866 GCF_059740205.1 Serratia sp. LTN-2 | reverse complement strand
ATTAGGGTGTGTTGACACTTTTAGCTTAAAAAAATAGCGAAGTAGTAAAATCAAATCGCCAAACCCAATTTTACTATTCGCTATGCCTCGTACTATGCTGACAGATCAACACTGGCAAAAGTTGAAAGTTATTCTGCGTAATTTATCCATTCACCACAACTCAAATTTACGCAATTTTATTGAAGCTATTCTCTATAGAATTAGAACAGGCTGTCCGTGGCGAGATATTCCTTGCTGTTTTGGTCATTCAAACTCTATTTTCAAACGTTTTAATCGTTGGTCAAGCAGCGGTAAGTTTCTTAGATTATTCAAATTACTAGCCTCATGCCCCGATATGGAGTGGATTTTTATTGATGGCTCTCATGTACGTGCTCATCAACATTCTGCCGGCATAGCGAATCAATCTATTTCTAAAAGTGTAGGAGGAAACTCCTCAAAAATACATTTGATTGTTGATGCACATGGCAATCCTATTGATTTCATGATTACCGATGGAACCACACATGATGTTAAAGTTGCACCTGATTTAATATCAACATTAGATTTAAAAGAGACAAAAGTGGTATGTGCAGATAAAGGCTATGATTCAGAACCACTGCGTGAACAGATCAGGAAAACAGGGACTAAAGCGAATATACCAAAGAAAACAAATAGCCAATCGAACAATGACCATATGGACTGGTATTTATATAAAATCAGGCATTTAGTTGAAAATATGTTTTGTAGATTAAAGCAATTTAGAGGAATAGCTACTCGATATGACAAGCTCAAAAGAAATTATCAAAGTTCTGTTGCTTTAGCATGTATATTTTTATGGCTACCTTTATAGGGTTAATTATGAACAGTAAATGTCAACAAACCCTAAT
>NZ_JCAXDO010000078.1:0-959 GCF_059740205.1 Serratia sp. LTN-2 | reverse complement strand
AGGCTCCGCTGGTTTCTCCGGCACTGCAGCCATACTCACGTCAGCCGTACCAGCCATCTGCTGAACCAGAACCTGCAGCTCGCTGACCGTGCCGGGCGGTACCGGCATACTGGCCAGCAGACGCGGCAGCTCCGGTGCGGTCGTATGCAGGGCCAGACCGGTGATAATCAGGTTTCTCAGCAGCTCTCCGCGCAGGCGGGATGACACGCCCGTCAGCACACGCTCAACCCGTTCACTGCTCCGGTCATCCTGAAGCGTCAGGGTGTAACGCCGGCGCTGGTATTCCGTCTCCGGTGACATGGCCAGAGCCGCCACGCCACCATCAGGCTCATCAGGAAGTCCTGAGAGTGAAGACCAGGTGCCGGATACCAGGGCCATCACGGCGCAAAGCCGGATGGCGCTCAAGTGCCCGTCAAAGAACACCGGGATCAGAGCCGGTAAACGGGCATCCGTCTGGTACATCACCGCCCCGGCGGTGGCGGCGGTCCGGATGAAGTCACCGCGCAGGGGCTGCGAGATGGTGCTGATGGTCGCCATCGCCGCGATGTCGGTGCGATCGTCGCTGTGCAGATAGAAAGAATACTGGCCGTCCGGCACGTTTAGTCCTCTTTATTGTAAAGGGCAATCTCTCTGGCCAGCGCCAGCTGCGGATCGCCTATAACCTCGATACGGTCAGGAGCCAGAGGCCAGGCCTGACGGATAGCCTCTACAATGAGGGATGCCCCTCCCCCGACCAGGAATACCCGGTTAACGTTCCTGAAGGCCGTCAGCTCACTGGTGACACGCGCGCCCAGGGAAGTGATTGCCTCTGTAATTTTGTTCAGCACATCGTCAATTTTTCCGGCATCGTTGATCACACGCTGCAGATACTGACGATCATTGCGGTTGCGGATGACCGTGTCAGCAATAAGCGCGCTGGTTTCGCTGTCTGCAGCCCGCAGCGCGCCTGCAGCTGCGCG
>NZ_JCAXDO010000077.1:0-977 GCF_059740205.1 Serratia sp. LTN-2 | reverse complement strand
CATCCACAACGTGCGAAAGTGGTGGGTCCTGAAGGTGAAGAAATCTATGTAGATGAGTGGGGGCGTATTAAAGTCCGCTTCCTGTTTACGCGTAGTGATGACCATAGTCATGATGGGGGCGCAGGAACCAATAATAATGACACTGATTCAGCTTGGGTTGATGTTCTAACGCCGTGGGCTGGAGAAGGTTACGGTGCGCGTTTTTTACCGCGTATTGGTGAAATTGTCGTTATTGACTTCTTTAATGGCGATATCGACCGACCGTTTGTGATGGGTCGAATTCATGAGGCACAGCGCCAACCAACCAAATTTGATAACAAAGGAAAGCTTCCTGATACTAAAAAGCTCAGTGGTATCCGTTCTAAAGAAGTGTCAGGTGGTGGGTTTGGGCAACTCAGATTTGATGATACACCGGGACAAATTAGTACCCAACTCCAAAGCAGTCATGGTGCAAGCCAGCTAAATCTGGGGAAACTCAGTCACCCTAAAGATAAAGCAGAAAGTGAAGACCGCGGAGAAGGTTTTGAACTGCGTACTGACCAATGGGGAGCTTTACGTGCGGGGCAAGGTTTATTGGTATCCACTCATAAACAGGATAACGCTAAAGGAGACCACCTCGATGCCGAAGTTGCGAAAAAGCAACTTGAGGGTAGTCAAACTAACAGTAAAGCACTGAGTGACATTGCTAAAAACCAGAAAACCGATGAAATAGAATCGATTGAACAGTTAAAAGATTTTGCCTCACAAATTCAGCAGCAAATCGCTAAATTTGAAAAAGCTTTACTTCTTTTGAGTTCACCGGATGGTATAGCTTTAAGTAGTTCAGAAGATATTCACATCTCGGCTGATGCACAAATTAATCAGATTGCTGGAGACAGCATTAATATAAGTACTCAAAAGAATGTGATTACCCATGCCCAAAATAGGCTCAGCCTTTTTGCTGCTCAGAGCGGGCTAAAAGCTGTTGCTGCACAAGG
>NZ_JCAXDO010000076.1:0-989 GCF_059740205.1 Serratia sp. LTN-2 | reverse complement strand
GTACGGCCGCCTTCACGGATTGCGAAACGCAGACCGTCGTCCATCGCGATTGGGTGAATCAGGGTTACAACCATGTTCACGTTGTCGCCTGGCATTACCATCTCTACGCCTTCTGGCAGTTCGATGGTACCGGTCACGTCAGTAGTACGGAAGTAGAACTGTGGACGGTAGCCTTTGAAGAATGGAGTGTGACGACCACCTTCATCTTTGCTCAGGATGTACACTTCAGATTCGAACTGGGTGTGCGGCTTGATAGAGCCTGGCTTAGCCAGTACCTGACCACGTTCGATTTCTTCACGTTTGATACCACGCAGCAGAACGCCTACGTTCTCACCCGCACGGCCTTCGTCCAGCAGTTTGCGGAACATTTCAACGCCAGTACAGGTAGACTTAACGGTGTCTTTGATACCAACGATTTCAACTTCTTCGCCAACTTTGATGATACCGCGCTCAACACGACCGGTAACAACGGTACCACGACCGGAGATGGAGAATACGTCTTCGATTGGCAGCAGGAACGGCTTGTCGATAGCACGCTCTGGCTCTGGGATGTAGCTGTCCAGGGCTTCGGCCAGTTCGATGATTTTCGCTTCCCACTCAGCTTCGCCTTCCAGCGCTTTCAGCGCGGAACCGCGGATTACTGGCAGGTCGTCGCCTGGGAAGTCGTAAGCGGACAGCAGTTCGCGAACTTCCATTTCTACCAGTTCCAGCAGCTCTTCATCATCAACCATGTCGCATTTGTTCATGAATACGATGATGAAAGGAACGCCAACCTGACGACCCAGCAGGATGTGCTCACGGGTCTGAGGCATTGGGCCGTCAGTCGCAGCTACAACCAGGATCGCGCCGTCCATCTGAGCAGCACCGGTGATCATGTTTTTCACGTAGTCGGCGTGCCCTGGGCAGTCAACGTGCGCGTAGTGACGAGTCGGGGTGTCATACTCAACGTGAGAGGTGTTGATGGTGATACCACGAGCTTTTTCTTCTGG
>NZ_JCAXDO010000075.1:0-1028 GCF_059740205.1 Serratia sp. LTN-2 | reverse complement strand
GCCGACAGCGACAGGCTCAGGTTGCGAAAGCGCCCGAGGTCGAAGTAGCGCGACAGCGTCAGGTTGTAGCGGTCGTTGGCCGGCCGGTCCCAGTAGGTCTCGTGGCTGTAGTTGAGGTACGAGCTCAGCCCCCAGTCGCGAAACTGTTTGTTGAAGGTGACGGTGTACATCTCCTTGCCGCTGCCGTTGCGGTTGCCGTAGTAGCGCGCGTCCAGGTACTCGCCCATGCTCATAAAGTCCCGCTCCGAGAAGCGGTAGCCGGCGAAGGTCACCTGGCTGTCGTACTCGTCGAAGCTCTTCGAGTAGCTCAGCCGGTACGAGCCGCCGCTCAGCGTCCCGTCTTCCTGTGGCAACCGCGCCCGCGACTGGGTGACGTCGAACGACAGCGCCCCCAGCACCATCAGGTCGCGACCAATACCCAGCGAGGCCGCGTTATAGTCGCCGCCCGCCAGCGCGCCGCCGTACAGCGACCAGCCGTTGCTTACCCCCCAGGAAAACTCGCCGGTGCCGAACAGCGGCCCGCGCGCGTGGTGCTGCCAGTCCGCCGGCTTGCCCGCCGCCAGCTTGAAGCGCACCGAGCCGGGGCGCGTCAGGTACGGGATATTGGCGGTGTTCACCACAAATTCCTGCACGCTGCCGTCCTGCTCCTCGACCCGCACGTTCAGCTCGCCCGTCACTGCGTCGTTGATGTCCTGGATGCGGAATGGACCTGAGGCGACCGTGGTCTCGTACAGCACCCGCCCCTGCTGGCTGATGACCACCTTGGCGTTGGTCTTCGCCACGCCCACCACTTCCGGCGCATAGCCGCGCAGGTTGGGCGGCAGCATGTTGTCGTCCGATACCAGGCTGGCGCCGGCAAAGCGGAAGCTGTCGAACATGCCGGAGTCCAGGTAGCTCTCCCCCACCGTCAGCTTCGAGCGCAGCGCCGGCAGCGCGCGGTAGGCGTAATACCGGCTCCAGTCCAGCCGCCTGTCGGTCGGCTGGCCGCTGCCGGTCTGGTGGCTGAGGTTGCCCTGCCAGTCGGCCCG
>NZ_JCAXDO010000074.1:0-1034 GCF_059740205.1 Serratia sp. LTN-2 | reverse complement strand
AAATCGTACCCCAAACCGACACAGGTGGTCAGGTAGAGAATACCAAGGCGCTTGAGAGAACTCGGGTGAAGGAACTAGGCAAAATGGTGCCGTAACTTCGGGAGAAGGCACGCTGGCATGTAGGTGAAGTCCCTTGCGGATGGAGCTGAAGCCAGTCGAAGATACCAGCTGGCTGCAACTGTTTAATAAAAACACAGCACTGTGCAAACACGAAAGTGGACGTATACGGTGTGACGCCTGCCCGGTGCTGGAAGGTTAATTGATGGGGTCAGCCGCAAGGCGAAGCTCTTGATCGAAGCCCCAGTAAACGGCGGCCGTAACTATAACGGTCCTAAGGTAGCGAAATTCCTTGTCGGGTAAGTTCCGACCTGCACGAATGGCGTAATGATGGCCAGGCTGTCTCCACCCGAGACTCAGTGAAATTGAACTCGCTGTGAAGATGCAGTGTACCCGCGGCAAGACGGAAAGACCCCGTGAACCTTTACTATAGCTTGACACTGAACATTGAGCCTTGATGTGTAGGATAGGTGGGAGGCTTTGAAGCGTGGACGCCAGTCTGCGTGGAGCCATCCTTGAAATACCACCCTTTAATGTTTGATGTTCTAACTCTGCCCCGTGATCCGGGGTGAGGACAGTGTCTGGTGGGTAGTTTGACTGGGGCGGTCTCCTCCCAAAGAGTAACGGAGGAGCACGAAGGTTAGCTAATCACGGTCGGACATCGTGAGGTTAGTGCAAAGGCATAAGCTAGCTTGACTGCGAGAGTGACGGCTCGAGCAGGTACGAAAGTAGGTCTTAGTGATCCGGTGGTTCTGAATGGAAGGGCCATCGCTCAACGGATAAAAGGTACTCCGGGGATAACAGGCTGATACCGCCCAAGAGTTCATATCGACGGCGGTGTTTGGCACCTCGATGTCGGCTCATCACATCCTGGGGCTGAAGTAGGTCCCAAGGGTATGGCTGTTCGCCATTTAAAGTGGTACGCGAGCTGGGTTTAGAACGTCGTGAGACAGTTCGGTCCCTATCTGCCGTGGGCG
>NZ_JCAXDO010000072.1:0-1080 GCF_059740205.1 Serratia sp. LTN-2 | reverse complement strand
ACTGGCCGGCCATTCAGCGAATGGTCACACATTAATGAATCGCATTAATATCAGCAGATTTTTCTTCATTCTCCTGAGCTAACAACATTCAACGCTTAAGGCACGGCAATAATAATTGACACGCTGCCGGAGAAAGTCCCTACCGACTGAGCATCATAACCGCTTAACGTTGAAGAAAGCCTTAATCGGGTTGGCGAAGTAGAAGCGGAGATCTGCACGCCATCCCCCAACTTCTTGTCATTAATCATAAGATCGCTGCGTAATCCAGTCAGTGGCGATAACGACACCGAATTCACTCTTGATTGGGACATAACATAGACCGACATATTGTTAGAACATGAGATATAAATGTCGGTATAAGCCGAATTGCCATTCACCTCTGAGGGAGCCAATACGCCGTGATTTATTTCAATATAAGGCGTATCCACCTGGCATGTCTCTGGCCCATACTCTGCATAAATACACGCATTATCAAAAGCCACGGCAACAGACGACGAGCCACTGGGCCTGGCATATCCGAAACGCCAACACCCATTCTTAATTACGCTAGAAGCTCTATCCCCGGCAATAACTTTCCCCAAAAAACCCTGTGCAATAAACAACTCCCCCAATTCCCCCATGGTTGTTACCTTACTAGCACCGGGAACATAAAACCTATTACTCGCGGTATGACCATGTTCAGTGTCTGCATCAAAAAGAAAAAGGAGCCTATCGGCTTTTGCCTCCGTCCAATACATAGGATTGGGTGTCTTGTCATTGATATCCCATGACTCTATACTCATATCATCCTGGTTACCACGATGAGTGATTTTCATTTGATAAGCGGCTGAAAATACCGCCGATGAATACAGGGCGAAAAACATCGCTAATATTTTTATTTTCATGTCCGTCACCTACTCATAAGCCAGATTAAAGGTCGCCACCGCGCTGAACGCTCCGCGCCCAATCGTCTTTCGCTCCAACGCTAGCGGTTCGCCGCGCACATAGGCCTGCAACACCAGAGTATTGCCGCCGGCCTGCAGGCCCTGCTTATCACCGGCCTGATTGAGCGGCAGCGCCTTGCCCGCCGGCGTTTCCAGC
>NZ_JCAXDO010000071.1:0-1091 GCF_059740205.1 Serratia sp. LTN-2 | reverse complement strand
CGTGCACCTGATGCACCCAGTGGATGACCTAAAGCAATGGCACCACCGTTTGGATTCACCTTGTCAGAGTTGTCTGGTAAGCCTAAATCACGGGTCACTGCTAAAGCCTGTGCAGCAAAGGCTTCATTCAGTTCAATTACATCCATCTGATCTAAAGTCAGGTTGGCTTGTTTAAGTAATTTTTTAATGGCTGGTGCTGGGGCAAAGCCCATAATACGCGGTTCTACACCGACGGCTGTTGAAGCAATGATCTTGGCACGTGGTTTTAAGTTGTAAGCCTGAACTGCATCATCAGAAGCAATCAGTAGAGCTGCCGCACCATCGTTGATGCCTGAAGCATTACCTGCAGTGACTGTACCATCTGCTTTGACAACTGGTTTAAGTTTGCTTAAGCCTTCAAGCGTAGTCGATGCACGTGGATGTTCATCGGTATCAATCACAACAGCATCACCCTTACGCTGAGGGATTTCAACTGCCACGATTTCTTTAGAAAAAAAGCCTTTGGCTTGCGCGCTTGCGGTGCGTTGTTGGCTCACCAAGGCAAACTGGTCCTGATCTGCACGATTGACCTTGAACTGTTCAGCGACGTTTTCGGCAGTCTGGGGCATGGTGTCTACACCATACAATTCTTTAAGTTTAGGGTTAATGAAACGCCAGCCCATGGTGGTGTCTTCAATCTTCTGACTACGGCCAAAAGCACTATCTGACTTACCCATTACATAGGGTGCGCGGCTCATGCTTTCCACACCACCAGCAATCACCAAGTTTGCTTCACCTGCTTTAATGGCACGGGCAGCAATAGCAATGGCATCGAGTGATGAACCACACAAACGGTTAATGGTGGTTGCTGGCACCTGATACGGTAAACCAGCAAGTAGTGCTGACATACGGCCGACGTTACGGTTGTCTTCACCGGCTTGGTTGGCACAGCCATAGATCACATCATCGACCTTTTCCCAATTTACATTTGGGTTACGCTGCATGAGGGCTTTAATCGGCACAGCGCCAAGGTCATCGGCACGGACAGGTGCAAGGCCACCGGCATAACGGCCGAATGGAGTACGGATGGCATCGATGATATAAGCGTTTTT
>NZ_JCAXDO010000070.1:0-1092 GCF_059740205.1 Serratia sp. LTN-2 | reverse complement strand
ACTGGCCGGCCATTCAGCGAATGGTCACACATTAATGAATCGCATTAATATCAGCAGATTTTTCTTCATTCTCCTGAACTAGCAACATTCAGAGCTTAAGGCACGGCAATAATAATGGGTAAGCTGCCGGAAAACGTCCCTACCGACTGGGCATCATAACCGCTTAAGGTTGAAGAAAGCCGTAACCGGGTTGGCGAGGTTGAGGCGGAGATCTTGACGCCATCCCCCAACCTCTTGTCATTAATCATAAGATCGCTGCGTAATCCAGTCAGTGGCGACAACGACACCGAACTCACCCCTGATTGGGACATAACATAGACCGACATATTTTTAGAACATGAGATATAAATATCGGTATAAGCCGAATTACCATTCACCTCTGAGGGAACCAATACGCCGTGATTTATTTCAATATAAGGCGCATCTACCTGACATGTCTCTGGTCCATATTCTGAATACGCGCACGTACCATCAAAAGCTGTAGCAGATGAGGTATCTACATATGTTCTAGGATATCCGAACTGCCAGCAGGCCCTATTAGTTGCGGATCCTGAACCTCTATCCGCAACAACCCATTGCCCAAGATAGCCTTGAGCAATAAACAGCTTGCCTAATTCCCCCATAGTTTTTGCGTTTCTCGCGCCGGGAACCTCAAAAAGGTGATTACTGATGGTAAGCCCGTGCCCACCATTTACCGAAAATAAAAAATAAAGGACGTCTCTCTTTACATTCCCCCAAGTCATAGGATTGGGTGTCTTGTCATTGACATCCCATGACTCTATGGACACATAAGTCCTGCCATAAAGAAAAACTACGTTCATTTGATAGGCAGCGGAAAACACCGCAGAAGAATACAAGCCGATAAACATCGCCAATATTTTTATTCCTATTTTCATATCCGTCACCTACTCATAAGCCAGATTAAAGGTCGCCACCGCACTGAAGGCCCCGCGCCCAATGGTCTTTCGCTCCAGCGCCTGCGGTTCGCCGCGCACATAGGCCTGCAACGCCAAAATATTGCCGCCGGCCTGCAGGCCCTGCTTATCACCGGCCTGATTGAGCGGCAGCGCCTTGCCCGCCGGCGTTTCCAGC